>DATDGG010000224.1:0-11253 GCA_036522235.1 Xanthobacteraceae bacterium
CGACATCGAGATAGTGGATGCCCTTGGGGCGCAACGCCGCCGCGCGCGCGATGTCGTCCTGATAGAAAGTGTTGCCGCCGTCGATGATCACGTCGTCGCGCTGCAGCAATTCGCCGAGCCGGGAAATCATCGCTTGCGTCGGCGCGCCGGCCGGCACCATGACCCAGACCACCCGCGGCGGCTTGAGCCCCTGCAGAAAGGCGCTCAAGCTCGGCAGCGCCGGCAGCCCCTCGGCGGCGAGCCGCGCGACCACCGCCGCATCGGCGTCGTAGGCGACGCATTCGTGGCCCCCGCGCTGCAGGCGGCGCACGATATTGGCGCCCATGCGCCCGAGGCCGATCACTCCAATCTGCATTTCCACGGCTCCAGATTAGCTTGCTAAAAATCCCCTCGCATTTGATCGGAGGTGTATCATCACGGCCAGCCGGTTCAATCCGGCGCAAACGATCCGATCAAGGGAGCGAGGAGATGTCCAAATTCTCTTTGATGTGCGTCACTGCCGGGCTTCTGGTGTGCGGCACCGCGGCGTGGCCCGCGCGCGCCGCCGAGGAGACGCAAGCGTCCGTGCCCAACTTCACCCCGCACGGCGGCGTCGCCTGGACCTCGGATCGTCCCAAGAGCGACGACTTCCTGCCGCCGCCGAGCGGGCCCGGGCCCGTCCTCTCCGATAAGGCCCATCCCTATGTTCCCAACGGCCAGGGCCAACCGACCTACCGCATCGCCGATCTCACCAATCCAATCTTGCAGCCATGGGTCGTGGAGCAGATGCGCAAGACCAACGAAGAGGTGATGGCCGGCAAGGTCCCCTTCATCGCCCGCGAGCGCTGTTGGCCGGGGGGCGTTCCGGGTCTCGATATCTACAACCGCGGCCAGCCCGTTCATTTCATTCAGACCCCCAAGCTGGTCGTGATCATCAATGAGCTCTACGCACAGACGCGGCACGTCTTCTTGAACGTGCCGCATTCGCAGCATGTTACGCCATCATGGTACGGCGAGTCGGTCGGACATTACGAAGGCGACGAGCTCGTGGTCGACACGATCGGGCTGAACACGCGGACATTCGTCGACAATTACCGCACGCCCCACACCGAGCAGCTGCACGTCGTCGAACGCTTCAAGATGATCGACGGCGGCAAGTCGCTGCAGGTGGCGGTTACGGTCGATGACCCGGGCGCCTTCACCATGCCCTGGTCGGCCATCCAGCACTGGCGGCGCGTCGAAGACAGGCCGCTGATCGAGGACCTGTGCGAACCGAACAACGATTTCTTCTTCGGCTATGGGGTCGCGCCACTCCCACATGCCGATAAGCCGGATTTCTGATCCTTCAGGCGCCACGATGATCTGATGGCCCGTAGGGGCGGCCCTTGGCCCGTCGAAGACGGGCGTAAACGCCCTTATTGTGGCCGCCCTGTTGCCTCTCGGCCGCGGGCGCCCACAAGGCGCGCCCCCACGATCGGATGCCCGTGTGCATTGCATTTTAATAATGTAACAACAAAATTCGTTGCCTTCAAGGTGCGACCGAAATTGTGTTGCCGGTAGTGCCGCCGCAGCGCATACTTTTTTCACGGCCGGCGCAATCGGCCAATTCTGGAGGGAAGGCCAAGGATGGTGCAGGTTTCCAAAATTCCGCTCATGTGCCGGCGGGCGTTCTATGCCGATCTCGCCAGCGCCGGCGCGGCGGTCGGGATGGGGAGCGCGGCCGATGCGGCTGCGCTTGCGGCGCTGGCGGCGGCCGCCGAAGCGGCGCCGCTCGATCCCGATTACGCCGATCTCGACCCCGATCTGCTCGTGGACCTGGTCGCCGCCAACCACGTCCTGGCCCATAACGGCGTCCTCGATTCGTTCGGCCATGTCAGCGTGCGCGATCCGCGTAATCCGCACCGCTATCTGCAGATGCAGGCGATCGCGCCGCGCGACGTGTCGGCCGCCGACCTGATCACCTTCGACCTCGACAGCAACGCGATCAATGCGCGCGGCCGCCCGGTCTATCGCGAGCGGTTCATTCACGGCGAAATCTACAAAGTGCGTCCGGACGTGAACGCCGTGGTCCACTCGCATTCGCCTGGCGTCATTCCGTTCGGGGTGACCGAGCAGCCGCTGCGCGCCATTTTTCACAACGGCCACTTTCTCGGGGACGGCGCGCCGGTCTGGGAGATCCGCAAGACCGCCGGCGAGAAGAACGGCATGCTGGTCAATACCAGCGAGCTCGGAAAATCGCTGGCGCAGACGCTGGGCAGCGGCTCGGTCGTGTTGATGCGTGGTCACGGCGACGCGGTCGCGGGACCCGATCTCAAGACCACCGTCTTCCGCGCGATCTATACCGAGGTCAATGCCAGGCTGCAGATGCAGGCCGTCGCGCTCGGCGGCCCGATCAATTTCCTCAACCAATACGAACAGGCCAAGAGCCAGAACGTCGATCGTCCCTGGGACACGTGGCGAAAGCAGGTGGGCGCGGGCTAAAGCCGCGCTGATTTCGCTGCTGATCCCGGCGCGCAAAAAAAAGCACCGGAGGAAACAAATGCGCTTCGCAATCGGAATGGTCTTGATGGCGCTGGCCACGACGCTGGCCGGCACGGGCGCCTTGCGGGCCGAGCCGGTCGCCGATTTCTACCGCGGCAAGACGCTGAAGATGATCATCGGCTACGGCCCGGGCGGCGGCTACGACCTCTATGGACGGCTGGCCGCGGAATTCCTCCCGCGCCACATCCCCGGCAATCCGACCATCGTGCCGGAGAACATGCCGGGCGGCGGCAGCCTCAAGGCGATCCTCTATCTCTACCAGGTGGCGCCGCAGGACGGCACCTATCTCGGCAGCGTCTCGCAGCAGCTTGCCGCCAACGCAGTCACCGACGAGAAGAACAAGATGGAGGTGGCGCGGTTCCATTATGTCGGCCGCTTCACCTCCAATATCGATGTCGGGGTGGCGCTGCCGCAGGCCGGGATCAAGAGCTTCGAGGACGCGCGCAAGCGCCAGGTCGTGGTCGGCGCCGAGAACGGCTCGATGTCGCTGATCTATGCGCAGGCGCTCAATGCCTACGGGGGCGGCAAGCTCAAGATCGTCAAGGGCTACACCGGCTCGGCCGACATCCAGCTCGCGGCCGAGCGCGGCGAGGTCGACGTCAACGGCTCGTTCTCGCTCCCGGCCGTCCTGGTCGCGCATCCCGATTGGGTGCATGACGGCAAGGCCGTGATCCTCTACCAGAATGCGCTCAAGCGATTTCCCGAGCTCCCGCAGGTCCCCACCCTTTCCGAGCTGATGCTCACCGACGAAGGACGAACCGTGGCCCACGTGGTCGCCGGCATGGCCGAGATCGGCCGCTCCATCCTGACCACGCCGGGCGTGCCCGAGGATCGCCTGGCGGCGCTGCGCGCGGCCTTCCGGGACATGCTCAAGGACCCGGACTTCGTCGCCGCCTGCGCCAAGCGCAACCTGATGCTCGATCCCGCCCGGGGCGAGGATATGGACGCCATCAATCAGGAAACCATGAATCTGCCGAAGCCGATCGTCGACGCGCTGCGCACGCTGCTACGGTCGTAGGGGCAAAGCGCTGTTGGTGGGCGCTTCGCTCCTTTGCCCACCCCACGCCTGCCCTACGGATGCGCGCTCTCGGCCTTGAGGGCCGCCAGCTCGGCTTCGCTGCGCACCGTCATGACGGCGACCTTGCTGGCGCGCGGCAGCGCCATCACGACTTCCTTGCGGCCGCCTTGCTCGAGCAGCGAGGCGATGCGCACTTCGGTGCCGCGGGTCGGCAGGTCGAAGATCGTCCATTTGGAGGTCGCCGGATCGTATTTGGCTATCTGATCGGTGGTCCACATGGGGGTCCAGACATTGTGGCCCTGGTCGACGGTCGCCTCGTAGGGCTGCTGGGTCGCCGGGCTCGGCAGCGGCACGAAGCTCATATTGCCGGTTGCGGTGTCGACCCGAGTCAGGGTGCCGCCCCACGAATTGGCGACCCAGAGCACGCCGGCGTCGCGATCGATGCCGATCCGGCGCGGCCCCTGCGACCAGGGGAACGGCGTGCCGATGTCGGTCGGCGCATAGCCTTCATAGAACTTGATGTCGTTCTCCGTCGCGAGCTTGATCTGATCGACGACCGGCGGCAGCGTCCACTCCTCGGATTTTCCGGTCTTGACGTCGGCCTTGGCCACGATGTCGAAGGCCATCTGGGTCCACCAGACATTGCCGTCGCGATCGCCCGCCACCCCATAGGTCATGCCGACGCCGCCCTTGGCGGTCTTCGGCGTCAGCGACTTGAACTCGCTGAACCGCTCGCCAAGGGGATCGAAGCGCAGCACGCCATCGCCGGTTCCGGCCCAGATCTGGCCGGCGCCGTCGAAATCGAGCGTCACCGGGCCGTCGATCTGCGACATGCCGGTCGGCGGAATGTAGACCGAGACCTTCTCGGTCTTGGGATCGATCTTGGCGAGGCTGCCGCGCGAGATATGGGCGTTGAACCAGATCATGCCCTTGTCGTCGCGGATGAGCCCGTGCGAGATCGCCGCCATGCCATTGGCGGCGTCGATCTTGAACGGCTTGATGGCGCCGGTCTTGGCGTCGATGCGGCCGACCGACATGGTGCGGTTGGGCATGACGGCGGCAAACCAGAGATTGCCGTCGAGATCGGGCGCCGCATCGTGCGGCAGCGAGCCGACGCGCGAGGGCGTTCCGAGCGACCAGTCGCTGCCGTCGATCGGATGGTCGCGGGCCGGCAGCACCTGGTCGGGGTTGAGCGGCACGTCATATTCGGTGAACACCGCACGCGCCGCCTCGCCGGTCGGGCGCGCCCGCGTGGTGATCTTGAAGCCGCCCGGGTTGGCGGGTCCACGGGCGCGGGCCAGATAAGCGGCAAGCTCCTTCTGGTGAAAATCGAGCACCTTATTGACCTCGGCGGCGGGCCGGTAGATGCCGTAGACGTTGACTTGCTTCATCGTCTGGATGATGGCGTTCCAGCCGGTTTCATCGAAGCGATGCTGCAGCGTGTAGCTCGGCGTGTGACAGCTCGTGCAATTGTTGCGCACGATCTGCTTCAGGCGCTTGTCGTCGGGCGTTGATTCCGGCAGCCCGGCCAGGATCAGGTCGCCCGGCAATTGCCGCACCTGTTGCTCGAAGTCGGTGATCGGCCGCAGCGTGAAATCCTGATGGCGGCTGGCCGGGAGATCGACCTCGCTCTTGGCGGTCGCAAAGCTCAGCGCCTGCGCCCAGACCCGGTATTTGCCGGACGGAAGCGGCGGGAAATAATAGTTGCCTGCCTCGTCGCTGAAGACCGTCGTGGTGATGGTCCCGCCGTCCGCCTTGGCCGAGACCGTGACCCCGCCCATCGTCTCGCCGCTCGCCGCCTTGACGGCGCCGCTGAGCAAGACGTCCGAAGCGCCGGCGGCACCCGGTAGGGCGATCGAAATGGCGAGGCCGAAGGCAAGGCTCGCAGTTTGGCAGGCCAGGCTTGCTGTGGGTTTCATGGCTTTCCTCCGAATTGTTTGTTTCGGCTCTGTTCAGCGCGGAGCCGGAGTCGTCGGCGGGGCGGGCGGCTCGGTCGGCAATGTCTTGAGATAGGCAACGATCGCGCCGATCTCGTCGGGGGCGAGGCTGTATTTGAACCCCGGCATGTTCGACGTGCCGATGCTGATGAACTCGCGCATCACGTCCTCTAGCCCGCCGAGCGAGCTCCTGGAGAGGGTGGGACCGTAGGTGCGCACGGCCGTGACCAGCGTCTTCATATGGCAGACCACGCAATGCTGGGCGAACAGGTTGCGGCCGGCCAGTTGGGCCGGGGTGAGCGAGGGATCGGCGGCGAGCGATTGCGCGGCGGCGCCGTGCGGCCAGCCGGCAAGCATGAGGACAAAAAGAGCGGCCCTGCACTTCATCCGGCGTTCTCCAGTGCCTATCCGGGATGAAGTCTAGCCATTTTCTGGATTGCTCGGAAGCCCGAATGGCAGGTATTGAGGCTGCGCCCGCAGGGCGGCAGCAAATTTGGGGAGGCGCATCTTGAGCGACAAGGAACGGCTGGAGCACGGCAAGAAAATTCGCGAGGCCGTCCTCGGCAGCGCCCATGTGGCGCGCACCGCCAAGAACCGGACGCCCTTCAATGCGGAGTTTCAGGACTTCCTCATGGAATATGCCTGGGGCTCGATCTGGGCGCGTCCGGGCCTCGATCACAAGACCCGCAGCATGATCACCATCGCCATGCTGGTCGCGATGGGACGCCTCGAGGAGCTCAAGCTCCATATCCGCGCCACTGCCAATACCGGCGTGAGCCGCGACGAGGTCAAGGAGATCATGATGCATGCCGCCATCTATGCCGGCGTGCCGGCGGCATTCGGGGCCTTCGGGCTCGCGGCCCAGATTTTCGCCGACATGGACAAGGAAGCGGCGTCCGCATGATCAAGATTTGGGGCCGCAGCACCTCGTTGAACGTGCAGAAGGTGCTGTGGTGCTGCGTCGAGCTCGGCGTCGCGTTCGAGCGCGTCGATTGGGCCGGGCCGTTCGGCGGCAACGACGATCCCGCGTACCTCGAGATGAATCCCAATGGACGGGTCCCCACCATCGAGGACGGCGACAAGATCGTGTGGGAATCAAATTCGATCCTGCGCTACCTGTGCGCCACCTATGGGGGCGGGGAACTCCATCCGCGCGATGCTTTTCGCCGCAGCGAAGTTGAGCGCTGGATGGATTGGCAGCTCGCAAGCTTGAACCCACCCATGACCACGATGCTCCTCGGCCACTACCGCACGCCCGCCGACAAGCGCGATGCCGCGGCGCTCGAAGCCGCCCGCAAGGAGGCGATCCGATGCTGGGCGATCGTGGAAAATTTCATCGCCGGCCGCCGCTATCTCGCCGGCGCGGACCTCACGCTCGCGGATATCGGCAACGGAATTTTGGCGCACCGCTGGCACAACTATCCGATCGAGCGGCCGGAGCTGCCCAACATCAAGGCCTGGTACCAGACATTGAGCCAGCGCCCGGGCTTTGCGGCGCATATCCTCGGACCGATCGCGTGACATCTTTCTTGGGAAACAATGAAGACTCTCCGTCGTCATCGTCCGCGAAAGCGGACGACCCAGTACTCCCTGAAGTTTGCGTTCAAAATCGACGCTTGCGATTACTGGATGCATAGCCCCGCGAAGACGGGCGTAAACGCCCTTATGCTTTCGCGGGCATGACAGGTTGGTGGTATCGGCGATGAAGCTCTCCATCGCATCGTTGGGCGCCGAGCCGGGCGCGTGCTTCATCGAGCAGGTGAAGCTTGCGGAGCGGCTCGGCTTTCACGCCTTCTTTCACAACGACAAGAAATGGGCGCGCGACCTGTTTGCGCGCCTGGGCGCGGCCACGCAGGTGACCGCGCGCATCGGGCTCGGCACCAGCGTCATCGATCCTTACACCCGCCATCCTGCGATTGCGGCGCAAGCCTGCGCGACGCTCGCCGAGATGGCGCCGGGGCGGTTCCGGGTGGTGATGGGTTCGGGCAGCCATTTCGAGACGCTGCCCGGCTACGGCAATCCGAAGCCGGTCGCTGCGTTACGCGAAGCCACCCAATTGATGCGGGCGCTGTGGGCCGGCGAGAAGATCACACTCGACGGCCAGGTGGTAAAATTCCGCGACGGCGCGCTCGACTGGAAGCCGAGCGAGCTCCCTCCCCTCTATATCGCCAGCCGCGGGCCGCAAATCCTCAAGCTCGCCGGCGAGATCGCCGACGGTATCCTGATCGGCAGCTTTGCCACGGTGCCCGGCATCGAATACGCCAAGCATCACATCCTGCCGGGCCTTGCGGCCGCCAAGCGCGACTGGCGCGACATAACGATGTGCTCGTGGCTTTATCTCTCGCTGCTCGATCGCGAGGACGAGGCGATACCGGATGGCATCCGGCGCGGGGTCGGCTTCGCGTTCTGGAGCAGCCGGAAGGTCTTGAGCGAGATGGCCGACGCGCTCGCCCCCGACGTTTCGGATGAGTTCCGCAAATTCATCCGCGAGGCGCCGCACGAATGGTCGGCTGAGATCATGGCGGAGCTGCGCCGCCTCCTCCCGCGCGGCATCATCGACAGCCTGGCGATGGTCGGCACCGCCGAGCAAATCGTCGCGCGCCTGCAGAGGCTCGCAGCCGCCGGCATTCAGGAGGTCGTGATCTGGCCGTTCCCGAAGGACGGACAGACGACGGAGGATTTCATGGCCAAGCTCGCCCGCGATGTGCTGCCGCAGGTGGCGGGGAATTAGTTGCCCTCGAGCGGGCCTATGGCCTTGGCGAGGGGCGCCCAGCGGGCGGTCTCGGCTTCCACGAATTTGGTGAATTCCTCGGGCGTCAGGGATTTGAGCTCGATGCCCTCCTGCGCCAATTGCTTCTGCACGTCGGGTTCCTTCATCACATCGATGATCGCGGCATTCAGGCGATGGGTGATCTCGGATGGGAGCTTCGCCGGACCGGACAAGGAGAACCAGGTGGCGGCGACCAAATCCGGGTAGCCGAGCTCCTTGAAGGTCGGCACGTCCGAAAATCCCGGCAGCCGGCTTTGCGCCGACATGCCGAGCGGGAGCACGTTGCCGGCGCGGATCTGCTCGACCGCGGACGACCAGGCCATGGCGCCGATCTTAACGTGACCGGCGATGAGGTCGAGCATCGCGGGGTTCGAGCCCTTGTAGGGGACATGGACCAGCTTGAGATGCTCGCGGCGCGCCATGTCCTCGGCAAACAGAAAGCCGTGGGTTCCGACGCCCGACGACACGTAGTTGAGACCTTCTCCTGCGCGCCGGGCGAGATCGAGAAAGTCCTTGAAGGTGCGCGCGCCGAGCGAAGGATGCACGACCAGCACGACCGGCGGCCCGCCGAGATAGGCCACATGGGTGAAATCGCGCAGCCCGTCATAGGGCGGGTTGCGGCTGAACGCCGGCGCGATGACGTGCGAGGCGATGCCCGAGATCACGAACGTCGTGCCGTCCGGCTCCGCCGCCGCGACCTCGTGGGAGCCGATCATGCCGCCGGCGCCCACGCGGTTCTCGACATAGAACTGTTGCTGCAATCTCGCCTTGAGATGCTCGGCGGCAAGGCGGCCGAGCATGTCCGAGGTGCCGCCGGCCGCGAACGGGGCGATGAATTTGACGGTGCGGGTCGGCCAGGCTTGCGCGCCAGCAAGCTGCGTGGCGCTCGCGAGGCCGAGCCCCGCGAGGGCCATCAGCAACAAGTGTCGCTTCAGCATGGCCGGACTGCCGAGCCGAGGCTCATTCGGCGGCCTGCCGGAAGGTCAGCAATTCCTCAGGCGCGCCGAGGTCGACGATCTTGCCGTCCTTGATCACCCAGGACAGGTGACGGCCGCCCTGCAGGATCGTGATATCGGCGATCGGATCCTTCTTGAGCACGATGATGTCGGCGAGCTTGCCGGGCGCGATCTCGCCGAGCTGACCTTCGAGGCCGACCGCATAGGCGTTGTGCTTGGTCGCCGCCACGATCGCCTCCATGGGCGAGAAGCCGCCGTGGTTGACGAAAATCTCGAGCTCCTTGGCGTGCAGCTCGCCATAGGGGGTGAAGGAATTGTTGCCGGTATCGGTGCCGACCAGAAGCCTGATGCCGAGCGCGCGCGCCTTGCGCATCAGCTCGCCCAGGAGGTCGTAGTGGCGCTTCATGCGATTGATGTCGAGCTGGACTTTTTCGGCGCCGACCTTGCCGCCGAGCTCGATCACCACCGCCAGAAAGGTCGCGGTCGGCAGGATCGGGATGCCGGCCTTGGCCACCGCATCGAGGTCGCGATCGGTGGCGAGATCGGCATGGATGATCCAATCGACGCCGGCCTCGGCCGCGGCCCGCGTCGAGCCGGCGCCGCGCGAGTGGATGGCGACGCGCAAATTACGCCGGTGCGCCTCGCCGACCACGGCGGCGATCTCGTCGCGGGCGAGCATCTGCGATTCACCCGAGCGGCTGTCGGCCATCTTGATGAAATTGACGCCGTGCTTGCCCTGGCGGCGCACTTCCGTGACCATCTCGGCGACCGAGTTGCAGAGCTTGCCGATCGAATGGTCGGGCGTTCCCTCCCAGGACGGCTCGTCATCCTCGATGCAGCCATAGGTGACGATCATGCGGCCCGCCACATACATGCGCGGCCCTTCCATCAGGCCGAGCCTGATCGCGTCGCGCACGCCCACATCGGTGAACCAGGTGCCTCCGGGCACGGAAATACTGGTCACGCCCGAGCGCAGCACCTTCTGCACGCTGCGGGCGGAGCGCAGCGTGGAGAATTCCGGGCGGGTCGGGCCCTTGCCTTTGCCCTCGCCCTTGATCGAGGGATAGCCGTATGACACATGGCAATGGGCATCGATCAGGCCCGGCATGATCCATTGGCCGGCGGCGTCGATGACCTCGACGTTGGTGTGATCCTCCGGATGGATATCGGGCGGCAGCGCGCCGACGCTCTTGATGCGGTTGCCTTCGACCACGATGACGTCGTTGCGCGCGGCAGCATTCCCCGATCCATCGATCAAGGTGCCGTTGCGGATCAGCAAAGTCTTCTTGGCCGCGCTCACGCTCATGTTTCCGCGCCCCGGTTTCCGCGTGCTGTCTGTAGGGGCAAGCAGCTACTTTAGACCTCGGGGTGGCGCCTCGCCAAGCGGGGATTGGTAGCGCTTTACAGCCGCAGCAGCGCCCGCGCGTTGCGCCCGAAGATCATGGCCTTGGCGTCGTCGCCGATGGGCGCCGTCTCGATGAAGGCTGTGCCGTCCAGGTTCGAGTGGAATGGCCAATCGACCGCGAACATCAGCCGCTCGATCCCGATCGCCTCGATCGTGCATTGCAGCGCCGCATGGGTGAACTTGCCGCCGGTGGTGAAATAGAAATTCTTGCGGATGCTGTCGGCGAAGGTCCGCCCCTTCATCCGTCGCGATACATAGCGGTCGACACGCGGCAGCAGGAACGGCAACGCCTCGCCAAGGTGCCCGAGAATGATCTGCAGGCGCGGAAAGACCTCGAAGATCTCGCTCAGCACCAGGCGGATCGCGGCGGCGGACATTTCGCTGGTGAAGCCGTGGCCGACCCGGACCATCGACGGGTAGCCCTTATAATAGGCCTCGATTACGTCCGGATGCGGAGTCGCCGGATGCAGATAGATCGGCACGTCGAGGCGCTGGGCGCTCGCGAAAATCGGCCAGAACCGCTTTTCGTCCAGGAAGGCGCCGCGGGTGAGACCGTGCACCATGGCGCCCTTGAAGCCGAGCCCGATGACCGCGCGCTCGAGCTCGCGCGCGGCCGCGTCCGGATCGGGCGTGGGCAGCGCCGCAAA
>DATDGG010000225.1:0-7653 GCA_036522235.1 Xanthobacteraceae bacterium
CGGCGGCAGCCCGTTCCAAGGCTCGGCCGACCTGACCGACGCCCAGGCCGCCGACCTCCTGGCCGGCAAGTGGTACGTCAACATCCACACCGAAGCCCACAAGGGCGGTGAGATTCGCGGCCAAGTGGTGAAGTGATCACGTCGTGAAGTGATCACGTCGTTGAAGTGATCAAGTCATCCAGTGATCAAGCCGTGAAATGATGAAGTCGCTCTGCCGCAGGACCGCGGACATGTGCCACGGTCCGCGGCGGAGCGCGGAAAGCTTCCACCGGCCCGGCCCGCCGGTTCGGGCCGGTGCAGTGGGAGCGCGTAGCAATGGCCCAAGAAGAAACCCAAACGGAAGAGGCCCGGACTAAGAACGGTCACGGACATCTGCCGATCCTGATCGCGGGCGGCGGCATCGGCGGGCTTGCGGCCGCCTATGCGCTGGCCCGCAAGGGATTCCCGGTACGGGTGCTCGAGCAGGCGCCCGAATTCAAGGAGCTCGGCGCCGGCATCCAGCTCGGCCCCAACATTTTCAAGGCGGTCGATCGGCTCGGCCTCAAGGACGCCTTGCTGGCGGACGTCTGGCGGCCCGGCGCGCTCGAAATGCGCAGCGCGCTGTCGGGCACGCAGGTGACCCGTATCCCCCTCGATCAGCGCTTCATCGATCGTTTTCAGCAGCCCTACGCGGTCACCCATCGGGCCGACATTCATGCCGTGTTCCTGAACGCCTGCCACAGCAACAACCTGGTCACGCTCGAAACGCAGCGCCAAGTCGAGAGCTTCGAACAGGACGATGCCGGCGTCACCGTCACGCTCACGACCGGCGAGCGGATTGCCGGTCGCGCGCTGATCGGCTGCGACGGCATGTGGTCGAAAATCCGCCAGCAGATCGTGGGCGACGGCAAGCCGCGGGTGTCCGGCCATATCGCCTACCGCGCCGTGCTCAAGCGCGCCGATGTTCCCGCGGATCTCTGGAACCCGGACGTGGTGCTATGGGCCGGACCGCGCACCCATCTGGTGCACTATCCGCTGCGGCGCGGCGAGCTCTACAATCTGGTCGCCGTCTTCCATTCCGACCGTTACGTCGAAGGCTGGAACGCGGAGGCCGATGCGGACGTCCTCTGGACGCATTTCAAGGGCCAGCGGCCGGAGGTCCTGCGCATGCTCGAGCGCATCGAGACCTGGCGCATGTGGGTGTTGTGCGACCGCGAGCCGGTCAAGGACTGGGCCAAGGGCCGGGTCGTGCTCTTGGGCGATGCCGCCCACCCGATGCTGCAATATCTGGCGCAAGGCGCCTGCATGGCGACCGAAGACGCGGTCTGGCTCGCCGAAAAGGCGGCGGCACAACCCGACGACCTGCCGGCCGCATTCGCGGCCTATGTCCAGCAGCGTTATCTGCGCACCGCGCGCGTGCAGATCATGGCCCGCGTCTACGGCGATTTCTATCACGCGCGCGGCCCCACCGCCGAGCTGCGCGACCAGATGCTCTCCGGCCGCAGCGCCGAGCAGGCCTATGACGGGATGGCCTGGCTCTACGGGGAGATGTGAGGGCACTCGTTAAAAGCTTCCAGCTTTGGGGCTCTCAATGGCCAATTTGATTATCAGATAAATCAGCATTCCGGATGTTCCGATCGCAATAGTTATGCCGAGCCACTCGAAGCTCAGGATAAATGCCAGGGGCGACAAGAAACGAGCCAGCACACTATAACGATTGAAGCGCCTTACCGTGAGCCGCCAAAAAAGCAACGCGCCAATCGGACCACACGCCGTGAAAGCCACGAACAAGATCATCGGCGTCCAATCACGCGATATGAGAGTTCCTATGACCAGTGCCAGCACGTTGATTGCGATCGCAACAACACACCAATTCCTAACGCTTACAGGCATCTCTTCGGAGATTAGTGGGGAGTGGCCCGGCGTATAGGGAAAGGGGGCCTCATCGGGCACAAGCTGCCGAAGGAAGCGTCTTATTGCGTACCGCATGCAGATCGCTCCGCTATCGCCCCCTAAGAAGCCTGTGCCAACCTCGGCTTGATTTCCGCGCGCTTGTCGACGCGGGCGAGCCGCGCGAGCAAATAATCGACCTCGCTCTTGGCGGCAGCGGTGAGGCTTGAGCCGGGCTTGCGTTGCGCGTCGCAGGCGATGACGCCGCGCCGCATCATTACATATTTGCGCACCGCCAGGCCCACGCCTTGCTGCTGCTCGTAGCGCAGCAGCGGCAGGTGCGCGTCGAACAAGTCATGCGCGGCGTCGCGGCGGCCTTCCTTCGACAGGCGCACCACGTCGACCAGCATTTCCGGGAACGCATAGCCGGTCATGGCGCCGTCGGCGCCGCGTTCCATCTCGAAATCGAGGAACAAGGCGCCGTTGCCGGTGAGGATGGAAATCGGCCGCATCGAGCCGTCCTTCTGGAAGCCACGCAGCGCCGAAATCTTCTCGAGCCCGGGCCAGTCCTCGTGCTTGAGCATCTGGCAGGACGGATTGTCCTGGATGATGCGGCGGATGACGCCGGGCGTCATCTGCACCGTGAGCGTCAGCGGATAGTCCTGCAGCACCCATGGAATATCGGCGCCGATCGCCTCCACGGCCTGGCGGAAATAGCCGACGATCTGGTCGTCGGTCCGCAGCGCGGGCACCGGCGCGATCATCACCCCGGCCGCGCCCGCCTCCATGACGCTGCGCGCCAGCGAGCGCATCGCGGCAAAGCCGGGCGCCGAGACGCCGACGATGATGGGCGCGGGAGCGGCGCGCTTGATCATGCGGGCCGCGATATCGAGCGCCTCCTGCGGCTCGAGCTTGGGCGCCTCGCCCATGATGCCGAGCACGGTCACGCCGGTACAGCCGGCCGCGAGATAATAGTCCGTCATCCGGTCGATCGAAGCCGTGTCGATGCGGCCGTCGTCATGGAACGGCGTCGGCGCGATCGCGAATGTGCCAGATGTTGAGGGTGAGAGCTTCATGGTTGTCTCCTGTTTTCAGTAGCCCGCATGGAGCGCAGCGGAATGCGGGAGCTGCCCACCCGGATTTCGCTTCGCTCCATCCGGGCTACGGGCCACACTCAATCTACAGCGGCGGCAGCCCGGCGATCGCGCGCGGCTCGCCGGTCAGCTCGAGAATGTGCAAGCCGGTATTGGCGCGATCCACGACGTAGATATAGCCGCGGTCGTCGGTCTCCACGTTGTTGGACTGGATGGCGACCTTGCACTTGGGCTGGCCCTCGACGCGGATGCAGCGCTTGTCGGTCGCTTCGGTGATCGAGGGGATGAAATAGCCGACCTCCTTGGGCGCGTAGGGGTCGCGCAGGTCGATCGCGCGCACGCCGGCATTGAAGAAGGTGACGAAGGCGAGCTTCTTGTAGAACACCGGCGCCATGCTCTCGTTCGAGGAATGCGCGCCGAAGCGCCCTCCCCGCGAGCAGAAGTTCCCGTCCGCCTCGTGCACCATGAAATTGGACACGATCATCGGATGCGCCTCGATGGTGATGTCGGCGAACCATACCATCTCGCGGCCCTGCGGCTTGCACTCGTTCTGCGTCGCCTCGTTCACGATCATGACGAAATCGCGGGTCGAATAGCCGTCCTTGGCGAACTCGGCGATCGGCATTTGCGGCATCGGGAAGGTGGTGTGGGCGCCGACCAAGGGCGAGATTTCGAGCCGGCTGATCTCCGGATAGCGCAGGTTCTCGGGCGTCGGCTCCTTCGGCCCATGCAGGAGCTTGTCGCGATCGACGATCTGCAAAATGCCGCCCTTGCTGCTGCCGTAGCCGAAATAGATGCGATTGCTCTGCGGCAGCGGGATCGGCCCATGCACGTCGGTCGGCACCGGCCCGGTCGCGCCCGGCTCCTGGCCGGGCAGGCCGAAGTCGCGGATCTTCACGGGCTTGGCGGGATCGCTGAGATCGAAGACCTCGGTCATCCGGTTGACGCGCCAGCCGGGCACCGCGGAAACGATATAGGCGATGCCGCTGTCGCATTCCCACCAGCTCTTATGCGTGTCCTTGTAGTTGCCGCCGATGCTCGCCAGCAGGACCGGCTTGGTCGGATCGGTGACGTCCCAGGTTTCGTGGCCCTGCGTGCCCAAGGTGCGCAGCAGATAGAACTTGCCGCGCTCGGCGTGCGGCAAGGTCGCACCCGCACAGACCCGCGTCATCTGGGCGCCGCCGCCCTCGCCCGATCCTGTGGTGCCGGGAATGTGCTTGAGGTATTTCGGATGCGCTGGATCGGTGACGTCGACGATCGAGGTGCCGTTGAACTCCGGCTGGCCGGTCAGCGGATCGACCGGCTTGGGAACGTCCGCGTTGCCGCCGTGGTGGCCGATATAGGCGATATAGCGGTCGCCCTGATGCACGATGGTCGGCTGATAAGCGCTGCGCGCCTGCAGATCGTTGGTGCCGACGAGCCGCATGTTCATGGCCTCGGGCGGATCGCCGATCTTGGGCGCCTCCTTCCGGGTCTGCGCCGTCGCGAGCGTCGCGATCAATGCCAGCGCAGCGAACGCGACCGAAGCCGTCAGCAAGTTCTTGGAATGCGACATTTCACGCCTCCCTCTTGATCTCGACGGAGCCCCGTCGCCGCATGAAGCGCAGCGGAATGCGGGGCCGGCGGTCCCGGATTTTGCTTCGCTCCATCCGGGCTACGAGTAGCTCACAACGGCGGTAACCCGGCGATCGCGCGCGCTTCGCCGGTCAGCTCCAGGATGTGCAATCCGGTGTTGACGCGGTCCGCGACATAGATATAGCCGCGATCGTCGGTCTCGGCATTGTTGCTCTGGATCACCGGATTGCTGCAACGCTGCTGGCCGAGGATCATTCCGCAGCGCGGCTGCGTCGCCTTGGTGATCGGCGGGATGAAATAGCCGACCTCGCGCGGCTCATAGGGGTTGCGGATGTCGAGCACGCGAACGCCGGCATTGAAGAAGGTGATGAAGGTGAGCTTCTGGTAGAACGGCGGTCCCATGCTCTCGTTCGAGGAATGCGAGCCGAAGCGTCCGCCGCGCGTGCAAAAATTCCCGCTCGCCTCCGGCACGGTCCAGTGCGACACCGCCATCGGCTTGGCCTCGACCGTGTCGTCCACGAACCACACCATCTGCCGCGGCTCCCCGCATTCCTCGCGGAACGTCTCGCCCACCACCATGACAATGTCGCGCTCGCCGCCTTCGCGGTCATGCGCGAATTCGGGGATCTTGAACTTGCCGAGCGGCATCGACGTGTGCCCGCCATAGAGCGGCGACATGTCGAGGCGGCCGACCTGCGGATAGAGCAGGTTTTCGGGGGTCGGTTCCTTCGGACCGTTCAGGAGCTTGTCGCGGTCCACGATCTGCATGATGCCGGTCTTGTTGGTGCCGAAGGCGAGATACACGCGGTTGCCTTTCGGCCCGGTCGAGATCAGGCCGTGGATGGCGGGCGGGATCGCGCCGGTCGCACCGGGCTGCTGTCCGGCGAGCGCAAAGTCGCGGATCTTGACCGGATGGGCCGGGTCGCTCAGATCGTAAACCTGGGTCATGCGGGCGCGCCAGCCCGGCGGCGTCGAGACCAGATAGGCGATGCCGCCCTCACATTCCCAGTAGTTCTTGTGGGTGTCGGTCAGGCCCATGAGGCGCGTGATCACCTTGGGCTTGGCCGGATCGGTCACGTCCCAAATCTCGTGACCCTCGCGCCCGAACGCGCGCAGGAGATAGACCTTGTCGGGATCGCCTTTGCCCAGGCTGCGGCCGTCGCACACGCGCGTCATCTGGGCGGCGCCGGCCTCCCCGTCGCCGACCGCGCCGGGGATGTGCGCGAGATATTTCGGCTGCCGCGGGTCGGTGACGTCGACGATCGAGGTGCCGTTGAGCTCGCCTTGGCCGTTGAGCGTATTGATCGGCATGGCGAAGTCGCCGGCACCGCCGTGGTGGCCGATATAGGCGATGTAGCGGCCGGCCTGCTTGAAGATCGTCGGCTGATAGGCGGTGCGTCCCTGCAGGTCGTTGGTGCCGACGAGGCGCATGTTCATCGCCTCCGGCGGATCGCCGATTTTCGGCGCCTCCGGGCGGGTCTGCGCCACCGCCAGGCTCGCGATCACCGCCAGTGCCAGGCCCGCGGTGACGGCGCGCGCCGGGAAGTTCCCCCTCATGTGCCTATTCTCCCAACTGTCATTTTTTTGCGACCGGCGGCCGTGCCGGCCGTCGATCCCCTCACAATTTCACGGAGCGAGGTGGCCGTAAAGGAGCACCCGCGGCCGAGACTTTGCCGGCCCCGCAAGCCCCAGCCTGGACTCAAAACGCCTAAGCCAGCGCCGCCTTGACCCGCTCGGGATGCAGCGGCAGCTCGCGGATACGCTTGCCGGTTGCGGCGGTGAACGCATTGGCGATTGCCGCGGCGGTCGGCCCTTGCGAGGCTTCGCCGGCGCCGAGCGCATGCTCGTCCGGCCGGTTGATGAGAACGGTCGAGACGCTGGGGGCCTCCTGCATGTTCAGGATCGGATAGCTGTCCCAGCTTTGCGACAGGATGCCTTTTTTGTCGAAGCGTACCTCTTCGTGCAGCGTCCAGCTGGTCGACTGCACGATGCCGCCCTCGATCTGATTGGTGAGGCCGTCCGGGTTGATGATCAGCCCGGCATCGGCCGCCGCAAAGGCGCGCGGCACCTTGATCCGACCGCTCTCGCGATCGAGCTCGAGATCGACAATGACCGCCACGTAAGTCGCGAGCGTCTTGTATTTGGCAAACGCAATGCCGCGCCCGCGGGTGCCGGTGCCTTTCTGGCCCACCTTCCAGTCGGCGGCCTTGGCAGCCGCTTCGATGACCGCCTTGGCGCGCGGATCTTTCAGATGCGCGAGGCGGAACTCGACCGGATCGGCGCCCGCGGCCGCCGCCAGCTCGTCCATGAAGGATTCGATCGCGAATACGTTGGCATAGGCGCCGAGCGTGCGCAGCGCCGACACCCGCAGCGGCATTTCCTTGATCAGATGGTTGGTGATGCGCTGGCGCGGCAGATCGTAAAGCGGGATGGCGTTGCGGTCGCCGGCGCCCGCGGGTTGCGGCGCCGCGCGCGGCGGCGCCGGCTGCTTCGGCTTTTCCAGATACCAGCTGGCCAGCAGGTTGACGCCGTCGGGATCGCCGGGGCGCATATTGTGGGTGTTGCTCCAGACGTCATAGCTCCAGTCGACGATGCGGCCGTCCTTGAGGGCGGCGCCGGCGCGCATCACCATGGCCGGGCCGTAGGGCTCCCACATGAATTCATCGTCGCGCATCCATTGCACCCGCACCGGGCGCCCCCCGGCGGCGCGGGCGAGCAGCGCCGCATCGAGCGCCACGTCGTCGGCCGCGTTGTGGCCGTAGCAGCCGGAGCCCTCGGTATGGATGCAGCGGATCGAGGCGCCCGGCATGTCGAGCGCCTTGGCCAAGGTGGCGCGCAGCGGGAACACGCCCTGGGTATGGGTCCACACCGTCAGCTTGCCGCCCTCGACCTGGGCGAGCGCGCACGAGGGACCGATCGAGGCGTGCGCCATATAGGGCCGGTGATAGGTGGCCTCGACGCGGGTGGCGCCGTCCGGCAGCGGCGCCTGCTTGTCGCTGATGACCTTGTCCTCCATCGACAGCGACAGCAGGTGCTCGTGGATCTTCGCCGGGTCGGGCAGCTCCTCGCCGCCGCTCCAGCGCGCCGACTTCTTGAGAGCATCGCGCGCCTTGAT
>DATDGG010000226.1:0-16435 GCA_036522235.1 Xanthobacteraceae bacterium
GGACGAGGTCGATCGCGAGAGCCTGCTCAACGCGCTGTCGCAATTCCTCAAGGCCAACGATCTCAAGGCCGACTGGGAGGGCATCGAGAAGGCGCCGAATGAGGCGCTGGTCAACGCGCTCGCCATGATGTCGCCCTATGGGGCGGCCGAGAAACAGGCCTTGCTGGAGGCGCCGGATCTGAAGACCCGCGCCGAAATATTGGTGGCGGTCACCGAGATCGAGCTCGCCAAGGGCCGCACGTCGGGCGAAACGCCGTTGCAATGAGTGGGGGGTAGCGAGTAGTGAATAGCGAGAGTTGCGAATATCGAATGGCGAATAGGGAGTAGTGAATTGGCGAGTGCCCGATGGCCCACCCGTACGCGCTACTCCCTACTCGCTATTCGCCACCTTCAGAAGTGGAGCCTTGCATGACCACCGCACCGTCCGATCGTCCCGCCGGCGCCGTCGATCCCAAGCTTTTGGAAATCCTGGTCTGCCCGTTGACCAAGGGGCCGCTCGAATATGACGCCGACAAGCAGGAATTGATCTCGCGCTCGGCCAAGCTTGCCTATCCGATCCGCGACGGCATTCCGATCATGCTGCCCGAAGAGGCGCGTCCGCTCGATTGAGCGCCACGCAGCACTTCCCGCACATCACCATCGAGGAACTCAACCCATGCTGAAAGTCTGGGGGCGCAAGAATTCGGCCAACGTGCAGAAGGCGATGTGGGGGATCGGCGAGCTCGGGCTGCCGCATGAGCGCATCGATATCGCGGGCGCGTTCGGCAAGAATCGCGAGGCGCCCTATCTCGCCCTCAATCCGAATGGCCTGGTGCCGACGCTCGAAGACGGCGACCTGGTGCTGTGGGAATCGAACACGATCGTGCGCTATCTCGCCGGCCTGCACGGCAAGGGCTCGCTGGAGCCGGCCGACCCGAAAATGCGCGCGCGTGCCAGCCAATGGATGGACTGGCAATTGTCGGTCCTCGGTCCCGCCATCCACGAAACCTTCTGGGGCCTCGTCCGCACGCCACCCGAGAAGCGCAACCTCGCCGCCATCGAGACCTCGCGGACCAGGACGATCGCGGCCATCACGATCCTCGACGCGCAACTGGCCAAGACCGCCTATGTGGCGGGCGATGCGTTCTCCATGGGCGACATTCCGGTCGGCGTTTTCGGCTACCGCTTCCACGCGCTGGTGAAGGAGCGGCCGCCGCTCGTCCATTTCGAGCGCTGGTTTGCGGCGATCTCGGCGCGCCCCGCCTTTCACGACCACATATTATCGATGCCGCTCGACTGATCCTTCGACACGGCCGGCCGACAAGCGGCCGGCCTCGTCAGGATGAGGACGCCTCACGGCGAGGAGCCGCGCGTTGGCGCACGCCTGTCATGGCCGGACTTTGTTCCGGCCATCTCGATCAGGCGGGCACGGTGCCTGCCTTAGCGAGATATCCGGGACGAGCCCGGTGACGACATTGTGGTTGTGCCCTCCGCTCTCTATCCCGTCTCGAACCACGCGCTTAGCCGTTCGTTAAGGTTAATAGCCGATGATCGAAAGGAGGTGAGTGGCGTCGAGAGCGGGTTGTGAGCGATGCGTGTGCGTCTCGTCGACTTGTCGGTGATCGGTTTGACCCTGATCGGCCTTCCCGCCACGGGGCGCGCCAGTGAGCTTGATCGCGCCTGGTTGCGCGGCTCGCAGGTCGAGGACACCGGCCCGGGCTACCCGGTCTTCCCATCGGCACAATCCTATGCTCCGCCCCCGGCATCGCGATCGTATCCGGCGACGAGCGCGCCTGTACGCGCCGTGGCACCCGCCACGCCGGCGCAGCTGCATGGCTTCACGTTCGAGTTCGGGACCCGCATCTGGTACAGCACCGGCAAGCTGGCGAAGGATTTGTTCGACGATCCGCGCGCCAGCACCAACCTCAATTCCCGCCTGACCTATAGCGGCCTGACCACCGCCACGTTCGAGGGGTTCGGCCGCGCCGATACGCCTATCGGCGCCTTCCTCAAGGGCTTTGCGGGCTTCGGCAATTTGCGCAGCGGCACGCTCAATGATGAAGATTTTCCGCCCGGTATCACGCCGTATTCCAGCACGTTGAGCCAGCAGCAAGGCGGCCGCCTCGCCTATGCCAGCGTCGACATCGGGCAGACCGTGTTCAAGACCGAGCGCGGGAGCATCGGGCTCTTCGCCGGCTACGGGTTTCTGGCCGAAAGCACGAACGCGTTCGGCTGCAGTCAGGTCGCCGGCAATCCGAAGGTCTGCGTCCCGACCATCGCCTCCGGGATCGAGGCCATCAGCGAAGACACCCACTGGCAATTCGCGCGTCTGGGGATTCTCGGCGAGGTGAAACTACTTGATCGACTCAAGTTCAGCGGCGAATTCGCCTGGCTGCCCTTCGAGCAGCTCACCGGACTGGACACCCATTGGCTGCGGCTGGGCGGCACGCCATTGGCCATTTCGGGACCGATCCCGGAATTCGGCGGCGGGACCGGCTTCCAGATCGAGGCAGTCCTGTCCTACCAGCTCGCCGAGCGGGCCACGGTCGGCCTCGGCGGACGCTATTGGTTTATGGAGACGCGCGGCAACGCCGACTTCGAACGCGTCATCGTCGGCTTCCCGGCGCCGGCGGAGCTGCAGCCGCTCAATTTCAGCACCACGCGCTACGGCGGCTTTGCGCAAGGCAGCTACAAGTTCGGGCCGCTTTGAGCGCTCCCATCCTCCCGCCCGAAGGGCAAGGAAAGCTAAAGCGCCTCGCCCCTGAGCAGCTTCGGGACTTCACCGACGAGACCCGCGGCTTCGCGGATGAAGAGCTGCTTGAGGGTCGGCAGGCGGTCGACCAGCCCGAGACCGAGGTCGCGCGCCAAGCGCAGCACGTCGGAGCGGTTGGAAAAGAGCCGGTTGAGGCCGTCGGTCGCCACCCCCATCGCCATGGTGTCGAACCGCCGCCAGCGTTGATAGCGCTCGAGCACCGTTTGCGCGCCGGGATCGAGCCCGAGCCGAGCCGCGTCCACGATGGTCTCGGCCAGCGCCGCCACGTCCTTGAGGCCCATATTGAGCCCCTGCCCGGCGATCGGATGGATCACATGGGCGGCATCGCCGACCAGCGCCACGCGATCCGCAACGAAGTCGCGCGCCACCCATAGCCCGATCGGATAGGCGCGGCGCGGACCGGCGATCTCGATCTCGCCCAGATGCAGCCCGAACCGGCGCTCGAGCTCGGCATGAAAGTCGCCATCGGGCAGGCCCAGAATGCGGGCGGCCTCGCCTTCCCGCTCGGTCCACACGATCGAAGACCGGCAATGTTTCAGCGGCAGGATCGCGAACGGGCCGGCGGGAAGGAAGTGCTCCTCGGCGCGTCCGCCATGATCGCGCTCATGGGCGACCGTGGTCACGATAGCGGATTGTCCGTAGTTCCAGCCGCGGGTCGCAATGCCGGCTTGTGCGCGGATCACCGAGCGCGCGCCGTCGGCCGCGACCAGCAGCCGCGCCCGCACATGCGCGCCGCCCGCAAGCGCGACGCTCAGATCCGTTCCGCCCGCAGCCGAAGCGGACGCCCGCTCAAATCCCGTAACCGCTTCCGCTCGCAACGACACGCCGATCTCGCGCGCGCGCGCCAGCAGCGCGGCCTGCAGCGGACCATTCTCCACCATATGGGCGAATGGCTGACCCGGCTCCACATCGCCGTCGAAGGTCAAGAACACCGGCCGGACCGCATCGGCGAGGCGGCTGTCGGTCACCACCATGTCGAGGATGGGCTGCGCCTCGCCGGCGATCCTGTCCCAGACCCCGATCGCCGCGAACAGCCGCTGCGCGGCCGCCACGATGGCGGAGGCGCGCGGATCGCTCGCCATCCTGTCGAGCCCCGGATCGGCGACCGCGACCGTGAAAGTGGGCCCGAGACCCTCGCGCAACGCCACCGCAAGCGCGAGCCCGGCCACGCCAGCGCCGCCGATCAGCACGTCGATCCGCTCGCGGGTCGCGTGATCGCCCCGCGCCACGTCGGTTTCCTGGTTCATCGATCCATTTCCAGCGCCCATCGGCATCCACGCACCGGAGTCGGCACGCCCCCATCATAGCAGGCGTGCGCTTGACTTCGAGCCCAGCCCGCGTGTCAGTGGCCGGCGGCGCCCCAAACCATCCCATCAGGCCAATCATGTCGTCCGCGGTTCAAGGCCTTCTCGACGTCCTCGATCTCGAGCAGCTCGAGGTCAATCTGTTTCGCGGGCGCTCCCCGCAGGACATGTGGCAGCGGGTCTTCGGCGGCCAGGTGGTGGGACAGGCTTTGGTCGCGGCCTGCCGCACGGTCGACGTCGCCGCGCGCAAGCCGCATTCGCTGCATGCCTATTTTCTCCTGCCCGGCGACCCCAAAGTGCCGATCATCTACGAGGTCGACCGCATCCGCGACGGCAAGAGCTTCGCGACCCGGCGGGTGATCGCCATCCAGCACGGGGAGGCCATCTTCTCCATGGCGGTTTCGTTCCATGCCGAGGAGGACGGCCTGTCCCATCAGGCCAAGATGCCGGACGTGCCGAAGCCCGACGCGCTGCCGAACGAGAGCGAGGTCAGGGAGCGGGTGCTGCCGCTGATGCCGGAGCCGGTGCGCCGCTACTACGAACGCCCGCGGCCGATCGAGCTGCGGCCGGTCGAATTCGACCGCTATCTCGGCAAGCCGATCGAGGGCGGCCGCTTCCACGTCTGGATCCGCGCCACCGGCGCGCTGCCCGACACGCCGGCCATCCATCAATGCGTGCTCGCCTACGCGTCCGACATGACACTGCTCGATTCGGCGCTCATCCCGCATGGGCGCAGCGTGTTCGACAAGGGCATCATGGCGGCGAGCCTCGATCACGCGCTCTGGTTCCATCGCCCCTGCCGGGCCGACGAGTGGCTGCTCTACGCGCAGGACAGTCCCAACCTCGCCGGCGCGCGCGGTTTCTGCCGCGGCCTCATCTTTGCGAGCGACGGAACGCTGGTCGCCTCGGTGGCGCAGGAAGGGCTGCTGCGGGAGCGGCGGCCAGCAAGCTGACGCGGAGACCATTGCGTCCGTGCCGCGCCTCGGCCAATCTTCCGCCAAGATTCCAAACCTGTTCCAACCTGTCGGGTGCGAACGTGGACCAAGCAAGACAACGCCGCCGCAGTCTCTATGTGCTGGCATTTGCGCTCGCGTGGCTGGCGCCCGCGCTCGGCACAGCCCAAACGCCCGCCCTCTGCGGCAGCGGGGCGCCGGAGAGCTGGCTCACCGCCTGCGGCGGCATCATCGACAATCCGCGCGAAAGCGTCGCCAACCGGGTGCGGGCGCTCAAGTTTCGCGGCCTGGCGAACTACCGCGTGGGCGACATTGCGCGCGCGACGGCGGATTTCACCGAAGCCACCCGGCTCGCGCCCGACGACGCCGAGGCCTGGGGCAATCTCGGCATGATGCGCCAGACCCGCGGCGATCTCGATGGCGCCATTGCGGACTACGACAAGGCGATCGCGCTCGATCCGAGCTCCTGGACCGCGCATGTCAACCGCGGCAATGCGTTGCGGCTCAAGCGCGACCCGGCGGGCGCCATCGCGGAATACGATCTCGCGCTGGGCCTCAAGCCCGACCTCGGCTCGGCGCTGCGCGGCCGCGCGGCCGCGCGCGCGATGCGGGGCGATCTTAAGGGCGCCGTCGCGGACGCGACCGCGGCGCTACGCCTCGACCCGCGCGACGTCGAGGCCCTGGTGGGGCGCGGCAGCGCCTTCCGGTTGCTCGGCGATGCCGACAAGGCGCTCGCGGACTATGAGGAGGCGACCCGGGTCGCGCCCGATCACGCCGGCGCCTGGCTCGATCGCGGCGCCGTCCTGATGCAGAAGGGCGGCCTGGCGGAGGCCATCGCGAGCTTCGACAAGACCATCGCGATCAATCCGCGCAGCGTCGAGGCCTACAACAATCGCGGCGCCGCGCAGAGCCAGAACGGCGATTTCGCGCGCGCGGCGGCCGATCTCGACACTGCCTTGCGGCTCGGCCCCAATTCCGCGGAGGCCTTTGGCAATCGCGCCTTCGTGCGCCTCGCGCTCGGCGACTTCGCGGGCGCGGCCGCCGATTTCAGCGAGCTCGCGCAGCGCGATCCGGCCGACCCCTATCGGGTGCTGTGGCGGCATCTGGCGCGGATGCGGGCCGGTTTCGCGGACGACGGCTTTGCGCGCGAAGCCGCGGCCTTCGCGCCCGACCCCTGGCCCGGGCCGCTGCTCGCCCTCTATGCGGGATCGCTCGAACGCGAGAAGGTCCTGGAACAAGCGCTGCCGGCAGAACCCGCGGAGCGGCTGGAGCGGCGCTGCGAGACCGCGTTCTATGTGGGCGAATACGCGCTTACGCGGAGCGACCGGGCCGGCGCGGCCGCGCTGATCCGCGAGGCGGCCGAAACCTGTCCGATCGGATTCCTCGAGCGCGCGGCCGCCATCGGCGAGCTGAAACGCCTGCAACCGTGATCGCCGCATGGGTTCTTGAGTTTGATGCCGATGTAGGGATTGCGCGGCGCCCGCCTTAAAGCCTAGCTTAGCGGAAACGGGCCGGCGGTCGGGATCGTCGGCCAGCGCTCACAAACGGCTGGGGGGAAACGCTGCCATGAAGCTCGTCACCGCCATCATCAAACCATTCAAGCTCGACGAGGTGCGCGACGCGCTGGCCGGCATCGGCGTGCAAGGCATGACGGTGACCGAGGTCAAGGGCTTCGGACGCCAGAAGGGGCACACCGAAATCTACCGGGGCGCCGAATACGTGGTGAACATGCTGCCCAAGATCCGGATCGACATCGCGGCCGATTCCGATCAGGTCGCCAAAGTGGTTTCGACTATCCTGGGGGCGGCGAAAACCGGCCAGATCGGCGACGGCAAGATTTTCGTCAGCCCGATCGAGCACGCGGTCCGCATCCGCACCGGCGAGACCGACCAGGACGCGATCTAGCGCCGCCCGAGTCGCGGATGCCTTCTACCCTCCGCCTGAAAGAGGGAGGACGCGAAGCGGGTCAGGTGGGAGTCACGCTGTTCGCACTGGGATCGCCGGCCTCTGTCCGGCGCACCGCGTTCCCTCCTCGCCTCGCGTGCGGAAACCTGGACCCTCACGGCCAGCGGAAAATCCGCACGCCGAAGGCGCAAATTTCCAGGCCGCCGACCGCGTGCGAATCGCTGCGATCGGCAGCCATCCATTGCAGCCATTGCAGCCATTGCAATTGAGACGCTCAATAGTTGTCACTCGGGTGTCGGTCGCGCCGCGTGATACCCAAGACCGCCTCGTACTACCTGGCACCGCCAAATGGTACCGAACGAGGCGGCAACCAACAAAACAAATCGTTAGCTTGATTCGGGTTACGAGGAGTTCGCGCGTACGGGCGTGGATGCCGCGGCCGATGTGACGCGAAAGTTCGACCAGGGAGGACCAAATGTTGGTAACCGAGCAATATGCAAAACAGAACTTATGGTGCCCAATGGTGCGATTGCGATGGCAAACCAGGGTCGTCGCATTCAATAGAGCCCAGCCGGGTAAGGGATTTCGTTTGTTCAATGCAATGTTCCGAACTTTTTTTCCTCGTATGCATTGGCTTTATCGGGCGAAGTACTTCAGATGCGCGGGTTCTGGATGCATGATGTGGAGATGGGAGGGCGGAAACTCGCAACGCGGATATTGCGGGCTGGCCGGCAATCCAATCCAGGTCGGGTGACCGGATTTGAACCAGCGCGAGACGGCTTGAAAATTCCCGACAGTTGCAAATTTGCTGGCTTGAAATTCCTGCGCTCGCGAACCGGCGCGCAGCGACTACGTTTCAGCGGGTCGCCGTAGATGTCGGGGCTCTCTGGACATAGAGAGGACATAGAGAGCGCGTGACGCGCTGGCACTACCTTCCCCCTGAAAGGGGGAGGACGACCCGCGAAGCGGGTCAGGTGCGGGTTACGCTGCACGCCACTAGGATCGCCAGTTGCGCTGCCTCTTCGCCTAGAGCGCGGAAACGCCAGGACCCCCACCCGGCGCCTACGGCGCCACCCTCCCCCTTTCAGGGGGAGGGAAGATCCCCGGCATTTGCGGAAGCCTCCAGGCGATGGTTAAACGGGTCTTAACCTCGCCCTACCTATGCTATCGAAACGATCGTGCGGGGATATCCGCGCCGCTTTAGAGCATGATCGATGTTCATGGCCGAACCCGCGTCGCCTTCTGCGCCCGCCGCCAGCAACCGCTCGCCGTTCGTGCGGCTGCGCGAGCTGTTGGGCGACGCTCCCCCCGGTAAGCCGGCGATCAGCCTGGCGGTCGGCGAGCCGCAGCATGCGGTGCCCGATTTCGTCGGCCCGGTATTGGCCGCGCATATCGACGATTTCGGCCGCTATCCGATGAACAAGGGCACCGAGGCGTTCTGCCGCGCCGCCGCCGAGTGGCTCGGCCGGAGGTTCGCGCTGCCGCGGCCGGTCGACCCCGCGACCGAGGTCCTGGTGCTCAACGGCACGCGCGAGGGCCTCTTTCTCGCCGCCATCGCGGCCCGCGACTGGGTCAATGGCCGAGCCGGCCGCCCCGCCGTGCTGATGCCCAATCCGTTCTATGCGGCCTATGCGGCGGGCGCGGTGGCGGCCGATTGCGAGCCGGTCTATCTGCCGGCGACCGCCGCCACCGGATTCCTGCCCGACCTCGACGCGCTGCCGGCGGCGCTGCTCGCCCGCACGGTCGCGTTCTACATCGCCTCACCGGCGAATCCGCAGGGGGCGGTCGCCACCAAGGATTATCTCGCCCGCCTCGCCGTGCTCGCGCAGCGCTTCGGATTCCTGGTCTTCAGCGACGAATGCTATTCCGAAATCTATTCGCACGCCGCGCCCGCCGGAATGCTCGAGACGGCCGCGCCCGACTTCGCCAATGTGATCGTGTTCCAGTCGCTGTCCAAGCGCTCGAACCTGCCGGGGCTGCGGGTCGGCTTCGCGGCCGGCGACCGCAACTTCCTGGCCCGCTTTCTCGAGCTGCGCAACGTGGCGGCCCCGCAGGTTCCCGTGCCGCTGCAGCGGGTCGCGGTTGCGGCCTATGCGGACGAGACCCATGTGGAGGCCAACCGCGCGCTCTACCGGCGGAAATTCGATCTCGCCGATCAGGTCATCGGCAACCGCTATGGCTATGCCCGCCCCCCCGGCGGCTTTTTTCTTTGGCTCGATGTGGCGGCGCAGGGCGGCGACGAAGCCGCCACGCTGCGGCTTTGGCGGGAGGCGGGGCTGCGCGTCGTGCCGGGCCGCTATCTGGCCCGGCCGCAGGCCGACGGCAGCAATCCGGGTGAAGGATTCATTCGGGTCGCCATGGTGCACGATCACGATACCACCGCCGAGGCCTTGCACCGCCTCGTCGCGGCACTGGGCTGAAGGCGAACCATGCCGGCGATCAATTCAAGCTTCGACAGCCTGAGCTTCCTGTCCGACAGCTTGCGCGAAATGCTGCACCGGCGGCTGCGCGAGATCGTCGGCGTCGCCTTGATCGCGGGCGCGATCCTGCTCACGGCGGCGCTCGCGAGCTGGTCGGTGCAGGACCCGAGCCTGAGCCACGCCACCATGAATTCGGTGCGCAACCTGCTCGGCCCCTACGGCGCCATCACGGCCGACCTGATGATGCAGCTACTAGGGCTCGGCGCCATCGCTTTGGTGCTGCCGATCGCGGTCTGGGGCTGGCGCCTCGCCAGTCATCGGCACATGCGCCGCGAATGGCTGCGCGTCGTGGTCTGGATTTTGGGCGTGCTGCTGGCCGCGACCTTTGCGTCCTGCGTGCCGCGCAGCCATGCCTGGCCGCTGCCCGCGGGCCTGGGCGGCGTCATCGGGGACGGCTTGCTGCGCGGCGCCTTGCTGGTCGCGCATGGACAGCTCGCCGGATGGGAGCGCTTCTTGATCGCGTCGCTGGCTGGCGGGGGCGCCTTCGCGGCGCTCGCGGTCGCCTGCGGTATAGGCTGGCACAACGAGGCCGAGCCGGAAGAAGAAGCGGACGACGACGATGACGAAGAGGATGCCGCCGAGAAGCGCGAATCGCGCCCCTCGATCCTGCTCGGCTGGCTGGTGCACGGTTTGCTCGGCCTCAAGTGGCGGCTCACGCGCTGGCTGGTGCGGCGGCGCTCCGGCAATGTGCCGATGCGGCGCGGCCGCGCGGAGCCGCGCCTGGATGAGATGAGCCACGTCACCTTGGCGCCCGACCTCGAGGACGAGGACGACGAGGAAGAAGAGGAGGAGGAGGCGCCGCGCAAACCCCGCGTCGCGCCGCGCAAGCCTCGCTCGAGCGGCGGCTATACGCTGCCCTCGCTCAATCTCCTGACTGCGCCGCGGGCGAGCGACCGCGCCACCTTGAGCGCCGAGATCATCGAGGGCAACGCCAACGCGCTCGAGAGCGTGCTCGGCGATTTCGGGGTGCGCGGCGAGATCATCAATGCGCGGCCCGGCCCAGTGGTCACGCTCTACGAGCTCGAGCCGGCACCCGGCATCAAATCCTCGCGCGTGATCGGGCTCGCCGACGACATCGCGCGCTCCATGAGCGCGCTGTCGGCCCGCGTCGCCGTGGTGGCGGGACGCAACGCCATCGGCATCGAGCTGCCCAATCCGGTGCGCGAGAAAGTCTATCTGCGCGAGCTATTGTCGAGCGACGTCTATCAGGATTCGAGTGCCAAGCTGCCGCTATGCCTGGGCAAGACCATCGGCGGCGAGGAAGTGATCGTCGACCTCGCCCGAATGCCGCATCTGTTGATCGCCGGCACCACTGGCTCCGGCAAGTCGGTCGCCATCAACACCATGATCCTGAGCCTGGTCTACCGGCTGCGCCCGGAGCAGTGCCGTCTCATCATGGTCGATCCGAAAATGCTCGAACTGTCGGTCTATGACGGCATCCCGCATCTGCTCGCCCCGGTGGTTACCGACCCCAAGAAGGCGGTGGTCGCGCTCAAATGGGCGGTGCGCGAGATGGAAGAGCGCTACAAGAAAATGTCGAAGCTCGGCGTGCGCAATATCGACGGCTACAATGCCCGCCTGGCCGATGCGGTCAGCAAGGGCGAGGCGCTCAGCCGCACGGTGCATACCGGCTACGACAAGGAGACCGGCGAAGCGATCTACGAGGAAGAGCAGCTCGAGCTCGAGCCGCTGCCCCAGATCGTGGTGATCGTCGACGAGATGGCCGACCTGATGATGGTGGCCGGCAAGGACATCGAAGGCGCGGTCCAGCGCCTCGCCCAGATGGCGCGCGCGGCCGGCCTGCACGTAATCCTGGCAACGCAGCGCCCCTCGGTCGACGTCATCACCGGCACCATCAAGGCGAATTTCCCGACCCGCATCTCGTTCCAGGTCACCTCCAAGATCGACAGCCGCACTATTCTGGGCGAGCAAGGCGCCGAGCAGCTGCTGGGGCAGGGCGACATGCTGTACATGGCGGGCGGCGGGCGCATCAGCCGCGTGCACGGCCCGTTCGTTTCCGACGAAGAGGTCGAGAAGATCGTCCGTCACCTCAAGGCGCAAGGCACCCCGCAATATCTCGAAGCCGTCACCGCAGGCGGCCTTGAGGACGACGAGGACGGCGCGGTGTTCGATGCGACCGGAATGGGGGCTCCCGAGGCCACGGATCTCTATCAGCAGGCGGTGCAGATCGTCATGCGCGACCGCAAGGCCTCGACCAGCTACATCCAACGGCGCCTGCAGATCGGCTATAACCGGGCGGCATCGATCATGGAGCGGATGGAGCACGAAGGCGTCGTCGGGCAACCCAACCATGCGGGCAAGCGCGAAATCCTGATGGGCGGCGAGGCCGAGTAGCGGTATAAGGAATCACTACCCTCGTCCTTCCGTCCCCGGCTTGCGGAGAGACTTAAGGTGGGGGCGGGCGAAAGCCGTTTGCGAAAGCCGTGATATGGCCACAAGCGGGCGGTAGCGGACGTGCGTCGGGGGCGGCCGCCGGGGCGGGGCGGCTTAAGCGATACGGCACAGCGACATACGGGCACAGCGACATACGGGCACAGCGACACACGGCACAGCGACAAGTGAGACGCGCAAAGGCGGAGAACAATATGGGGGGCTTGCGCCACGCGGCATCGGTTGCGGTATTGATGTCCTCTTTGCTCCTGGGCGCATCCGCGGGGCGCGCCGAAACCATTCCGTTGCCGACGCCGGCGCCGGCCCCGAAGGACCGCTCGACCCCGGCTCCGCCAACGCAATCTTCGACCCCGGCAGCCCCCGCCACGCCCGGCATTTCGTTGCTTGATGCGCTCAATCCGTTCAGCGGAAAATCCAACCGTCCTGCGACCGATCCGTCAGCCTTCGATGCCAAGCAGCGGGCGCTGGTCAATCGGGTCAGCACCTATTTGACCAGCATGCAGGTGCTGACCGGGAATTTCGTGCAGATCGGCCCCGACGGCCGGCGCACCAGCGGCCATCTGTTCCTGCAAAAGCCCGGCAAGGTGCGCTTCGAATACGATGCACCGAGCCCGATCGAGATCATCGCCGACGGCACGGACGTTGTCGTGCGCGATCGCCAGCTCAACACCAGGGATGAGTATAAGCTGTCGCAGACGCCGCTGCGCTTCCTGCTCGCCGACCGCATCGACCTCCTGCAAGACACGAATGTTGTGGGGGTGACGGCGGACGAGACCTTCGTCACCGTCGCGATCGAGGAGAAGCAGCCATTGATCGGCACCAGCCGCCTGATGATGAGCTTCGATGCCAAGGACTTCAAGCTCAAGCAATGGACCATCACCGACGTCCAGGGCTTCGACACCACGATCGCGGTCTCCAACCTGGATTCCTCCAAGCGCCCTGATCCAAATCTTTTCAACATCGAGTATACGCGCGTTCAGTAGCTTTTGCTGTCGCGCTATCCGTTGTCATGGCCGGACATAGCCCGCGAAGACAGGCGTAAGCGCTCTTATGTTCCGGCCATCTCGCTTGGTATGGCATTGTGCCTCCTTTATCGAGATCGCCGAGACAAGCCCGGCGATGACAACCCCTGAGTTCGCGAACCCATGCGTCTCACCGTCTCGACCTGGAACATCAATTCGGTGCGGCTGCGCATCGATCTCGTGGCCAAGTTCATCAAGTCGGTCCGCCCCGACGTTTTGTGCCTGCAGGAAACCAAGTGCCCGGACGACAAGTTTCCGCGCAAGCGTTTCAAGCGCCTCGGCTACGAGCACATCGCCCTGAACGGTCAAAAGGGCTATCACGGCGTCGTGGTGCTCTCGCGCCTGCCGTTTGAATCCTTCAACGTGCAAGACTTCTGCGGCAAACGCGACTGCCGCCACGTCTGCGCCGTGCTGGGCGAACGGGCGGGCCTGCGCGATCCCATCACGTTGCACAATTTCTATGTTCCGGCCGGCGGCGATATTCCGGACCCGGACGTCAATCCGAAATTCGCCCACAAGCTCGCCTTCCTGGACGAGATGCGCCAGCACGCGGCGCTGCGCCTTTCCCGCGCCGACCGCGCGATCCTGGTGGGCGACCTTAACGTGGCGCCGCTCGAGCACGACGTCTGGAGCCACAAGCAGATGCTGCGCGTCGTCTCGCATACGCCGCTCGAATGCGAGAAGCTCACGTCAGTGCTCAAGACCGGCGGCTGGGTCGACGCCATGCGCATGCGGGTGCCGGAGCCGGCCAAGCTCTATACCTGGTGGAGCTACCGTTCTCTCGATTGGGTGACCGCCGACAAAGGCCGCAGGCTCGACCATATCTGGGTCGCGCCGGCGCTCGCCGATCGGGTCACTGCGCTCGAGATTCGCAAGGGTCTACGCGGCGCCGCGCGGCCGTCCGACCACGTGCCGGTGACGGCGACCCTGGAACTGTAGAGCGATCGTGCGGCGGATTTTCGCCACGTGGCCGCAGCGGGGACCGGGGCATCACCAGTTTTGGTGACGTAAGCCACAAGGCGAAGATGCACTGTTGACCGTCCGTACCGTGTAAGATGGAAGGGAACGAGGAGGCCCTCCCCATGCGACGCGCTGATCCGTATGAAGCCCGCGCCCGCGAGCTCGCGATCGCGGCCGGGCTCGATCCGGATGCCAGGATCGAGCGGCCGGGCCAGCGCTCGATGCCGACCTGGTGCACGTTCCGCGACGCGGCGCGTGCCGAGCACATGGCGCGCGACACGGCAGCGGCGGCGGCCGAGATCGCCACCATCGCGCCACAGACGGCGGAGTTCCAGAACAGCCCGCTCAAGATTTTCGGCACGCACGAGGAATCCACGATCGCGCAGATGCGCAACTGCATGGCGGTCGGCAACGTCGTCGCCGGCGTGATCTGCGCCGATGGGCATCTCGGCTACGCGCAGCCGGTGGGCGGGGTCATCGCCTACGAGAAGCAGATCAGCATTTCCGGCGTCGGCTTCGATATCGGTTGCGGCAACATGGCGGTGCGGCTGGATACGCCCTATGCGGCGATCGAGGACAAGGTCGGAGCCATCATCCGCGACGTGGCCCGCGTGATCTCGTTCGGCGTCGGTCGCAGCAACGAGGAGCAGGTCGAGCATCCGCTCTTCGACGACGGCGAGGCGTGGCGAGAATCCGACATGGCCGCGTATCGGCAGAAGGCCGTCGCGCAGCTCGGCACCGTCGGGTCGGGCAATCACTACGTCGATCTGATGCGCGATGAAGCCGGCCTGGTCTGGATCGGCGTGCATTTCGGCAGCCGCGGCCTCGGTCACACCAGCGCGACCCGCTATCTCAAGGCCGCCGGCGGCACGGATGGCATGAACGTGCCGCCGGCGGTGATCGACGAGGACAGCGAGCTCGGCCGCCGCTACATCGCGGCGATGCAGCTTGCCGGGCGCTACTCCTATGCGGGCCGTGAATGGGTGATCGAGCGCGTGCGCAAGATCATCGGCGGCGCCATGACCGACACGGTGCACAACCATCACAACTATGCCTGGCGCGAGACGCATGACGGCCGCGACCTTTGGGTCGTCCGCAAGGGCGCGACGCCGGCCTTTCCGGGCCAGCGCGGATTCGTCGGCGGCTCGATGGGTGATGACGCCGTGATCATCGAGGGCGTCGACAGTCCGGAAGCGCGGGCGTCGCTCTACTCGACCGTCCACGGCGCCGGCCGTCTGTTCGGCCGCAAGGAGGCCATGCGCCGGTTCAGCCGGACCGAGATGGATGCGTGGTTGCACGAGCGCGGCGTGACCTTGATGGGCGCGGATCTCGACGAAAGCCCGATGGCCTATCGCCGCCTGCCGGAGGTGATCGCGCAGCACGCCGGGACGGTTCGGGTGCTGCGTACGCTGCGCCCGTTTGCGGTCGCGATGGCCGGTGCGGGGGAATTCGATCCGTTCAAGGACTAGAAATTCGCGTATCGGGCGTTACGGAATTTCTCGGCAACGGCATCGCCCGGCTCCTACGGGGAAGTTTCATTGCAGTCCCCTGACAGGAACGAGCTTGCTGAGGCACGTTACGCCTGCGTTGCCCACAGCGCGAGAGTGTTCTGGCCCGGCCGCCCGGTGGCGCCGACGGGCGCGTCGCAAAGTCGCTCGATTCGCCAGGCAGTGTTGCGGTGGGATCGGGGAATGGGGCGGGCCGGTGCGACTTGTCATCGCGATCGTTGCGACCTTGGGCTTGGCGTCGAATGCTGGTGCCGAGCCGCTCGAGCATTGGCAGAGCGCCGAGCCGGCAGCCGGCTTGTCTGCGGAGGCCGTGAGAGCGGTTCACGACTTCGGAACGGCCTTCAGGCCCACCGCCGTCATGTTCGTGCGCGATGGCCAAGTCATCGCCAGCTTTGGCGACGTCAGCCGCAAAGTGAACATGCAATCCGTTCGCAAAAGCCTGTTGAGCGCGCTTTACGGGATCGCGGTTGCGCAAGGGCGGATCGGTCTCACCAGCACATTGGCGGACCTTGCCATCGACGACAATCCGCCGCGACTGACGGATGCCGAAAAGCAGGCGACAGTGCGCGATCTACTGATGGCGCGGTCGGGTATCTACCATATCGCTGCCTATGAAACGCCCGACATGGGTGCAAAGCGCCCCGAACGCGGGAGCCATGCGCCCGGCACCTTCTGGTACTACAACAATTGGGATTTCAACGCGCTCGGCACGATTTATCGCAAGCTCACCAGCGAAGACATTTTCGAAAGCTTCGCGCAGCGTATAGCGCGCCCGATCGGCATGGAGGATTTCTCGGCGCGCGACGGCCGCTATGTCACCGAACCGCAGTCCATTCACCAGGCCTACCCGTTCAGCCTGAGCGCGCGCGACGCGGCGCGATTCGGCCTGCTTTTCCTCAATGGCGGCCAGTGGCGCGGGCGGCAGATCATACCGGCGGCCTGGATCAAGGAATCCACCACCACCTACTCGCCGCAGACTGACCGGAGCGACCGTGGCTATGGCTACCTGTGGTGGACGCTGCAATCCGCCGAATGGGGAGCGGACGCCATCATGGCTTCCGGCGACGGCGGTCAAAAGATTGCGGTCATCCCATCGCGGCGGCTCGTTGTCGTGGAGAACGTCGACCCGCGCGAGAACC
>DATDGG010000227.1:0-8816 GCA_036522235.1 Xanthobacteraceae bacterium
GCCAAATTCACCTCGCCGTTCGGATTGACCGCGCTCGGGATGATGCGACGGAACATGGCTTCGTCCTTGGTCGAGGTATATTTGGTCAATATCGGGATGATCTGCCCGGCCGCGGGGCCGGCGAGCCGCCCGTCTTTCAAAGCATCGTTGTACAGGCGGATGCCGCGCACATAGGCGCGCATGAATCGCTCGGCCACATCGCGCCGGCTCTTGATGAAGCGCTCGGAATAAAAGACCACCGCGGTCTGCTGGTCCGGATAGGTGACGTCGTTGCCGACGATGCGCACCGCCGCGCCCTGCTCGATCTCGAGCGTCATGGTCGGCTCGTTGCTGATGGCCGCGTCGATGCCCTTGTTGAGAAAGGCCGGCAGATGCTCGGGGAAGCCGAGATAGACGACCTCGACATCGCTATATTTGAGGCCGCCCATCTTGAGGGTCTCGTTGAGGGCGGAGGCCGTGCCGGTGCCGGGCGCCCCGATCGCGACCTTCATGCCCTTGAGATCGGCGAGCGTCTTGTAGCGGCCGGAATCGACCAGATCCTTGCGCACCATCAGCGACGAATAGCCGTAGCCGGGCTTCATCGAGGCCTGGTCGGCCACGATCTTGGTGGCGATGCCGCGCCCGATGGAATTATAGAAGCCGGCCGACACCGTCCCGCCGCCGACATCGAGATCGCCGACCCCGAGCGGCACCATCATCTGGGCCGCGGAATTGAACGGCGTCATGCTGACTTCGATGCCCTCGTCGCGAAAAAAGCCCATGGCGTCGGCCACGTAATAGCCGACATCGCTCATGGTGCGGGCGATGCCGATGCGCACCTGCGCGGTTTCCGCGGCACCGGTCGCTGTGGGCAAGACTGCCTGCAGCACAAGGCCGGCCAGAACAAGACATGCGGCAGCGATCGGCGATCTGCGCCCGCGGCGTACCGGTTTGCCCACTTCGAACACTTTGAAACCTCGTCGCGGTCCATGACAAATTCTTGTAACATCCGCGGAATTGGTTGTCATGCGAGAGCGAACCCATGGAACAACGCCACTACGACCGCGCCGCCGAGGACATCGGCAACATCGTCGGTCTCGGGCACGTCAACACGGCGGTGCCCGAGCAGGGCCTGGCCACGCTCTTCTATGTGACGGGCCTCGGTCTCACCCGCGATCCCTTCATCATGACCTCAACCGACAATATGTGGATTAATGTCGGGCAGAGCCAGTTCCATCTGCCGACCGGGCGCAGCGAAGTCCTGCGCGGCATCACCGGACTGGTGCTGAGCGACCGCGAGGCGCTGCTCGCGCGCCTCGCCAAGCTGCGGCAGCCGCTCGCCGGGACGCGTTTCGATTTCCGCGAGAGCAACGACGGCATCGAGACCGTCTCGCCCTGGGGCAATCGCATCCATTGTCACGTCCCCGACCCGGACCGTTTCGGCCCCGTCGCGCTCGGCATGGCTTATGTCGGATTCGACGTGCGCCCCGGGACCGCCGACGCGATCGCGCGCTTCTATCGCGAGGTCTTCCACGCCCCCGCCGATGTCCTCGCGGACGGCAACGGGCGGCGGGCGCGCGTCATGGTCGGGGCGCGGCAATATTTCATCTTCGCCGAGACCGACACGGCGGAAGTCGCCTATGACGGCCACCACGTGCAGATCGACGTGGCGAATTTCTCCGGCCCGCACCGGCGGCTCAAGGAGCTCGGCCTCGTCACCGAGGAGAGCAGCCAGCACCAGTACCGCTTCAGGGACATCGTCGACCTCGATACGCGCGAGGTGCTGTTCACCATCGAGCACGAGGTACGCAGCATGCGGCATCCGATGTATGCAAGGCCGCTCGTCAACCGCGATCCGGCGCAGACCGCGACGAGCTACCGCGGCGGCCGCGACACCCTCGCCTGGTCTATTCCTTGAACAGCTTGCCGACGGCTTCGATGACCGGCTTGGGCAGGCGGACCGTGTCGCGCGTGATCGCGTCCATCTCCTCGCCGGTGGCCGGCTCGATGGTGACGTTGCGCTTCTCGCAGGCGGCAAGGAATTCGGGATCCTTGAGCGTGTCCTGGAACGCAGTGCGTAGCGCCGCCAGCCGCTCCGCCGGCACGCCCGGCGTGGTCAGGATCGAGCGGCCGATCTCGGCGGTGCCGGCGATGGCGCGCAGCACGGCGCGGCCGTCGTCGGTGAGGCCGAGCTCGGGCAGGGTCGGCACCTGCGGCAGCAGCGGATGCCGCTTGAGCGCGTTCTGATAGAGGATCACGGCCGCGTCGCCCTTGATCCAGTCCGGATGCGCGGCCAACAGGCCGGGAATGCCGACCGCGGAGACGAGCTCGACCTCGCCGCGCTCGGCCGCCAGCATGATCTCGTTGGTGCCCTTGTAGCCCTTCACCAGCTTGAACTTCGCGCCCGCATAGGCGTTGAGCGCCAGCGGATAGACCACCGTGGTCGAGCCGCCGCCGCTGGTGCCGGTGATGATCTCGCGCTTGCGCGCGTCCTCGAACGACTTGATGCCGGTGCGCTTGAGGGCGACGCCGACGTCGATATTGGTGGTGAGGCGGCCGAGATAGGGCAGCCGCGTCGGATCGGTCGTGCTCTTCTCGTCGGTCACCGCGTCAATCGCCAACGTCTGCGCCACGCTGCCGAAATAGGTGCCGTCCTTGGGCGCCACCTCGTAGAGATAGTTGACGGCCTTGAAGCTGCCGGCGCCCGGCATGTTCTGCGGGATGATGGTCGGGTTGCCGGGCAGGTGCCGCGGCAGGAACTCGGCGAACAGCCGGCCGTAGATGTCATAGCCGCCGCCCTCGCCATAGCCGATGAGAACGTGCAGCGTCTTGCCGCGGTAGAAATCGGCGACCGATTGGGCGGAGAGCGGCGGCGCGAAGCCGAGCACAAGCGCAATGGCGGTGGCAATGGCGATCCAGAACGACCGTCGAAACAAGCTCATTTGATTTAACTCCTCGGCTCCGCCGGAGCGATCGCGCAACCAAACACATCAAGGAATCCAAGCGCGTCAAGCGCCGTGATTATCACAGCGTTTTGCCGCCCTCAACCGCGGCAGGCGGTCGCGGTGTGGCGTTCATCGGCGCTCGCGCGCCACCCGCCTGACCATGTAGTTGAAGAGATTGATCTGATTTTCCGGACGCGTGATCCGCTTCTTGGCCTTGGCCTCCTCGGCCGAGGTCACGAGCTTGGCGCCGCCGGCGGATTCGGCGACGAGCTGCATCCAGCAGGCCTTCTCCAGCACGATCGCCAGATAGATCGCTTCTTCAAGGGTACGGCCGGCGGTGACGATGCCGTGGTTGCGCAACAGCAGCGCCTGATGCTGGTCGAGGCAGCGCGCCACCGCCTTGCCCAGCGGCTGGCTGACGATCAGGTCGGTCGTCTCGGAAAAGACCGGCAAGCCGTCCGAGAAGGCGGAGCCCGGATGCCCGACCGGCTGCAGCGGCTTGCCGAGGGAGGAAAAGATCACCGAATAGGGCGCATGGGTGTGCACCACCGACTGGATGTCGGGACGCACCCGCATGATCTCGGTATGGATGAAGACCTCGTTGTGGCGCTGATGCGTGCCGGCAACCTTCTCGCCTTCGATATTGATGGTGACGATGTTCTCAGGCGTCATCTCCTCGAGCCCCATCCCGCCGGCCTTCATCAGGATGCGGCCGGGGTCCTGCGGCGTGCGTAGGGTCACATGCCCCATGCAATAGTCGCCCTGCCCCTCGATTTCGAGAATACGGCCGGCATCGGCGAGCTTCTCCCGGAGACTTCGATCGTCCATAGTAATAGGTCCTTCCCATGCGCTCGAATTGCGGGGAAGCTGATGCCGCGTTTGCCGGCAAAGCGCAACCGGTGTCATGACTCTGTCATTTGCCGGCTGCTACAGCCAAAACGGCCCGATCCGAGAGGAAAATCCATGCGCAAATTTGCTGCCGTACTGGCCTTCGTGGCGCTCACCGCCTTCGCCCCCGTGCTCACGCACGCCGAAGATGCGAAGCCCTATTCCGACAACAAGGAAGTCAACCTGCTGCTGCTGTTGCCGCCGCCACCGTCGAACGACTCCGCGCAGATGAAGGCCGAGCTCGGCGAGATCCTGACCATTCAGGTGACGCGCACCAAGGAGATGGAGGCGCGCGCCATCGCGGACGCGGCCGAGAACATCTGGCGCTTCGCCGACGCGGTCGACAATCCCAAATTCACCGCCGCGGGCCTGCCCAAGGTTGCCGCCTTCTTCGACCGCGTGATCGAGACCGAAGCCGCCGTGGTCGACCCGGCCAAGGATGTCTGGAAGCGCCCGCGCCCGCACCTCTATTCGGACCTGGTGAAGCCGGTAGTGCCGCTGTCGAAGTCGGGCTCCTATCCGTCCGGCCACGCCACCGTCGGCACCCTGATGGGCATCGAGCTCGCGAACATGCTGCCCGAGAAGCGCGCCGCCATCATGGCGCGGGCCTGGGAGTTCGGCCACAACCGCGAGGTCGGCGGCATCCACTACGCGTCCGACATCGAGATGGGCCGCATCTCCGGCACCGCGATCGCGCAGACGATCGCGACCCATCCGGATTTCAGGCAGGAGTTCGAAGCCGCCAAGGCCGAGCTGCGCGCCGCGCTCGGGCTCAACTAAGGCGGTTACCGACCGATTTGATTCGGCTTGCCCTCCCACCGTCGTCACCCGCGGGCTTGACCCGCGGGTCCATCCTCTTCGCGTCAGAATTTCTTGCGAAGAAAATGGATTGCCAAGCCCGGCAATGACGGAAGATCGGGCGCTCTTATCGGCCGCCCCATGAACCGGCTCGTCGGTCGCCGGGAAATCTGCTATTTTGCTCGAAACCGTCCGTGCTCCAAGCGCACGCGCTTGGACGATTTGCTGTCGCGAACCACAGGAGGAACATCATGCACCGTCTCCTCTCGCTGGGACTGGCAATGCTGGCGGGCCTGTGCGCCACCTCGGCGCCGGCGCAACAGAAGGCGCCGGATTTCTCGTGGAACAACACGATCGGCTGGGTTGGTGCCGGGGGCGGCGGCCCCAACTTCGTCCCGGTTCCGGGCCACCTGCCGCCCGTCAGCAACGATCCGGCGCATCCCTTCGTTCCCAACGGCACCGCCAAGCAGCCGACCTTCCGGATTGCCGATCTCAGCAATCCGAACCTGAGGCCGTGGGTGAAGGAGCGCATGAAGAAGGACAATGACGAGGTGCTGGCCGGCAAGATCGCGTTCACGGCGCGCTCGAGCTGCCAGCCGGCCGGCGTCCCGGGCTTCATGGCCTATGGCGGGCCCAACCCGCTCTATTTCATTCAAACCCCCAAGCAGGTCTGGATGATCTATTCGGGCGACCAGCAGGTGCGGCGCGTCTATCTCGACGTGCCCCACTCCGCCAATCCGCGGCCGTCATGGTACGGCGAGTCGGTCGGGCACTACGAGGGCGATACCTTCGTGATCGACACCATCGGGCAGAACGACAAGACCTTCGTCGACCCCTACCGCACGCCGCACACCGACAAGCTCCATACCGTGGAGCGCTGGAAAATGCTCGACGGCGGCGAGGCGATGGAAGTGAGCTTCACGGTCGAGGATGCGGACGCCTTCTTCGAGCCCTGGTCCGGCATGCGGCGCTATCGGCGCGTCCAGCAGGAGCTCGCCGAGGAAGTCTGCGCCGAGAACAACCAATCCTTGTTCGACTATCACATCCCGGTCGCGAGCAAGGCGGACTTCTGACCGGCGCACAGCGCCAAGCCTATATCGCCCGCCTAGCCCTCCCCGGCCGCCGCCGGCTTCACCCGGTGGCCGCTGACCTCGGCGGCGGCATCGGCGGCGAGCGGCAGGCAGAAGACCAGGCAGGAGAGCACCAGGAGCGTCGCGCCCGCGAAGGCGACCCGGAAATCGAGCAGGCTGAGCATCGTGGCGCCGCGCCAGGCGAGCGACAGATGCAGCAGCACCGCCACGATGGCGACCCCGAAGCCGCGGCTCAGCTGCTGCGCCATGCTGGCAATGCTGGTCGCGGTGCTCATCTGCGGATTGGTGATGTCCGCATAGGCGATCGCCTGCGTGGCGGTGAACTGCAGCGACTGGAAAAAGCCGGCGACGAGCAGCAGGACGAAAATGAGCGGCACCGGCGTCGCGCCGGTGAAGAAGGCGCACATCGCGATCGACGCCGCGCTGATGACCCCGTTGACGATCATGACGTTGCGGAAGCCGAAACGCTTGAGGATCGGCCGCGCCGTCGCCTTCATGGACATGGCCCCGGCGGCGCTGGCGAAGGTCAGCACGCCCGAGGCGAAGGCCGACATGCCGAACACGACCTGCAGCAGGAGCGGCAACAGGAAGACCAGGCTCCCGGCCCCGGCGCGGAACAGCGAGCCGCCCCCGATACTGGCGCGGAAGGTGGGAATGCGGAAAATCGACAGATTGAGCAGCGGGTGCGGGTAGCCCCACAGGTGCCGTAGCGCGAAGCCGCCCAGGATCACGCCGACGACCAGCAATCCGGCCGCCTGCCAGACCGCGCCGAAGCCGCGCCCGATCGCCTCGATGCCGTAGAGGATGCAGGAGAGCGAGACCCCCGTGAGCAGGAAACCGACCCAGTCGAGCGGACGCGGCGCGTCCTCCTTGGGGTTGTCGAAGAACAGCGTCACCAGCGCGATGCCGAGGATGCCGAGCGGCACGTTCACCAGAAAGATCCAGCGCCAGGAGAAATAGGTGGTGATGAAGCCGCCGATCGGGGGCCCGAGCACCGGGCCGAGCTGGGCCGGCACCTGCAGATAGGCCATGGTGCGCACGAGCTGAGAGCGTTCCACGCTGCGAAACAGGACGAGCCGCCCGACCGGCACCATCATGGCGCCGCCGAGTCCCTGCAGCACGCGCGCGGCGGTCAGCTCGACGGCGTTGTTGCTCAGCCCGCACAGGACGGAGCCCAAGGTGAACAGCGCGATCGCGGCGCGGAAGACGGTGCGCCCGCCGAATCGGTCGGCGGCCCAACCGCTGACCGGGATGAAGACCGCGACGCTGAGCAGATAGGCGGTGACGGCCACGCTCAGCGCCACCGGGTCGGAATTGAGCGAGATCGCCATCTGCGGCAGCGCCGTGGTGATCACGGTGGCGTCGATCTGCTGCATGATGATCGCCGAGGCGACGATCATGGCGACGACTTTTGGCTTGGCGGCAGGCGACATGATTCGGCGGGGGGACCTGTGCGGGAAGCGCCGCGGTCGGTGTGAACGATTCCGCGCTCCCGTTCAACATGGGGGGACGGCGCTTGCGGGAGGACGGCCCCGAGGATCGCGAGGTCGCCCGGGGGAGATGGCGCGAGCCATACCAGCGGCTTAACGGTTTTGTTCAACAAAATTCCCGCGGGATTTGTAAATCCTTAACCGATTTGAGCGAAGCCAGGAACGGGCCAGCGTCGAGTGCCCGAAAAAGAGGACCTTTCGAGCCTATGGCGAGATTTTCAGCTTGTTTCTCGCGCCGCAGCTCGATTTAATCCGATCAACCCGAACCGCGTCGAACGAAATGGCTGGATCGGGGGGCATTCATTTCGTAGAAGCGTTGATGGTTGATTCGGCGCGTGATTCCCGCGCCCGTCCCTCAGTAACCCACATCTAACGATCGCGCATCTGACGATCATGCATCCAACGATCCCGCACAGGCGATCACATCCAGCGATCGCACATCCGGTGATCAGACATGAGGAGGAATGAAGCATGACTTTTCGAGTGAGGACACTACTCCTGGCAACGGCGGCCGTCGTATCGGCGACCGCGGCCGCGCAGGCGGTCGAGCTCAAGGAAATCGCCAAGATTCCGATCAAGCTCGACACGACGCTGCGGGCCTTCGACATCGGCTGGTTCGACGCCAAGACCGACCGTTACATCCTGGCCAGCCGCGGCGGCCTCGACGCCAAGGACAAGTCGAACCCCGGCAACAATGCGTTGCTGATCATCGACGCGGCCAATGACAAGTTCCTCACCGCGGCGACCGGCATCACGCTGGCGCGCGGCGCCCTCACGGTCAATGACGGGACCGAGGCCTATGTGGGCGACGGCGACAACTCCATCAAGGTTGTCGACATGAAGGCGGGCAAGGTCGTCGCGACCATTCCGACCGAGGCCAATAAGGGCGGCGCCGACGAGCTCGGCTATTCGCCCAAGGACAACGTGGTCGCCATGGCGCTGCCGGACGCCGAACCGCCCACGCTCATCCTGATCAACACCAAAGACCGCAAGATTTTCGCCAAGGTCGCGGTGCCGAATGCCTCCGACGGCTTCGAGCAGACGATCTATTCCGAGGTGACCGGCATGTTCCACACGGTCATTCCCGAGCTCGGCGGCGATCCCAACAAGGGCGGCATGATCACGGTCGATCCCAAGACCGGCAAGCAGGTCGGCGAGATCGCGCCGATCGACAATTGCAAGCCGCACGGCAACTTCCCGGGCGTCGGCAACGAGCTGATCATCGGCTGCAACTACGGCCAGACCAAAGACAAGCGGCCGCCGGTGCAGATGATCTTCGACGTCAAGGCGAGCAAGGTCACCTACACGATCGAGGGCATCGGCGGGACCGACATGGCGGAGGCCGACGCGGCGCTCGGCGTGTACTACACCGCCTCCGCCGGCAACGCCGAGGGCTCGGCGCTTGGCGTGATCGATGCCAAGACCCACAAGCTCATCCAGAAGATCCCGACCGGCGGCCGCGCCCATTCGGTCGCGGTCAATCCGAAGAACCACCACGTCTATTTGCCTGAGGCCGACATCCAGGGCGGCTGCGGCTGCATCCGGGTGTTTGCCCCGATGTGATGGACTCCTGATACACCCCTTGCCTCCCCGGCTTGCATCGCCGGCGGGGGAGGCAGAAACTG
>DATDGG010000228.1:0-16485 GCA_036522235.1 Xanthobacteraceae bacterium
TGCGTGGTCGGCAAGGCGCCGCAGCAGATGAAGGACGAGCTCGCCTTCACGCTCGAATCCCGCCGCATCACCCTCGACATGCTCAAGCCCGGAACGCCCGCAAAGGAAATCTGGGAGCGGTTCAACGAATTCATGCGCCGCAACGGCCGGCCGGAGGAGACGCGCCTCTACTGCCACGGCCAAGGCTACGATCTGGTCGAACGCCCCCTCATTCGCCACGACGAGCCCATGGTGATCGAGAAGGACATGAACATCGTGGTGCATCCCACCTATGTCCATAAGGGCATGCTGTCGTGGGTCTGCGATAATTATCTTGTCGGCAGCAACGGCCCGGGCGAGCGGCTGCACCGCTTCCCGGAGGAGATCATCGAGGTCGGCTGAGGAGGGCCGGCCGCCGGGTCCCCGGGGCGGCCCAAGGGAAAAAAGACCTATTGAGGATTTTGAAACCGAATATCTGCTGTGATACGCAGCGCTGACGCTTTTGAAAATGCAGGCTTTCGATCGGCTTGCCGGGACATCTATTTTTGGGGACCTGAAAAGGACAGATGAGCACGCTCGCTATTGCCTCGCCGCCTTCCTCGAAATCCTCTTTTCGCGAGGTCTGGCTGGTCACCATCGGCCATTCCCTGACCCATTGGTACCCGGCGACGTTTTACCTGCTGCTGCCGCTGATCGGGCATGAGCTGGGGCTGAGCTATCTCCAGATCGGCTCGATCCTGACCGTGCAGTCGGCCGCCGGTGCGCTCTCCAATATTCCGGGCGGCATGCTGGTGGATTCGGTCGACCGCAAGGGCCTGCTCATGGCGGTCTCCTTGTTCTGGGTCGGCGCTCCCTATCTGTTGATGGGCTTCAGCCACCAATACTGGATGCTGCTCGGCTGCGCGGCGCTCGTGGGCATCGGCAACAATCTTTGGCACCCGACCGCCATTCCGCTCCTGGCGCGGCGCTTTCCGGAGCGGCGCGGGCTGGTGGTGTCGATCCACGGCATGGGCGGCAATGTCGGGGACGCGGTGGCGCCGCTGGTCGTGGGCGCCATGCTCTCCGCCCTGAGCTGGCGCAATGTCATGGTCCTCAACGTCATCCCGGGCGTGATGATGTCGTGCGTGATTTTGCTGAGCCTCGGCCGCGCGCAGTTTCACGGCGCCGGCGTCACCGACGCCGCGCAGCAGCCCGGCAAGGCGGCCCAGCGGCTGCGCGATTTTCAGCAATTGCTCGCCAATCGTACCTTGCTGATGCTGTCGGCGGGCGGCGGCTTCCGCGCCATGACGCAGAGCACCCTGCTCACCTTCCTGCCGGTTTTCCTGGCGCGCGAGATGGGCTTTTCGGCGTTCCTGATCGGCGGCTGCATGTTCGGCATGCAGGTCGCGGGCTTCACCGCGGCGCCGATCGCCGGGCACCTGTCGGACAAGATGGGCCGCCGGCGCATCATCATGAGCAGCATGGCGACGTCGGGCGTGATCCTCCTGTTCATGGCGGTCGCCGGCCGCTCGCCGGCCTTCGTGTTCCTGGTCGCGTTCCTGGGCTTCTTCCTGTTCGCGATCCGCTCGGTCATGCAGGCCTGGCTGCTCGACGCGACCCCGCCCAGCATGGGCGGCACCAGCATCGGCATCATGTTCGGCACCCAGGCGGTCGGCGCCGCCATCGGTCCCATCACCGGCGGCTACCTGGCCGACCATTTTGGATTGATCGCCACCTTCTACTTTTTGGCGTTCACCATCGTGGCCGCCAATATGTTCATCTTCTTCACGCCCGCGCCGACCGAGCAGCCGCGCTGGGCCCCCTCGGCCGCGGAGTGACCCGCGGCAAATTGCGCCCTACGCCCGCTGAGGCGCCGATTTACCGGGCCTGCCCTGACCGATAAGCTTTGCCCAGCGGGGGAGGGGCGCAATGGCGGACGTCGATGTCACCGACATCCTGGACGCGCAGAAGACCGGGCTGTTCCACGTCCGGATCGTGTTGCTGTGTGCCCTTATGCTGTTTCTCGACGGCATCGACAACCAGGGCATCGCCTATGTGGCGCCGGCGCTCACGCAGGCGTGGCATCTGAGCAAGGGGGCGCTGGCGCCGGTGTTCACGGCCGGCATCGTCGGCGTGGCGACCGGGGCGCTGCTGACCGGTCCCCTGACCGATCGCTTCGGCCGCCGTCCGATGATGCTCGGCACAGTGATCTGGTTCTCGGTCCTCACCATCGCGGTCACGCAGGCGAGGGACCTGACGGATCTCATCGTGCTCCGCTTCCTCGCCTGCCTCGGGCTCGGCGGCCTCGTCCCCATGGCGGTGGTGGTGGCGAGCGAGAACGCCCCGCGCCGCGTCCGTGCCACCATGGTGACGCTCGCCACCTGCGGCTATTCGATCGGCGCCGCCAGCGGCGGCCTGCTCGCCGCGGAGCTCATTCCACTCTACGGCTGGACCTCGATCTTCTGGATCGGCGGCATCGCGCCGCTTCTCCTGGTGCTGGTGATGTGGGTCTGGCTGCCCGAATCGGCGCGCCTGTTGGCGTTGCGGCCGGGCAACGGGGCGCGCATCGCCGCCATCTTGCGGGCGGTCAATCCGGCGCTCACGTTTCCGGCCGATGTGCAATTCGTCAATTCCCGCGAGCAGCCGAAGGCCGAGTTCCGTCCGCTGCAGCTGTTCACCGAAGGCCGCACGCCGGTCACGCTGATCCTGTGGGTGATCTTCTTCCTGAACCTGACGGTGCTCAACCTGCTCAACAGCTGGCTGCCGACCTTGGTCGACACCACGGGCGTGCCCCACGACCAGGCGCTGCGCATCGCCTCCACCTTCCAGCTCGGCGGCATGGTCGGGGTGATCAGCATGGGGATGATGGCCGACCGCTTCGGCTTCTTCCGCGTGCTGCCGATCGCCTTCGTGATCGGCGGCACCGCCGTGGGTCTCGTCGGCTCGGTCGGAACCTCGATCTACCTGATGGTGGCCATGATCGCGGTTGCCGGCTTCTGCAATATCGGCTGCCAGCTCACCAATGCGGCAATGGCGGCATCGCTCTATCCGACCGATATCCGCGGCACCGGCGTGAACTGGGCGCACGGGGTCGCGCGCTATGGCTCGACCATCGGCCCGATCCTGGGCGGCTTCCTGCTCGATCAGATGTGGCCGCTGCAGGACATATTCCTGATCTTCGCCGTGCCGCTCGTGCTGGCGAGCGGGTGCGTCATGGTGCTGGGAGGGGTGGTCAGGAATCAGGGGGCGCTGATCAATCAGAACGCGGCGCCGGCTCTCGTTGCTGATCCGTGATTCCTGATATCAGAACCTCCCCGCGCTGAAGCTGAAGCGCTGGGTCAGGTCGTAGCTCGTCTTGCTCACCGGTATCGAATAGTCGGTGCGGATCGGACCGAAGGGCGAGTCCCAGATCAGGCCGGCGCCGAGCGAAGAGCGGATCGCGCTTCCATCCGACACTTGCAGCGATTGGGACAGCGCCGGTGACGAGCCGGTTCCATGGAAGCCCCAGACGCTACCCATATCGGCGAAGAATCCGAGCTTGAGCCCGCTCGACGCCGGGATCAGCGGGACCGGCGCCTGCAGCTCCGCGCTGGTCGCCCAGTATTGGCGGCCGCCGACATTGTCCATGGTGGTGCCGGGCGTGAGGTCGCGCGGCCCGAAGCCGTTCGGCGCAAAGCCGCGTACGAGTTGCGGTCCGCCGAAGAAACTGTCCGCCAGCCGCAGCGGCTGGCCGCCCCATGGGGTGATGTAGCCGCCCTGGCCGCGCACCATCCCGACCACGTCCCCCGCAACCTCGTGATAGGCATGGAAGTCCTCGGTGGTCTTGAGGAACTTCACGTCGCCGCCGAGCCCCGCCAAATCCTGATTGAGCGTGGACACGACGCCTGAGGTCGGGCTGCGGGTGTTGTCGAGTGTGTTGTAGTTGACGGTCGTGCCGACGACGGAGACCCAGGCCGGGCCGGCGAGCGCCGCCTGCTTGACCGGGAGCGAGGCCTCGCCGTTGGCGTAGCAGCCGGGCGGCGGGTTAGAGGGCGAGCAGTCCATCAAGGCGGGGCTCAGCGAGGTGCGCTGGTTGTAGATCGAATAGCGCAACTGCGTGCCGAGGTTCTCGGTGAGCGCGCTGCCGAGCTTGAAGGTCGTGCCGTAAATCTCCCCGCCATACGAGCGATTGGCGTTGGCGAGGTCCTGCTTGGCGAACAGGTCGGCGCCGACCGCGAGGCCCGTGCCGGCGACATTCGACTGCGTGGCGCCAAGCTCGAAGCCCTTGGTGTACTGCCCATAGGTCACCGACGCCCGCACCGCATTGCCGGTTCCGAACAGATTGCGCTCGCCCAGCGTCACCTCGCCGATCATCCCGTCGGCGGTCGAATAGCCGCCCATGATGTTGAAATCGCCGGTGTCCTGCTCTTCCAGCGCCACGTTGAGGACGACCCGGTCCGGGGCCGAGCCGGGCTCATCGGTGACCTTGACGGTCTTGAAGTAGCCGAGATTCTTCAGCCGTCGCTCGGCGCGCGCGATCAGGGCCCGGTTATAGGCGTCGCCTTCCGCGACCTCGAATTCCCGCCGGATCACGAAGTCTTTGGTCTTGCGGTTGCCATGGATGTTGATGCGCTCGACATAACGGCGGGCGCCCGGCTCGACCACGTAGACCAGATCGATGCGTTGATTGATCGCATCGCGGTCGTCCTGTGCCCGTATGGCGGCGAACGGAAAGCCCCGCCTGGCGGCCTCGATGGTGAGATCCTCGACCGTCTTCTGCACCGCCTCGGCGTTGAAGACGTCGCCGGCCGCGGTTTGCAGGCGCGCGCGCAGGAACGCCGGATCGAGCTCGCGCAGGTTCGAGCGCAGCTCGACCGCGCCGATCCTGTAGGGGCTGCCTTCGTCGATGGTGAAGGTGACCACGAAGCCGCTCGCGGCCGGGTCATATTCCGCCTGCGCCGCCACGATGCGGATATCCGCATAGCCGTGCTTCAAATAGAAGCGGCGCAACTGATCGCGGTCCGCTTCGAGGCGGTCGGCATCGTAGAGATCGTTGTCCAGGAGAAAGCTTAGGAGGTTCGTCTCACCGGTCTTGATCGCCGCCTTGAGCCGGTCGGACGAATAGGCATGGTTGCCGACGAACAGGATTTTCTTGACGCCGGTCTTGCCGCCCTCGCTGATCTCGAACACGAGATCGGCCTGGCGGTCCGGCTTGTCGATGATCTTCGGCTCGACGCGCACCGCGTAGTAGCCGCGGCGGTGATAGAGCTCGACGATGCGGCGCACGTCCTCCTGGACCGTCGGACGCCAGAGCGGGCCGCCGTTCTTGGATTGGAGCTCGGTCTTGAACTGATCGTCCTTGAGCTTCCGGTTGCCCTCGAGCGCGAGGCGACGGATGACCGGGTTCTCGACCACGGTGACGGTCAAGGCTTCGCCGGAGCGCGCGATGTGCACGTCGGCAAACAGGTTCGTGGCATAGAGCGCCTTAAGCGCCGCATCGAGGTCGGCGGCGTCCAAACGTCCGCCCGGGCCGGGATGGAAGTAGGCGCGGATCGAGCTCGCCTCGATGCGCCGGTTGCCCTCGACCCTGATCGAGGCTTCGGCGCGTGCCGGCGCTTCCGTGCGTGCCGGGGCTTCGGTGCGCGCCGGGGCTTCAGTGGGCGCCGGGTCAGTGGGGGACTGCGCAAGCGGCGACTGCGCCAGCGTCCCGCGCGCGCACAGGCTGGCGACGAGGATGCCGAGCATGGCCAGGCCGCGAGCGTGGAGGCGTAGTCCCATCCCGAAGTGTCGCTATTGCGCCCGCAATTCCCCGCCTGAGAGCACCCGAGCGGTTGGGCGAAAGCATGACGATTTGGGCGAGATTACAGGGCTTTGTTTGGGCCGGCGCGACCAAAATGGCCACAAAGGTGAAAGGCTCCCCCTCCTTGCAATATTGTGGTTGGATGTGCCCCTGGGGGCGACGCTGCCGGGGAACCCATTTGCGGATTCGATCGATCATGCGCCGGCGCGGGCGGACGCTTGAAGCCGTGCTGCGCCTGTCTGCCGTCCTTGCCGGCCTGGTTCTGGCGGGCTGCGGGCGCGGCGCCGATCCGGCCCCGCTGGCGCAGGCGCAGCTCGATACCGTGCGCATTCCCGACATTTCGGCGCTGGCGGGAAAAATTCAGGAGACCTTCAAGACCGTGAAGCTCACCGGATATCCGCGGGTCTCGCCGGTCCGCCAGGCGCCGGTCAGCGCGTTCGGCGATTGGCTTGTCTGCCTGCGCAGTGATGCCGACAACGATGCGCGGGTCTATGCCTTGCTCATTGCCAACAACGACATCGTCGACTATCGCCTGGCGCTGATCATCGACGGATGCGAGCGTGAACGGTTTGCTCCGCTGCCGGCCGCAAGTGCCTACAGGTAGAACCGAATGCGCATGCGCAAGAGCCCAATGCGCAAGAAGCCAGGTGGTTGGCCGCGTCCGCGCTCGTTGGTTTGTGCGTCCTGCTTGTCGGTCTGCAGCCGAGCGCGGCGCAATCGGTCGAGGCGTTCTACAAAGCCGCACCATCGAGCTCCTCACCACCGCGCCGGGCGGGCGCTATGACCTGACGAGCCGACGGCGTCCGCAAGGCCAATATCGAGCTCAGCCCGATCGACGGCGCCGCCATCGCCGCGCTGGTCGCCAAGTCAGCCGCCACGCCGAAGGAGGTGATTGCCCGCTACAACGCGCTGATCGCCGGCTAAGGTGGCGGAGGGTGCTGATTAGCTCAAGTCGCGCGCAAAATCCCCGCGCTACCGCGGCGCCTGCGGGGTCCCCGAATATTCGACGCTGCCCGGGATGATCACGATTTGCGATCGCGGGTCGCCGAAGGATTCCCAGCTCTGCCCCCGGCCGGCGAGGTCGGTCGCCACGATCTTGTAGCGCAAGGTGCCGATCGGGTAGTCGGCCGGGATGAGCCAGCCGATTGACCAGAAATAGTCGACGCTGTCACGCGGCGGATGGCCGCCGTAGCGCATCGGTAGCTTCTGGCCGTCCGACAGTTCGACCACGACGCCCTTGATGCCTTTGTCGTCGAGCGGCTTGCCGGTTATGTCGCGCACCCGCACCCGGAAGACCGCGTTCTCGTTGCGCTTGAACTGGCTGTTGAGCACGCAGGTCGGCCCGGTCTGGCCCTTGCCGGTATTGCCGCGCACCATGTCGCCCTCGACAAAGATCGATTGCGCCTGCTGTGCCTGCGCCTGGTCGCCAGGGCTGAAGGTGGCCAAAGACGCGATGACAATCGCGCCCGTCTTGATGGCGCAAGATGTAACCTTCATTCGTTTCGTCATTATTCGTATCGTCATGGGCACCTCCGCTTGAGCCCTCCGTTCATACATGAATTGTGCGGCTCCTACACGGCCTTGCGCGGGTCGGTGGCGGAGCAGAAATCGGCCAGGACCTCGGCGAGGCGGCGCGTCGCCGGGCTCGCATCGGCAGCGGCGACCAGCGCGACCTCGGTGTTGGTGATCGGCGGAAATCCATCCGTCCTCTTGAGCACGCGATGGTCGGGCAGGATCGCAACGTCAGGCAGGATGCTGACGCCGAGGCCGACCGAGACGGCCGCCTGGATGCCCGCAAGGTTGGGGCTGGTATAGGCGATGTGCCACGCCCGCCCGGCCGTCTCCACGGCGTGGATCATGCGTTTGCGGTAGAGGCAGCCTTGCTCCGACATCACCAGCGGCAGCGGATCGCTCTTGAAACGGGTCGGATGCTTGCGGCTGGTGACCCATTGCAGGCGCTCGGGCCAGGCCGCGATCCCGCCGCCTTCGCCCGCGTCGCGCTTGAACAAAGCGAGATCGAGCTCGCCGCGCTCGAGCGCGCGGCGCGCCAGCACGCTGAGCCCGCAGCGCACGTCGAGCCGCAGGCCCGGCCGTGAACGGGCGAAGTCCGACAACAGCTCGGTCAGCCGGTAGGCCGCGAAATCCTCCGGGATGCCGAGACGCACGACGCCTTCGCTCGCGGGCCGCGCCACCACCTCGCGCGCCTCCTGCTCGAGCGCCAGGATGCGCCGCGAATAGGAGAGCAGCCGCTCTCCCTGTTCGGTCGGTGTCGCCTGCTTGCCGTTCCGGTGCAGCAGAGGATAGCCGAGCGTCTCTTCCAACCGCCTGATCTGCTGGCTCACCGTCGATTGCGTGCGGTGCACGCGCTCGCCCGCGCGCGTGAAGCCGCCGGTGTCGACCACCGACACGAAGCTCCTGAGAAGATCGAGGTCGAGCATGGCGTCACCCGGACTTGAGTTTGTGCATTTGAATTTCCACTGAGAGTTATTTTGTCATTTAATTTCCAAATGACAAGGGGAGAGCCTAGATCGGGCGCAGAGGAAAGGAACTGACCCATGCGCCCCGCCAATGTGGCTCTGCCGGCCTCGCCGGCTCTCGGTATCTCGTTACCCTTGAAGGTAATGGCCTTTTGCCTGCTGTGGTCCTCGGCCTTCTCGGTCGCCAAGCTCGCCATCGCGGATTGTCCGCCGCTGCTCCTGCTCACCATCCGCTTCCTGCTCGCCGGCGTGATCATGCTCGGCGCCGCCGCGATCCACGGCGCGTCATTGAAGCTCGGCCGCCGCGACCTCCTGCTCTTCGCCGTGCTCGGGATCGCCAACCAGGCGGCCTATCTGGGCATCGGCTATATCGGCCTGCGCAGCATCTCGTCCGGCCTTTCGGCGCTGGTGATCAGCGCCAATCCGGTGCTCACGGCCGTATTGGCCTCCGCTTTCCTCGGCGAGCGCATGACGTGGCGCAAGGCGGCGGGCCTCTTGCTCGGCGTTGGCGGCGTGGCGTTCGTGGTCGAAAGCCGCCTCGCCGGCGGCGTGGAGCATCTCGCCGGCATTGCATTCACGATCGTGGCGCTGCTTTCGCTCGTTGCCGGCACCATCCTGTTCAAGCGCTTCGCGCCGGGCGGCGGGCTCTGGGTCGGCAACGGCGTCCAAAGCCTGTCCGCCGGCTTGGCGCTGGCGCCGTTCGCGTTCAGCCTTGAAAGCGTCGGCGACATCGTGCCGAGCTGGCGCCTGCTCGCGGCGATGGCCTATCTGATCCTGCTGGTCTCGGTGTTCGCCTATCTGCTCTGGTTCCAGCTCTTGACTGCGTCGGGCGCGACCGCGGCGAGCTCCTATCACTTCATGATGCCGCCGCTCGGCATGCTGTTCGGCTGGCTGCTGCTCGACGAGCAGGTCGCGCTCACCGATCTCGCCGGCATCGTGCCGGTGGCGCTCGGCATCTACCTCGTCACCCATTCGACAGCGCCGCCGCGCAACGCGGCGGCATAGTCAGGGCCGGTGCGTGCCGCGCCAGGCGGCCGCATGGACCCGGCCCCTATTGCGGCCTATGATCAGACTCAGCGCGTGCTTTTCAGTCAGGACGGACGGCGCCAAGCGGTCCGTTGGCGAGACACGGCAAAGATGCGCAATCGGCTGGAGCGCAATCACGTCACGCCCAAGCCCGTCGTATCGGTCTCCGAGCCGACCGCGGACGAAGTCCGCGCCGCCCTCGAGCGGATCGTCGCGAGCGAAGGCTTTCGCAACTCGCCGCAGCTGGTGACGTTTCTGCGCTTCACCGTCGAGTCGGTCCTGAGCGGCGAGCGCGAGCGCATCAAGGCCTACACGATCGCGGTCGAGGCGCTGGGCCGCGACGAGCGCTTCGACCCGCAGGCCGATCCCATCGTGCGGGTCGAGGCGACGCGGCTGCGGCGGACGCTCGAGCTCTACTATGCGGGCGCCGGCGCCGAGGAGCCGGTGCTGATCGAGCTACGGCCGGGCTCCTATGTGCCGGCGTTTCGCCGCCGCGCCGCGACCGCGCCATCTGCACCTTCGCTCCGCCGTCTGCATGCGCTCGCGTCCTTCATGCTTCGCCCGCTGTGCCTCCTGATGGCGATGGTCGGTATCGGCATCGGGATTGCGCTGATGGTTTGGGCGCCTTGGCGAGCCGGCCAGGAGTCGGGCGCCGCCGGTGGCATTGCGGACGCTCGCCGCACGACCGATCCGGTGGCAACGCGCGCGCCGGCGGCCCGGAACGGCATGCCGACCCTCCTGGTCGATCCGCTCGACGTGACGGGCGCGACCGATGCGGATGCATCCTTGCCGACCAATCTCATCGGCAACATCCGCTCGGCCTTTGCCCGCTTCGACGCCATCAATATCGCCGCGCCCCCCGTCTCCGGCGCGTCGGCGCCGGCGGCGTTGCCCGCTGCGGAGCCGCGGTTCGACTATTTGTTGACCGGTGCGATGGAAATCCACCCCGATCGCACCGCCACTGTGAGCTTCCGGCTGCTCGATTCCGCCGACCGCACCGTCGTCTGGTCGAAGACCTTCGATCGCCTCCCCACGACGCCTGATTGGTCGCTCGCCGTGGACGCGATCGTGCGCGACACGGCGGCGACCCTGCTGCAGCCGTTCGGCGTCATTCATTCGCGCGGCCGGATCAAAGAGCTTGCGACCGGCGCCGGCGACCCGCGCTACCGCTGCGTGCTCGACGCCTCCGACTCGCTGCGCTCGTTCGACGCCGACGCGCATATGCGCGCGCGCCGCTGTCTTGAAGAGCTCACCGCGGCCGACCCGAGCTTCGCGATCGGGCTGCGCTATCTCGCGGCCATCCTTCTGCGCGAGCATCTGTTCGGGCTCGGTGCCCGGCCGGACGATGCGGCGATGTTCGACCGGGCGCTCGATTCCGCTCGCCGGGCGATCCAGCTGCAGCCGGAAAGCGCGCGTGGCTACCACACGCTCGCAAGCGTGCTGTTTTCGCGCGGCGATATCGCGGGCGCATTTGCGGCCGACGATCGGGCCGTCCTGCTCAACAAATACGACTTGGCGGTGCTGAGCGACTATGGCGGGCGGCTGGTCTCGGTGGGGCAGATCGAGCGCGGCATGGCCATGCTGGGATCGGTGGAGGCGGGCGTTCTGCGGCAACCGAGCCACCAGTTCTATCTGTTTCTCGGCCACTATCTGCAGGGCGATCTCGCCGGCGCGGCGCAGGATGCCGATCAGATCACCGGCGACGCCTATCCGCTGGGTCTCATCGCCCGCGCGCTGGCGGCGGTCGCCAATGGCGAGCCCGACAAGGCGCGTGAGGTGCTTTCGCGCCTGGTGGCGTTACGCGGCGCCTGGCGCGACGACACCAGCGGCGAGCTGCGTAAATTCTTTCCCGAGCCATCGATCCGGGAGCGGCTCGCGCGCGATCTCGCGGCCGCGGGGCTGAGCTAGCCCTCCCGCGCCAGCGAGGGAGGGGGACTTAACCGTAAATTGCCCCAAGCTCGCGGTTACTTTCTTAACTCCGCCCCTCAATTGCGCCAAACGGCCCGGAACGCGTGCAACCTCGACGCGTTATCTCCCACACGGGGCGTTGAGATGCGCGACGAGCAAAAAGACCATGAGCAAAAAGAGTTGGCCCAAATCCTCCGCAAGGCCGAGGAGTATCGCCAGAAAGCCGATGCGGCGACCGATCCCCGCATGAAGGCCGCATTCCTGGCGGTGGTGCGCGAGTTCCTGGCGCGAGCGCGCGAGCTTGATCCGAGCCTGCCCCGCAATGGGACGAAATAGGCTCGTCAACAGGTTCGCGGATTCTGCCTTATTCCTTCGACTCCTTCATGGACGCGGTCGCAAGCTGCACCGCCTCCGGAGACGAAGCATAGACCTCCCGGATCAAGGCCTCGACCTCGGCGCCCGCCACCCGCTCGATGTCCAGGCTCTGGCTCTTCGCCTCGGCGATGAAGTCCGCATCCGTAAGCGTGGCATCGAAGGCCTCGCGTAGCGCGCGGGCCCGCTCGGGGGGAATGCCGGGCGGCGCGGCGAATGGCCGGGCGATGCTCTGACGCGCCACGATCAGCTTGAGCGCGGCCTTCTGCTCGGCATTGTCGGTCACATCCACGATCAGGGGCACGTTCGGCAGGTCCTTGGTCTTCTCCAGCGCGATCTGCAGCACCACGTCGAGCTGACCGGAATCGAGCAGCGCCTTGCTGCGGCTCAGGAGGCTCGTCCAGGACCAGCCGCAGCGGCCGTCGACCTCACGGCGCTCCATGGCCAGCGTGATCTCGGTGCCGCCCGGATAGCCGGTCACGATCTTGATCGGCAAATGGAACATGTTGCGCAGCACGGTCGGAAAGACGTCGCTCTCCGCGCCGCCGCCGCTCGCCCCGATGATGGTGGCCTTGCTGCGCATGTCCGCCCACGACTTGATGCCGGCGCCAGCGATGAAGGCGCACACGCTCGCCTCGCGCGAAGCGCTGCCGAGCCAGTTGAACCTGGTGGCGTCGAATTGGGCGCCTTCGCCATGGCCGAGCAGCGGCTCGAACAACACGCCGGGGGCGAAATGGGCCAGCGCAGTGCCGTCCTTGGGGGCGACCCCATAGAGGTAGTTGACGACCTTGAGGGAGCCTGCGCCCGGCATGTTCTGCGGCACCAGCTTGGGATTGCCCGGGATGTGGCGGCCCATGTAGCGGGCCAGCATGCGTCCATAAAGGTCGTAGCCGCCGCCGGGGCTGAATCCGATCAGCACCTGGACGCTCTTGCCGGAATAGAAATCCGCGACCGGATCTGCCGCCGCCGGCGCCCACCAGGCCGCCGCGAAGGCGAGGGCGAGCGCAAGAACGGGGCCGGCGCGGAATTTCCAGAGCTGCACCATCACGGTCATTCCTTCTGCATTGATCACCGCCCGCGCAAGCGCTGGATCTGCATCTGCGCCAGGAACGGCACCAGCGGATGGGTGCCCATCTTCACGATCGCCGGCATGTCGAGGGCGATCAGCGCTTGCCGCTGCTCGGCCGTCAAGGCGAATTGATCCGCATAGGCGGGAGCATCGGCGACGTATTGGGCGCGGCGCTCCGGGTCATGCGCGAGGCCGTGCAGCGCCGAGGTCAGCGCGACCAGCTCGGGCCTGATCGCGGGATAGTGCGGAGCCTCTGTGCGCGGGGCGGGGTCGATCCAGGCCAGCGAGGCATAGTTGTGATGCCAGCTCGGGTCCATGGACACGATGTCGGGCTTGCGCTCGCCGAGCGCGCCGGCCGCGCAGGCCCAGCAGCGCAGCTCGATATTCCCGGTCGCGTCGAGCTCGGTTTCGTCATGCCCGATCAGCGACTTCAGGTTTCCGGCGGCGAGCTTTTCCAGGACCTGCTTGTCCCAGGCGAGTTCCGGGCTGCCGTAGCGGTCGGTGCCGGGGAAATGCGACATGCCGCCGCTCGACAGAATGACGGTCTTGAGGCCCATGGCGGTGACGGTGCGCCCGATCGCCTCCCCGAACGCGTAGCAGCGCTCCATCGTGGGCTGCGGCGGCAGATAGGCGTTGACATAGATGGGCAGCACCTCCCCGGTGTGGCCGATATGGGTCAGCGGGATGCCGATCGCATAGTCGATCTTGGCGGTGCTGGTGAATGCCGGATCGAAGTTCTGCCGATAGAGCGCGCGCACCAGCTCGAAGCTGATCTCGCTCGGAATCTTCCAGTGGAACGTGCGGCCGGCGAACTCGCCCGAGGCCTCGCCGCCCACGTGGATGGTGAAGGGCGGCGCCGCCTGATGGAAGAACTGCTCGGCATGGTCGTTGGAAAATATGATCCAGAGGTCGGGTTCGAGGGCGCGCAGCCGGCGGCCGATCTCGCCCGCGACTTGGCGCACTTTTTCGACATTGGCCTTGTCCTCGGTGTCCGGCATCGTGAAGAACTGCGGCGCATGGGGCAGCATCGCTCCGCCGATCACGGTCGATATCATGGCTTTCTCTCCCTGATGCTTCAAAAATATCCCCCAAATCGCGCTCCAACAAGCTGACGCCTGCGGACCTGCCGAGGGCCTTGCGCTCGCGCAAATCTCGGGCGAGAGAATTCAGCGGGAACACTCTTGGCGGGAGGCATGATGGTCGAGGTGCCGATAACCATTGCGTGCGGCAATTATGATCGCACGCGCGCGATCCGGGATGGCCGGGTCAAGGTGGACGGCTGCACCGTCACCTATCTTCCGCTCTATCCCGAGGAGATTTTCTTCCGCGCCTTCCGGTATCAGGAATTCGACGTCTCCGAGCTCTCGTTCTCGAGCTTCATTCGCACGGTGGCGGCCGGCCATTCCGCCTATGTGGGGGTGCCGGCCTTCGTGTCGCGGATTTTCCGGCATTCGGGCATCTATGTTCGCACCGGCGCCGGCATCCGCACGCCCGCCGATCTGCGCGGCAAGCGCGTCGGCGTGCCCGAATATCAGATCACCGCGGTGGTCTGGATGCGCGGCATGATGCAGCACGAATACGGCGTGTCGCCGTCCGAGATCGCCTGGCGCAGCGGCGGCCAGGAGGAGGCGGGACGGCACGAGCGCACCCCGCTTAAGCCGATCAAGGGCGTCGACCTAAAGCCGATCGCGGATCACCAGACACTCGTGGGCATGCTGCGCGACGGCGAGCTCGACGCCTTGTTCACCGCGCGGGCGCCCTCGTCATTCCTCAGCGGCGAGGCGCATATCGCCCGGCTGTTTCCCAATACGCGGGAAGCCGAGAAGGCCTACTACAAGAAGACCGGCCTGTTCCCGATCATGCATCTCATCGGAATTCGCAAGGCCCTGGTCGAGCAATATCCGTGGCTGCCGACCAGCGTCTACAAGGCCTTCTGCGAGGCCAAAGCGCTCGCCATGGCGGACCTGCGCGACGTCAATGCGCTGATGGTCACCTTGCCCTGGCTGGAAGCGGAGACCAATGAGACCATGGCGGCGATGGGGCAGGACTTCTGGAAATACGGCATCGCGGAGAACATGGCCGAGATCGAGGCCCTGACCCGCTACGCCCACGAGCAAGGCTTGGTCGACCGCCAAGTCGCCGTGGACGAGCTGTTTGCCCGCTCGACCTTCGAAATCTCGAAAATCTGAATCCGTACGCCGTCATTCAGCGGCGCGCGGGACGATCTCGGCCTTCTGCCCGTTCGCGCGCAGGCGAACGTAAATCTGCGCCACGATCAGCAGCACGCTCAGGAAGACGAAGAATGCGCTGATCGGGCGCTCGACGAAGACCAGGAGATCGCCGCGCGAGATCAGCATGGCGCGCCGGAAGTTCTCCTCGAAGCGCGGTCCCAGCACGAAGCCGAGCAGGATCGGGGCCGGATGGAATCCGAGCTGCAACAGGATATAGCCGAATATCCCGATCGCCACGGTCTCGCCGACCTGGAACATGTCGTTGTTGGTGCTGTAGACGCCGATGCAGATGAAGAACATCGCGCTCGGATAGAGATAGCGATACGGGATGGTGAGCAGCTTCACCCACAGGCCGATCATCGGCACGTTGAGGATGACCAGCATGATATTGCCGACCCAGAAGCTCGCCACCAGGCCCCAGAACACGTCCGGATGCTGGCTGATGAGCTGCGGGCCGGGCACGATGCCCTGAATGGTCAAGGCGCCCAGCAGCAGCGCCATGACGGCGTCGCCCGGAATGCCGAGGCTCATGGTGGGAATGAAATCGCCCTGCACCGAGGAATGGGTCGAGGCCTCCGGGCAGGCGACGCCTTCGATGGCGCCGTGACCGAAGCGCTCCGGCGTCTTCGAGATCTTCTTCTCGACCGCGTAGGACACGAACGAGGCGATGGTGGGCCCGGTGCCCGGAATGAGCGCGCACAGGCTGCCGAGCGCGGTGCCGCGCAGCATCGGCCAGAAAGCCTGCTTGAAGTCGGCCCTCGCGGGCCACATATCACGCAGCCGGACGTTGGTATATTTGGTGTCGATGGGGGCGGTCTGGTTGACGGTGTTCATGAACTCGGCAATGCCGAACAAGCCGAGCGCCAGCGCCACGATCTCGACGCCGTCGTCGAGCTCGGTCATGCCGAAGGCAAAACGCGGCGTGCCGGTCTCGATGTCGGCCCCCACGATGCCGAGCAGCAGGCCGAACACGGTCATGGCTACGCCCTTGATCGGCGAGCCGCGCGCCAAGGTCGATCCGGCCAGGAGGCCGACCAACATCAGCGAGCACACCTCCGAGGGCCCGAATTTCAGCGCCACCTGCACCAGGATGGGTGCCAGGAAGGTCATCTCGGTGATACCCCACGAAGCGCCCACGAAGGAGGCGATCACCGTGATGCCGAGCGCGACGCCGCCGCGCCCCTGCTTGGTCATCGGGTAACCGTCCAGGCACGTGACCGCGTGCGGTGGATGGCATGGCAGATTGAGCAGGATCGAGCATATGGCGCCGCCATATTGCGCGCCGTAAAAGACGCCGGCGAGCATCAGGATGGCGCCGACCGGCTTCATCCCGAAGGTGAGCGGCAACAGGATCGAGATGGTGGCGAGCACGCCCATGCCGGGCAGCACGCCGACGATGTTGCCGAGGAACACTCCGAGGAAGGTAAAGAGAATGTAATGCGGCAGAAAGCCCAAATAAAACGGAGGGGTCTGGAATATGACCTTGAACCCGTTCCCGAGATCGGACAATGCGGTATAGATCATAGGCCCCCCCAACGCCACATGGGCATCGACACTTGCAGCAGGTAGGAGAACAGAAACACCCCGAAGACCGTGATGCCAACTGCGAGCAAGAACGAGCTCAAGAGCGTGCTGTCCTTGTCGCCAAGAGCCGACACGAACACG
>DATDGG010000229.1:0-2254 GCA_036522235.1 Xanthobacteraceae bacterium
ACCGCATCTAGACACGCGCGCGTCACATAGAGGCAGAACCCGATGCCGTTCGGAATTGTCACGATTCGACCGACATTCACTTGGTGTTGCCGGCTGGGAAGATCCGCGCATAGATGGCGGAAGCGGTTGATTTGAAGAAGTAGGGGCCGTTTCGGGCCCTTTCTTTTTTGCGCGATGTGGTGCGCGTCAGAACGGCGGCATTTTGGGGTCGTCGGGGTAATCGGGGAGAGGCGGCTGGATTTGGTTGCGATACTGGTCTTGGATCTGCATGGCGTAGCCGCGCCAGATCGCTTCTCGCAGGTCATCGACCATCTCGAAGACGGCGAAGGCCTGCTCGGGCGTCCAGTAGGTCGGGATGTATAGCGCGGGCAGGCCGGATTTGGTTTTGCTCATGGCTTGCTCCTGCGGCGTTGGTTTGCGCGGCGGTCGGATCGCTCGTGCGCTTCTTTGAGGCGATAGGACTCGCCTTCGATGGCGAGGATCTCGGCGTTGTGGACGAGGCGATCGACCAGGGAGACGACGCAGGCGGCGTTGGGGAAGACCTCGCGCCATTCGGCGAACGGCCGGTTGGTGGTGACCACGGTGCTCTTGTGCTCGTAACGGCGGCTGACGAGTTCGAACAGCAGGTCGGCGTGGCGGTTCGAATAGGATAGGTAGCCGACCTCGTCGATGATGAGGAGGCTGGGGCGGACGTAGTGGTGCAGGCGCCGACGCAGTGCGGAGTCGCTGTCGAGAGCGGCCAAGTCGCCGAGCATCTGGCCGGCACTGGCAAAGAGCACGGTGTGGCCGTGGATTACGGCGTGATGGGCGATGTTGCGAGCGAGCGTCGATTTACCGACGCCGTTGGGGCCGACCAGAACGACGTTGGTGGCGTCGGCGAGGAAGTCGAGCGCCATCAGGGCTTCGAAGGCCGCGCGGTCGCAGCGCTTGGGCCAAGTCCAATCGAAGTCGGCGAGCGGCTTGAAGTGGCCGATATGGGCGGCGCGCAGGCGGCGCTCGAGGCTGCGGCGCGCCCGCTCGTGCTCCTCCCAGTCGATCAGGGTTTGCACCCAGTCGGCGGTGCCGGCCTCGCTCCAATGCGCCAGGAGGCCGCGCAGGTTGAGCGCCTTGGCGCGGGTGTGCAGGGCGTCGAGGTTAGTCATTTGTTTGATCCTTGAGCTGGTCGTAGGCTTCGAGGCGATGCGGCGTGATGTGGGGATCGCGCGCCTTGACGTGGGCCGGCAGGTCGACGGTGACGGGCGGCAATTCCTGGCGCTGCTCGCGGCGCCGCTCGAGCGCCAGGCGCACGGCGTTGGGGTGTGGCACGCCGCGCTCGATCGCCTCGCGGATGGCGGCGTCAAGCTCGGCGGCACCGTAGCGCTCCAGCAGCCGCAGCAGGGCGGCGGTGATGGCTCCGAGATTGTCACCGCGCTCGGCGGCGCGCAGGAGCAAGGTCTGGCTTTCCGGCGCCGCCTTTGCGAGGTGGTCGGTGCCGCGGTGGCGACGCGCGGCGCGCTTGTGCTCGACCAAGGCCTGGACATGGGCGGCATCCTCGATCTGCGCCCCCTTGTCGTAGCTGCGGCGATGGCAGGCGAGCACCTGTGCGCCATCGACGATGCGCACCTCGTTCGGCTCGGCCAGCACCGTGAGCAGACGCTGCACCTTGGTGTGCGGGATGGAATAATCGTTGAGGTCGAAGCGCACATAGGGGGTCTTGCCGGCCTTCACCGCCACGCGCTCGATGAGCGGATAGGGGTTGTCCGGCAACTCCAGCAGCCTGGGCGTCTCTGCGACGAAGGCCTCGCCGACGCTGAGACCCTCTTGTCCGGGGCAGCGGCGATCCGCCGCCATGCCGCGGCACCAAGTGTCGGCCTGGACATTGAGGTCGTCGAGATCGGCGAAAGCGCGGGCCGCGAAGAAGTTGTCGCGCACATAGCGCACGGCGCGCTCGACGCGGCCCTTCTCGTTGCCGCGCGCCACCGCTACCGGACGTGGCTCATAACGATAATGTCCGGCGAACGCGATCAGGGTGGGATGAAAGCGGATGGCATCGCCGTGGCGCTCCAGCACTGCGCTCTTGAGATTGTCGTAGAGCAGGACACGCGGACATCCGTTCCAGGCCGTGAAGGCGCCAACGTGACCGCGCAGGAAGCTCTCCATGCGGGCATCGAGGAAGAAGCGCAGGAAAATCTGGCGCGAGTAGCTCAGCACCATGACGAAGGCCATCAAGGGACGGCGTGCGCGTCCGATCACGAGATGACCAAAATGCCCCCAG
>DATDGG010000230.1:0-7188 GCA_036522235.1 Xanthobacteraceae bacterium
TCTCATGCACATCATCGATTCTCATTTCCATTGGTGGCCGAGGTCGGTCCTGGAGCAGTTCTGCAAGCGCGCCGACTTTCCCAAGGCGGAGCGCAATGGCCGCGGCGGCTACAGCTATCGGCGCGGCGCCAGCCGCGGCCAGCCGGTCAACAGCTGGGCCGAGTGGTTCGACCTCGACAAGCAGCTCGAGCACATGGATCGCCTCGGCCATCAGGTGGACGTGGTCTGCTCCATCGGGCCGCTCTCGGTCGCCTTCTCCGATCTCGCGCCCGAGGAAGGACGCGACGTCGCCACCTTGTGGAACGAGGAAATGGCCGGCGCGCAGCGCAAGCATCCGGGCCGGCTGTGGGCGAGCGCCGCCGTGCCCCTGGTCGATACCAGGATCGCCATCGAGGTGCTCGATCACGCGATCAACAAGCTCGGCCTGATGGGCGCCAACCTGCCGGGCAGCGTCGGCAGCGACCCGCGCATCGATCACCCGCGCCTCGAGCCCTTCTATGACCGGGTCGAGGAACTCGGCGTGCCGCTGTTCCTACACCCGACCGATGCGGTGTTCGAGGAGCTGCTCGAAGGCTATAACGGCGCGCTCCATCTGAGCCTCGGCCGCGTCATCGAGGTGAGCGCCGCAGCTTCCAGGCTGATCCTCTCCGGCATCATGGAGCGCCATCCTGGGCTCAAGATCGTCATGTCGCATACCGGCGGCGCGCTGCCCTATCAATCCGGCCGCATGGACAAGAACACCAAGGCGGCGCTTCTGCCGCAGCCCGCAAGCACCTACATCAAGCGCATGTATACCGATACGGTTTCGCCGCACGTGCCCGGCATGAAGTTCGCGATCGAGTATTTCGGCATCGACAACGTCATGTACGGCACCGACTATCCGTGCTGGGACCCGGCGACCGCGCTCCAATTGCTGGAAGAGATCGAGCTGACCAAAGAGCAGAAGGAAAAGCTCTTCTACGGCAACGCCCGGCGCATTCTGGGGTTGCGCGACCCGGCGGCAAGCAAGGCGCGTGGGGCGCAAGAGGCGGCGCTCGCGTAGCCCGGATAGAGCGAGGCGAAATCCGGGAGCGCCCTTCCCGCATTGCGCTACGCTCCATAGCCCGTCGAAGACGGGCGTGAACGCCCTTATCCGGGCTACAAGCTGGGGGGCTTTGAGAACCGGCATGCTCGATCTGGCCACGTGGCTGACAAGCCTGCCCATCGGCCGGGCGCTGCGCCAGCTCAATTGGCTCGTGCCCTGGCTGCAGGTCGTTCATATCCTGGCCAACGGGATCATCCTGGGCGCGGTGGTGATGATGGGCATGCGGGTGTGGGGAATCTCGCGCTCGCAGGCCACCATCGCCATGGCGCGCCGCTTCCAGCCGTGGATCTGGGGTGGGCTTGTTGTGCTGACCGTGAGCGGAATCCTGCTCATCTTCTACACGCCGCGGCGGGCGCTGGCCGACCTCGCCTTCCAGGTGAAGATGTGGACCATGGCGGCCGCCATCGCGGCGACGGTCGCGCTGCTGTTCGCGATGCGCCCGGGCGGCGAGGCACCGGAGGCCGATCCGAGCCACCATAAGCTCGCGAGCCTGCTCGCAACCCTTACGCTCGTCCTGTGGGTCGGGGTGACGCTCGCCGGGCGCGGGCGCTGGTTCGCCACCATGATGACGCGCATGATGCAGTGATACCCCCACCCTAACCCTCCCCCGCAAGCGGGGGAGGGAACGGGAGGGGGAGTGGGGAGCGAAGGTGCTGAAGGAATTCCTGTTCTGGCTGGAAAGCACGCCGCTGGCGATGATGGTCTCGCATGGCCTTTTTGGCTTCTCGGCGCTCGAGATGGTTCACGTCACCGCCACCACCTTCGTGTTCGGCATGATCACCATCGTCGATCTGCGCCTCATCGGCCTGCTCTCGCGCGACTCCGCGGTCAGCGACCTCTACCGCGACGTCATTCCGCTGACCTGGGTGGCGTTCGTGGTGGCGGCGGCGACCGGCATCCTCCTGTTCATGAGCCAGGCCCGCGCTTATTCGGCGAACTTCGCGTTTCTGATGAAGATCGCGGTGCTGCTGCTGATCGGCCTCAACATGCTGGCGTTTCGCCTGTTCGTGTATCCCGGCATCGCCAAATGGGACCGCACCGCGGCCATCCCGCTTTCCGCCCGGCTTGCCGGCGCGATCTCGCTCATCGGCTGGATCACGGTGGTCAGCTGCGCCCGCTGGATCGCGTATCTGATGATCTGATTCCGTCATTTGATCCGCTTGACACACCTCCATTGTCATGGCCGGACTTGTTCCGGCCATCTCGCTGAGGATGGCGCATGACTTCCTAAGCGAGACCGCCGGGACGAGCCCGGCGGTGACACGGAGCAAGTTAATGAGACTGGCCAACAAGGTCGCGCTGGTGACCGGCGCGGCATCGGGCTTCGGTGCCGAGATCGCGCGCACCTTCGCGCGCGAGGGCGCCAAGGTGGTGCTGTTCGACCTCAACGGGCCCGGCGCGCAGGCGGTTGCCGCCGCGATCGGGCCTGAAGCGTTGGCGATCGCCGGCGACGTCACCAGCGCCCGCGACGTCACCGCGGCGGTCGAGGCGACCCTCGCGCGCCACGGCGTTCTCCACATCGTGGTCAACAATGCCGGCTGGACCCATCGCAACCGCCCGTTGCTCGAGGTCGGCGAGGCCGAGTTCGACAAAGTCTATGCCGTCAACGTGAAATCGATCTATCACATGACGCTCGCCGTGGTGCCGGCGATGCGCCGGCAGGGCGGCGGCGTGATCATCAATATCGGATCGACCGCTGGGATCCGGCCGCGCCCGGGCCTCACCTGGTACAACGGCTCCAAGGGCGCCGTGCACGTGCTGTCGCGCTCGATGGCGGCCGAGCTCGCGCCCGACAAGATACGGGTCAATTGCGTGGCGCCGGTGATCGGTGAAACCGGCCTGCTCGAATCCTTCATGGGGCTGCCGGACACGCCGCAGAACCGCGCCAAATTCGTCGCCACCATCCCGCTCGGCCGCATGTCGAAACCGCGCGACATCGCCAACGGCTGCCTCTACCTCGCCTCCGACGAGGCCGAGTTCGTCACCGGCGTGGTGCTGGAGGTCGACGGCGGAAGGGATGTGTAGTCCTGCACGCCACGCCTTCGGTCTTGTTGAAACCGCGCTAGTTCGACGGCGCGGAGGTGGCCACCAACACCGGGTCGGCGCGGTATCGGTCGGGAAAAATTTGTCGGAGGCTTTCGATCTTCGGCAGGTCGTTGAACTCGATATAGGGGCTGTCGGGGTGCAGCGTCAGATAGTTCTGATGGTAGTCCTCGGCCGGGTAGAAGCCGTTGAGCTGCGAGATTTTGGTGACGATCGCGGCATCGAAGACGCGGGCCTGATTGAGCTGGGCGATATAGGCCTTGGCGACCTTGGCCTGCTCGGTGCCTTGCGTGAAGATGGCGGAGCGATACTGCGTGCCGCTGTCCGGTCCCTGGCGGTTGAGCTGCGTCGGGTCGTGCGCGACCGAGAAGTAGATCTGGAGGATGCGGCCGTAGCTGATCTGGCGGGGGTCGAACACGATGCGCACGGACTCGGCGTGGCCGGTGGCTCCGGTGCCGACGATTCCATAATGCGCGGTCGCCTTGTCGCCGCCCGCATAGCCCGAAACCGCGCTGATCACGCCTTTCACGTGCTGGAATACGCCCTGCACGCCCCAGAAACAGCCGCCGGCGAGGACCGCGGCCTCGGTTTCGCCGCCCGGCACGAGCGGCTCGTCGAGCGCCGGTGGGGGGATGGTGACTGCAGGTTCCGCGGCACGTCCTTGCGAGGGCGAGAGCAAGGCCAGGCCGGTCACGGCGGCGGCCAGCAACAGGCGCCGGGCCGAGATGGAAGCCTTGCACGCGCGATCGCGAGAGACAGATGCGGTCATGTTTGATCTCTCCATCAGCCGAAAGTAAACGCAAAGGCGCGGACGCCGGGATCGAGGAACTTGATCTCGAATGTATGATCCCCGATGGGGCCGGTCTGCCGGATGAGCTGGTAGAGGCGATAGTCGGTGACGGTGCCGGAGCCGTCGGGCGCGACATCGGCGCCGTGACCTTCACCGGGCGGCGCGCCGTCCACGGTCACGCGAAACCGCACCGGCTTGCCGTCGGCCGCCGCGCCCAAGACGAGATGCAGGTCGCGCGCATGGAAGCGGTAGACGATGCTGCCGCCTTCATGGTCGAGAACGGCGGTCTCGGCCTCGATGGTCCAATCCCCTGACAGGCTCCATTCGTTGAGCCGCGGCGTTCCCGGAGCATAGGCGTGGCGCGCGTTCTCGACGGCGCCGCCGGGCGACACGAAATTTTCCGCCCGGCTGTAACCCACATAGGTCTCCGGCGACCTGACGTCGCTGACGTCCGAAGCGGCCTCCACCCCGGACGCATTCACTGCCACCAGGTCGGACGCGACGCCGGCGCTGCCGGCCTCCGCCAGCAATTGCTGGATGACGCGCTCGGATTCATCATATTCGCCCTCGCCGAAATGGTGATGGCGAATCTGGCCGCGCGCGTCGATGAAATAATGGGCCGGCCAATACTGATTGGAGAAGCTGCGCCAGATCGCGTAGTCGTCGTCGACGGCGACCGGATATCCAATCTTCAGATCGGACACGGCGCGGCGCACATTGTTGACGTCCTTCTCGAACGCGAATTCAGGCGTGTGCACGCCGATCACGACCAGGCCCTGATCCTTGTATTTCTCCGCCCAGGCCCGGACATACGGAATGGCGCGCAGGCAATTGATGCAGGAATAGGTCCAGAAGTCGATCAGGACGACCTTGCCCTTGAGTCCCTCCTGCGTCAGCTCCGGCGAATTCAGCCATTCGGTCGCACCCTTGAGCGGCGGCAGCGCCCCCTCGACCGGCAGGTTTTGGCCCGCGGCCTGGCCCGAGCCCGATGGCGCGCCCTTCATCATCATGCCCGGGCCCGGGCCCATCATCGCGGGATTGCCCGACATCATGGCGGGTCCGCCGTTCATGACCACGGAGGGCGTCCCCTCCGTATTTGACGGCCGCAGCCCCTCCAGCAGCTTCTCTTCGAGCGCGGCCGTGCTTTCGAACGAGATGCGCGTCAGGAACCCGGTGTCGAGTCCGAGCGCGATGGCGGCGACGCCGGCCAGCACCGCGAGCCCCAATCCGCGGCGGATCCATTCGCCGAACCCGAGCGAGCGCTTCATGGCCGCGAAGACGCGCCCGCCGACCAGCAGCGCGAGCGCGAGCGATGTCGCGGCGCCCGCCGCGAAGGTCAGCAGCAGCAGCGAGGTCTCGGCATTGGCGCCACGCAGCGCTGCGCCGGTCAGGATGAGGCCGAGGATCGGCCCGGCGCAGGGCGCCCATAAGAGACCGGTGGCGACGCCAAGCATCAGCGAGGGCAGCACCGCCACGCGCGCAGCTTCATTCTGCCCGGCGGAGTCCGACAGCCGCGCCCCGAGCGCGACGAACGGCCGGGCCAGCCGATCGGCGAGGCCGGGAAACAGCAGCATGACGCCGAACAGGGCGAGAAGCGTGAGCGCCGCCGCCCGCCCGTACTGGTTCGCCGCGACCGCCCAGCCGCCGGCCACCGCCGCCAAGGTGGCGACCGCCGCGAAGGTCACCGCCATGCCGAGCAGCATCGGCAGCCCGCTGCGCACGAACGGCCGGTCCGCCCGCGCAAACACAAAGGGCAGAACCGGCAGGATGCAGGGACTGACGATCGTCAGAAAGCCGCCCAGATAGGCGAGAACGAACAGGATCATATGTCGGTCTCTCGGCGTCAGGCCGTGGCAGGCTTGAAGGTCAGCGCGACGCCATTGATGCAATAGCGCAGCCCGGTCGGTTTCGGGCCGTCGTCGAAGAGGTGGCCGAGATGTCCGCCGCAGCGGCTGCAATGCACGGCCGTCCGCACCATGCCGAACGAAGTATCCTTCTGCGTTCCGACCGCCTTGTCGAGCGGCGCCCAGAAGCTCGGCCAACCGGTGCCGCTGTCGAACTTGGTGCTCGACGCGAAGAGATCGAGATCGCAGCCCGCGCAGACAAAATTGCCGCGCCGCTTCTCATGCAAGAGCTCGCTGGTGAAGGGGTGCTCGGTCGCGCTTTGCCGCAGCACCGCATATTGGTTGGCGTTGAGCAGCTTGCGCCATTCGGCGTCGGCATGGGTGACCTCGAACGCGCCTTCCGCGGAAGCTCCCTCGGCGGGCGGCGCGCCGCTCCACCAGAACGCCGCGGCCGCGGCGGCTGAGCCGATTGCGCTTGTGGTCAAGAGAAGCCGTCGTGTCATCATGATGCTGTCTCCTCGCTGGTCCCGGTTTGATGCCGCCGGTTTCTTGTCGGACACCGCGCTGGTCCTGTCGGAAATACGCGCTGAGGCGTCTGGCCGTTACCGATGCCGGGCATCAAATGCGCGTGATCCTGGCGCTTCCCTCCGCGGCGAGCATGGGGCTTCCCAAGCCTGGCGATCTCTCGCTATATACTACCAGATATAACGTCGGGCAATATGCGAGAAACCGAGAGGCAAAATGAGTGAATCGAGGGTCGTCCGCTATGTGTCGGGAGACTGGAATCCGGCGCTCGGCCGTGTCCACCTGCGCCTCGAGGCCGAGGCGGTCGACGAGCCGCAGGACTTCTTTTTGGCGCCCAGCGACGTTCAGCCGCTGGTGGTGCTGTTGCTCATGCTGAGCGGCAAGGCCGGCGCGCGGCGACCACGCCCAGGCGATGACCGGCCGACGTTTCCGCTGCATCTCGATTCGGTCGGGCTCGGCGAGACCGAGGACGGACGGCGAAATCGTGCTCCAGCTGGATATCGGCGAGACCGCGCTCGCCTTCACGCTGTCGCCCGGCATGAGCGCCGACCTCGGCCGCGCCTTGATGACGCTGAGCGCGTCCTCGACCCGCGAGCCCGCGAACTGATCGCCGGCGACGCCGGATGCAGCCGCTACTGCACGCCGAGCTGCATGGCGCAGCGCGCGTCGCAGCCGATCACCGGCATGATGAGCTCGCGCAACGAGCGCTGGATGGCGATCTCGAGCGTTTGATCCGGCGCGCGGCTGCATTGCCTGGCGACCTTGGCCACGATGTCCGCCGCGCTGACGCAGCCGAGCTCCGCGCAGACGCCGCGCAAGAGCGCGACATTCCTGGAGCGATCCCGGTAGAAGCGCCGCGCCGTATCGACGATCCAGGTCTTGAGCTCGGGATCAAGCCCGCC
>DATDGG010000231.1:0-14089 GCA_036522235.1 Xanthobacteraceae bacterium
GGGGGACGCGGTCGCGCCCGTAGCAGCCGCTGGAAGGAGATCAAATGTCGAACAAGAAACTGACCCGCCAGGACCTTCGCGAGGCCGCGGAGAAATACAAGAACTGGGGCAAATGGGGGCCGCAGGACGAGATCGGGACCCTGAACTACACGACCCCCGACGACATCATCGCGGCGGCGCGGCTGGTGCGCAAAGGCAAGGTGATCTCGCTCGCACTCAATTTCGACCATACCGGCCCGCAGGGCGCCAAGAGCACCTACCCGGCCATGGGCCGCACCAATCCGATCCACACCATGCTGCGCACCGGCACCGACGCCTATGCGGGCGTGCTCGACAAGCGCGGCATCCGCGCCGCCGACGATATGGTCACCATGCCGCTCCAATGTGGCACCCAGTGGGACGGCCTCGGCCATGTGTTCTATGAGAACTCCATGTGGAACGGCTACGACTGCCGCGAGGTCACCTCGAACGGCGCGCAGAAATGCGGCATCGAGAAGACCAAGAGCAAGATGGTCGGCCGCGGCGTGTTCCTCGATGTGGCGCGCGCGCTCGGCAAGGAATGCCTCGAGGACGGCTACGGCATCACCTGCGCCGACCTCGACGCGACCGCCAAGGCGCAGGGCGTGAGCGTCCGGCGTGGCGACTATGTGGTGGTGCGCACCGGCCAGATGGAGCGCTGCCTCAAGGCCGGCAGTTGGGACGGCTATCCGGGCGGCGACGCGCCGGGCTTTGCGTTCGAGACGCTGGAATGGGTGGCACGCACCGAGCTCGCGGCGCTCGCCAGCGACACCTGGGGCTGCGAGGTGCGGCCGAACGAGACCGAGCCCGGCATCAACCAGCCCTGGCACTGGATCACCATCCCGATGATGGGCATGACCATGGGCGAGATCTTCTACCTCAAGGACCTGGCCGAGGACTGCGCCGCCGACAAGGTCTACGAGTTCATGTTCGTGGCGCCCGCGCTGCCAATCACCGGCGCGGTCGGCTCGCCGATCAATCCGCTGGCGATCAAGTGACGGGTGTTTCTACGACTTGGCACGCTGCGGATCGAGCGGCGTGCCGACGTAGAGATCGGCAACGCGACAGCGCAACCCGAACTCCGGCATTTCGATCGGATCGTCGGGCTTGGTCAGGATCGCGGGCTGCCAATTAACGCGCTTGGCATAAATCTCCACGCGAAATTCGCGCGGCTCGATCACGACCGCATAGAGATTGTCGGGCGCCTCGCGATAGCGGCGCAGCTTCAGGTCGATCTCCAGGCGCCGGTTCGTCGGCGACAGGACCTCAGCGACCAGTTGAAATCGCTCGGAGTAAAGATCGTAACCAGCGACGCCGGGCACGACCACCACGTCCGGTTCTGGCTGAAAGTTCCGCACGCCCGGCGAGCGAACACCGGCGTCAAAATACGCAAACAGATCGAGCTGCCGTGCAGTAAAAGCACTATTAAGAAGCTGACACAGATTGCTCACGATCCGCTGGTGCGCATAACTCGGCGGCGCCATCATCACGGCAACACCCTCGATCAGCTCCCAGTGTTCCTCGTCCGGCCGCGTTTCCAGGAAAGCCATGAACTCGTCAACGTCCATGGTTCCCGACAAGGGCGGAGCGGGTGTGTTCAGGTTCATCTTGCCCATCTCCTGAGCCAAACAATTACTTAGCATCACCAAGCCCAATATGCGATAGGCGGGGCGGGCAATTGCAGGGGACCATTTCATCCATGCTCGGACACAATCGAAAAATGGCCGGCGCCGAATGCCTGGCGGAGATGCTCAAGGCCTACGGGGTCACCCATCTGTTCATGGTGCCGGCCGTGTTGCGGCGAACGTTTGCGGAGCTCGAACGGCGCAGCTCCATCGCGCGCATTCATACGCATGGCGAAAAATCCGCCGCCTATATGGCGGACGGCTATGCGCGCGCCTCCGGCAAGCCCGGCATCTGCATGGCGCAGGTGATCGGCGCGCTCAATCTGGCGGCCGGGCTGCGCGACGCCTGGCTCGCCCATTCGCCGGTGATCGCGTTCACCGGCGGACGCGAGCCCAAGACCAAGTTCCGCAAGGTCTATCAGGAGATCGACGACGTCCCGGCGTTCGAGCCGGTGACCAAGCTCAATGCCACGGTCGACGACGTGGCGCGCTTTCCCGACATGATCCGCCAGGCTTTCCGGGTCGCGGTCTCGGGCTGCCCGGGCCCGGTGCATCTGCAGTTCCGCGGCAATGAAGGCCAGGTCGACGCCGAGGAGGCGGAGCTCGAGCCGCTGATCGAGCCGCGCTTCGCCCGCGTGCCGCCGTTCCGCCCGGAGCCCGACCACGCCAGCATCCTGGCGGCGCTCGCGCTGCTGCAGGAGGCCGAGCGGCCGGTGCTGATCGCGGGCGGCGGCGTGCGCGCCTCGGGCGCGGCGGCCGAGCTCGTGGGACTGGCGGAGGCGTTGCAGATTCCGGTCGCAACTTCGCTCAACGGCAAGGACACGATCCCGGGCAATCATCCGCTTGCGGTCGGCGTCGTCGGCAGCTATTCGCGCGAAAGCGCCAACCGGGTGGTCAACCGCGCCGACCTCGTCTGCTTCGTCGGCACCGAGACCGGCGGCATGACCACGCATTTCTGGGCGGTGCCGCCGATCGGCACGCCCGCCATCCAGATCGATATCGAGGCGGAGGCGATCGGCCGCAACTATCCGCTGCGCGCGGCGCTCAACGGCGACGCCAAGGTCACGCTCGCCCGCATGCTGGAGCATGCCGACCGCGGCAGCGCGGCGCGACGCAAAGCCTGGGTCGCCGAGGCGCAGGCGATCTGCAAGGAGTGGGGCGCGAAATATGCGCCAGCGCTCGATTCCGACGCGGTGCCGATCCGCCCCGAGCGCATCTGCCGCGAGCTCACGCGCCACCTGCCCGACGACGCCATCGTGGTGGTGGATACCGGGCATGCCGGCATGTGGATGGGCGGCATGTTCGATCTCAAAAGCCCGCGGCAGAGCTATCTGCGCAGCGCCGGGCATCTCGGCTGGGCGTTCCCGGCCGGGCTCGGCGCCAAATGCGCGGCGCCGGAGCGCCCGGTCGTCACTTTCACGGGCGATGCCGGGTTCTGGTACCACATCGCCGAGGTCGAAACGGCAGTGCGCTGGAAGATGAATGCGGTGACGGTCGTCAACAACAACAGCGGCGGCAACCAATCCAAGCGTGGCTTCGACCGCGCCTATGGGGGCCAGCAGACCGAGCAAGCGCGCGAGCTATGGACCTACAACAAGGTCGACTTCGCGCGCCTGGCGCAGGACATGGGCGCGCTCGGCATCCGGGTCGAGAAGCCCGGCGAGATCGCTCCGGCGCTCGCGCAGGCGCTCGCGGCCGACCGTCCGGCGGTGATCGACGTGGTCACCGACATCGACGCACTGGCGCCGCTGGCAGTGAGCTGACGCGCGGTCCCGTGGCCCGCATGAAGCGTCAGCGGAATGCAGGGGCGGCGGTCCCGGATTTCGCTTGCGCTCCATCCGGGCTACGACTGCCCATCGTCGAATCGCTCAACGCCGTCGGCTGTGACGTGGATCATGCCTGAGCAAATCATGCCTCCGCTCGATCCGTCCACGGCGCCGATGCGGAGCGAGTAGACCTCGCCTGCCTCGAAGGACGCGCCGATATCCGTACGAGAAGGCTCGTCGAGCGCCAGGCCCATGCGTTGCGCAAACGCACGTGCGATCATCGGATGGACCTGATAGGGCGCCAACGCGGCGGCGATCTGCTGCGCGATGTCATGCGTGGCGACGCCGGCCTTGATCGCCGACAGGGCCGACTTCATCGCCTCCCATGCTTGCTCATAGAGCCGACTCGGCTCGGCCCGCGTCCTGAACAAGGGGAAGCATTCACTCCAATAGTTGAATCGGCGCACCGCCAGATAGGCCATCAGCGGATCGGCCGCCTGCTCGACCGAAACAAAAAACGGCCGCAGCGTCCGGCCGCCGTCGAGGCTGAACAGCGTGCGCACGTCCTGCGCCCCGGCCGCAATGGCGGCGGCCTCGCCCGCCAGGATAACCTTCGTGACGCCGGCACCCGATATCAAGGCTTCGCGCATCGCCTTGCGGGCCACGCCGGTCGTCTTGACAGCCGCATCGATCGCATCGAGCTCGTGGCGCGACTTGCCACGCATCCGCGACCACACATTCGCGGTCGCGTCCGCTGCCGGCGCGCTGGCGCCAATCGCCTCGGTGACGGCCTGCCGGAACGTCGCCGGCATGTAGTCGGCCCCGATGATGAGGGAGCGCTGCGGGTCGCGCGCGATGACGCCGGCCATGTCCTGTATGGGCGACACATTCTCGATGAAGGTCAGCGGCCGCGCGGCGCCGATCATGTTCGGGCTGCCGACGAACAACCGGTGCGCGCCGCTGCGCGACAGCAGCGCCACCGCGGGCTCGAGCTTGGGGACGAAGTTGGTGAGATAGGCGAGCTCGCCATGATGGTGGCGGTTGCCGAACACGATCGCGCGCGAGGCTTCGCTTTCATGCTGCCAGAGCACATCGATGCGGCGTGCAAATTCCTGGCGCGGCATCCGTTCCGCGTCCCAGTCGGACGGCCCGATCAGTAAAGTGGGCTGCATCGTCAGCATCGCGGTCACGCCTTTTCGCCCACGACGCCAAGCGAAGACTGCTCGCGCGTCAGCACCTCGGCGCCGCTTGCGGTCATCACCACGGGCTCCCCGCACAAAAGATAACCGGTCTCGGGCAGATACTGGTTGGGATGGATCATGAACAGCATGCCGGGCTCGAGCACGGTCGCGTTGTCGAGGCTGACATCGCCCGGCCGGGTCGAGGCGAAGCCGAGCCCGTGCCCGCGGCGCCGGATATGCGGCGGGTGGCAGTATTCGCCATAGCCCTGCGCTTCCAGCACCACGTTGATGGCCCGGCAAACCTCCAACATGGCAACGCCCGGACGCGCGGCCGCGATGCCTTGGTTCATCGCCCGCACCACCAGCTCGTATTTGCTGCGCAGCTCCGGCGAGGGATCTCCGATCACCACGGTGCGGCAGATTTGCGTGAGCTGGCCCCGAACGCTCGGGGTGATCTCAGCGAGCACGATGTCGCCTTGCGCAAGCTTGCGGCCGGTCGAAGGCTGGACCGCACGATTATGCGGGCCGGCGCACAGCAGCAGAAAATTGTCCTCGGCGCCGAGGCCCTTCATGTAGGTCTTGAGTTTCAGCGCGAGCGCGTCCTCGCTCATACCGGGCCGCGCGATCTCCAGCAGTTGCGCATAGCCGAGCTCGGCGATGCGTACCGCCTCGCGCGCAAAGGCGATCTCCTCGGTGGTCTTGGTGCGCGCCGCATCGAACACGACCCTGTCGGCCGCCCGCGCGCCCGGAAGCGCCGCGCTGATCGCGCCCGCAAGCCCCGAGGGCATTGCGGAAAGCCCGGCCGTGCCGATCACCGCGCGAGCTTCGGGGCCGAGCGAAGAGATCAGGGCTGCCACGAGATCATCGGTGCCGACCACGCCGGCCTGTGGGCAGAATTCGGCCGCGCGCTGGGCATCCCAAGACGGCGTCACGATCAGCTGGCACGCGCCATCGGGGCGCAGCACGGCAGCCGACGCGCCGATCGCCTTGAAGCCCGCAAGCACCATCACGGGATTGGGCTTTTCGATAAAATGGGCACCGTCATGCAGGGCAAGCAGAAGCGCAAGCTTCTCGTCCCGCATGCGGGCGCAAATGTCAGCGAGGCGCTCCTGAAAATTCATCTTCGTTTCCGCCGCCATGGTTCGAGACGCCGCGCGATGCGCGGCTCCTCACCATGAGGACTGTGACTGTTGCCGGAAACCACGATCGCGCATCCTCATCCTGAGGAGCGGCCGAAGGCCGCGTCTCGAAGGATCACACCTCCTCCGACCCGACAGAATCGCCGAGATCGGTGTCGTCGAACAGCTCGTCGAGGGGCGAGAGCTTGCTGATCATGCCCTGCTGATGCGTGTAGCGCTGGATGGTCTCGAGATTTTTTCGATTGGCGCCCGTGAGGCCATAGACCCACGGGTCGCGCCCGAGAATCTCTTCCTGCTCCTCCACCGCGGTTCTGACCCAGGCGAGCGGAACCATGCGCGGATTGGCGACCCGGCGATAGGCCGCGAGCTTCGCCTGCTCGAAGGCCTTGACCAGGTTCGTGGTCACCCACGGATATTTGTCGACGATCTCCTGCTTGATGGTCGTCACGTGCATGATCGGGAAAATGCCGGTCGAGCGGAAATAATCTATCTCGATCTGCTTGTAGTTGGGAAACAGGCGCGCCACGCGCTTGTCGCCCTGGGCGAGCGGGCGCGGGATGGTGGGCGAGATCATGGCCGGCAGGTCACCGTCCGCCAGCATGTCGCTGAGCGACTTGGCCGAGATCTTCATCTCGATGCGCAGGCCGCTCGGTGGCGTGAACGGCACGTCCTCGCTGCGGTCGACGATCCAGGTGATCTCCCGGTGCGGCACGCCGTAGTGCTCCTCCAGGATGCCGCGCATCCAGATATTGCCGGCCGGCTGGAAATTGGTGCCGCCGACCCGCTTGCCGATCAGGTCCTTGGGTGACGTGATGCCGGCATCGGTGTTGATGAACACGAAGCCGTGCCGAAAGCGTCGATGCAGGAACACCGGGATGGCGGTCACCGGATCGCCGCGGTCGCGCGCCATGAAATAGGCGCCGACATTCTCCTCGCAGACGTCGAATTCCATCTTGCGGGCGAGCCGCCAATGGCGCTCGCGCGGGCCCATATCGGTCAGGAAGATGAGCTCGAGGCCGCCGGCCTCGACGCTGCCCTCCTTGAGGGCCTTGACGGTGTCGTAGTCGCCGCACGCAACAGTCAAACGTAGCTTGGGCATCAGGTCTTCCTTTGATTTTTCAGCGGGGCGCAGCGGCGCCGCGTTCAATCGAGCCGATCAACCCGAGCGCCAGCGGCTGAACCTCGTCTCGGCGCGCCGCACCAGCTCGTTCAAGGCGATCGCCATGGCGGCGAGCATGCTGATGAGGCCCAAGAGCTTGGTCGGATCGAAGTTCTGGGTGAACAGCGTGGTGAAATAGCCGATGCCGGTGGTCGACACGTAGAGCTCGGCCAGCAGCACGCCGAGCAGCACGCCCGTCATGGCGAGCCGCATGCCGGAGAAGAAGCTCGGAATCATGTGCGGAAAGATCACCCAGCGGAAAATCTGCCAACGATTGGCGCCCATGGATTTCGCGCTGGTGAGCAGGATCGGCTTGATGTTCTGCACCCCGGCGACCACCGTGACCATGATGGGAAACATCCCATGGGTGACCCCGAAGGCGATCTTCGATGCCGGCCCGATGCCGAAATAGAGGATGAACAGGGGCAGGATGGTGATCTGCGGCGTGCCGTAGAGCAGCAGGATGATCGGCATGAAGCTCTTGTGGGCAAAGCGGCTGAGCCCCACCGTGAGCCCGACCGTCACCCCGATCAAAATCGCCAGCACGAAGGCGATCGACAGCTCGAAGAACGTGATGCGCAGCGCAGCCGGGACGCCGGGCGTCAAAAACACCAGGTAGAGGCTGCTGAACACGGTCGAGGGCGGGCTCAGGAACATCCGGTCGATATAGAAGCGCGCCCCGATCTCCCAGACCCCGAACAGGATCGCGATGACGCCGAACCGGGCGAGACCAGGCCGCGCCAGCATGAACGCCTGCCCGCGCCGCCAAAACGGGCGGCGCGCGGCAACAGGCGCCGCATCCGTGTTCTCGATCGCGGGCGCATGCGCCATCTTCAGCTTTTCCCCTTCTCCTCGAGCTTCGACACAACCGCGTTGAGAAAGGCCGCGATGGCGACCGCGAAGGTGATGTAGGCAAACATGCGCGCCATATCCATCGATTCGGAGAGATGGACGATGTGGTGCCCGAGGCCTTTGAGCGATGCGATGGTCTCGCTGCCGAGGATCGCCAGCAGCGCCACGGTGAAGCCCATCCGCAAGCCGGTCACGATGACCGGAAAGGCCGCCGGCAGCAGCACCCATCGGAACAGCTGAAAGTTTGACGCCCCCATCGAGCGGGCCGAGGTGATGAAGATCTGGTCCACATACCCGAAGCCCGCAATGGTATTCATCGCGATCGGAAAGAAGCTGATGGTCGCGCCGAGCGCGAATTTCGACGCCGGCCCAAGGCCGAACAGCAGAATGTAGAGCGGCAGGAACAGGATGATCGGGATCGCATAGGCCCCGGCCAACAGCGGCTCGAACACCTTGATCAGATAGGGCGAGCGGCTGATCAAATAGCCGGTGACGACGCCGAGCACGGTCGAGATCGTGAACGCGACCGCGAGCTCGGTCAAGGTGACGACGAGGTCGTCGACGAATTCGCCGGTCTTGAGCACGTCGATGAGCTCGCTCAGCACCGCACGCGGATCCGGCAGCAGGATCGGGCTGATGTGGCCCGAGGCGGTCGCGAAATACCAGAACGAGATCACGACGACCAGGAACAGCGCCTGCACGGCGCGGCTCGCCCAGCGGCTGCGGTCCGGGGCGGCGCGCGGCGTCACGGCTTTGCTCGCGATTTGGCGGCGGCATCGGCACGCACCGCCGATTCGGAGACCGCCTTGCGGATTTCGTCGTGCAGCAACGAATAGAGCTGGTTGCGAATCCGGGTGAATTTTTCCGAGGTCATGAAATCCGGCTTGCGCGGATGCGGCTCGTCGATCTCGATGATCTCCTTGATGGTGCCGGGGCGCGCCGAGAACACCGCCACGCGATCGGCCAGGAACACCGCCTCGCCCAGGCTGTGGGTCACGAACACGATGGTCTTGTCGGTGCGCGACAGCAGCACCGAGAGATCCTCGCCCAGCACCATGCGGGTCTGCTCGTCGAGCGCGCCGAACGGTTCGTCCATGAGCAGGATGCCGGTCTCCAGGCTCAAGGCGCGCGCCAGCGCCGCACGCTGCCGCATGCCGCCGGAAAGCTGGCCCGGATAATAGTCGGCAAAATCCGCGAGCCCAACGGCGGCCAGGCATTGTTGCGCGCGCTTCTCCCGCTCGGCTTTGCGCACGCCCTGAAACATCATGCCGAGCTTCACGTTCTCGATCACCGTGCTCCACGGGAACAGCGCGTTCTCCTGGAACACAAACGCGATCTCCTGCGGCATCGGCCCGCGTACCGGCAGGTTGCCGACCTCGACGGTGCCGGACGCCGGCTCCATCAATCCGCCCATGATGCTGAGCAGCGTGCTCTTGCCGCAGCCGCTCGGCCCGATCAGGCACATGAGCTCGCCGCGCCGGATGTCGAGCGTGGTGTCGAGCAGCGCGCGCACATAGCGGCTGCCGCCCTGCTCGCCGAACTGATGGGAAACGCCCCGAATCCGAACCGCCACCTCGTCCGACACGTTTCCGCTCCCGCTGCGCCGTTCTTCTTCTACTCGTTCTTGAGCAGAAATGCCTCAGCATTAGGCCGATGCCGGTCGAATTGCCGCGCCCACGCCTTCTAGCTCGCCTTGCGCCGCGACCGCATCAAATCCCGCAGCTTCCGGGTAGCCTCCTGGTCGACCGTCAGGTCGCCGTGGAACGCCACCCCGTAACGCTCGCGCGCCGCCAGCTGCGACACAAGTTCCTCGCGTACGTCGGAACGGATCAGCTCGGGATCGCGCTCCAACGGATCGCCCCAGCCGCCGCCGCCGCCGGTGCGCACGACCGCCTCGGCGTGGAGCGGCACCGGAATGTGGGCCCCGACCTTGGTCTTGAACTCGTTCTCGCCCGGCAGCCGCAGCAGGTAGCCGCCGGCCTCGCCGGCTGAGCCGCCCCACAGGCCCCAGGGCGGGCAGTCGAGCCGCCGCGCCTGCTCGAAATTCCAGCGGCCCTCGACCAGGTTGCGCACCCGCACGTCGATGCCGAGCCCGCCGCGATATTTGCCGGCGCCGCAGGAATCCTGGCGCAGCGCGCGGCTCTCCACGAGGACCGGGCATTTGAGCTCGATGCCTTCGATCGAGCCGTTGCGCACGTCGCCCTGGCACACCGAGACGGTCGCCGATTCGCCGTCCTCGGTCGGCCGCCCGCCCCAGCCGCCGCCCTCGATGCTCTGCACCACGAAGCGGCGCTTGCTCTTGGGATGCACGCCGAAGAACACCACCGAGCCGCCGAGCAGGCCATGATGTCCGGCCGGCACCCGGTCGCGCATCGCCTGCGACAGGGCCTTGACGATGGTGTCGACCACCGTGGGCACGATGATGCTCCAGCCCGCCATCGGGGCCGGGAAGCGCGCCATCATGATGTTGCCGTCCGGGATGATCACCTTCAGGGCCCGGAACGAGCCTTCATTGACGGGATCGAGCGGCCCGGTCAGCGCCTTGTAGGCGACGCGGGCGCCGGCGAGCGTGCGCGAATTGATCGCTGCCTTGCGCTCGGCCGAGCAGCCCGACAGATCGATCACCATCTCGCCCTTGTGGATCGTCACCTTGACTCGGATCGGGACCGGCTCGCCCTTGAGGACGCCGTCGTCGTCCATGGCGGCGGCCGCCTCGTAGACCCCGTCAGGAAGCTGCGACACCACGTTGCGGCACTTGGTCTCGGTCTCGTCGAAAATGCGGCCGATGGCGGCCAGGATGGTGTCCTTACGGTATTTGTCGAACAGCTCGTCCATGCGCCGTGCCGCCAGCCGACACGCCGCCATCTGCGATTTCATGTCGCCGAGCGAGGATTCCGGAAACCGGATGTTGTCCTTGAGCACGCGGTAGAGCGTCTCGTCGAGCACGCCGGCCCGATAGATTTTGAGCTGGTCGAGCTGCAGGCCCTCGAACCAGGGATCGACCACCTGGGGGCCGGCCCCGAACCCGGTCGAGCTGCCGCCCACGTCGATCCAATGCGCCCGCACCATGGAGAACATCAACAGCTCGCCCCGATAGAAATAGGGCATGTAGATGACGATGTTGTTGAGGTGCTGGCCGGCGACCGCCTGATGATTGGTGATGATCACGTCGCCGGGCGCGAAGCCCTTGGCACCGTAGCGCTTCATGCCGTCCGTGATGATGACGCCGAGATCGGCCACAAAGTGCGAGACGCCGCCGACATTCTGCGAGATCAGCTGGCCCTGCGTATCGATCAAGGCGGTGCAGAAGTCGCGCACCTCGTAGATCATCATGTTGTAGGACGTGCGCTGCAGATCGACCGCCATCTCGTTGGCGACGGCCGGAAGCGCGTTGCGGATGACCTCGAGCGTGACCGGATCGAGCGCCTTGCGGGCCGGGGCTTTGCGCTTTGCGTTTCTGCGCGCCGCACCGTTGCCGGCCGCCTTCTTCCTGGCCTGCGCCATCACGCGCCTCCAATCCTGATGATCAGCTCGCCCGACGGCATCACCCTGCAATCGTCGTTCCGGAACAGCACCGTGGTGGTGCCGTGCTCCTGGATGAGGGCGGGACCGACAATGCGCATCCCCGCCTTGAGGCTGTCGCGTTGATAGAGCGGGCAGCGCACCGGCTTCTTGGCATCCGCGAAGTAGACCTCGCGGTGCAGCGCGGCGGTGGCGGCGCGCCCTTTGCCGAGACGCGGGAACTTCAGCTTCGCGCGCTTGCCGACGATGCCGAGCCGCATATTGACCATCTCGACCGGCTCGTCGGGCGAATGGTGCGCATAGCGGTGCTCGTAGAGCGCATCGAAGGCCTTGCGGACGCCCTTGCGGTCGCCGGCCTGCAATTGCCGGAGGGTGACCGGCACCGACAGGGTGAACTCCTGGCCCACATAGCGCAGGTCGAGTTGGATCTGCTCCTGCGCGCCGCGGCCGTGGCGCAGGCTCGCGCGCGCCTGCTGGCGCATCTCCTCGTACACGTTGACGAGCTCCGCCAGATCGATGGCGGCGAGATCGGCGAAATGGGTGCGGGTGAAATCGTGGCGTTCGTCCGCCAGCAGCATGCCGAGCGCCGAAAAGTGCGACGGGAAGAGCGGAACCACCACGGTCGGGATGTGCAACTCGCGCGCGATCGCGATCACGTGCAGGGGACCGGCGCCGCCCGAGGCCACCAGCGCGAAGTCGCGCGGGTCGTAGCCCTTGGCGACCGACACTTCGCGCACCGCCAGCGACATTTTCGAGATCGCGATCTCGACGATCGCCTGCGCGGCCGCGACCGTGTCCATCTTGAGGGGAGTTGCGATCTTCTCGGCGATGCCGCGCGCGGCGGCCTGCGCGTCGAGCTGCATCTGGCCGCCGAGAAAATTGTCCGGGTCGAGGCGGCCGAGCACCACATTGGCATCCGTGATGGTCGGCTCGGTGCCGCCGCCGCGGTAGCAGATCGGGCCCGGATCGGCGCCCGCGCTTTGCGGCCCGACCTTGAGGGCCCCGATCTCGTCGATCCAGGCGATCGAGCCGCCGCCGGCCCCGACCTCGACCACGTCGATCATGGGCAGCATGACCGGATGGCCGCCCGCATAGCCGCCCACATAATAGCCGGGCGCCAAGGTCGCCTCGCCGTCGCGCACCAGGCTCGCCTTGGCGGTGGTGCCGCCCATGTCGAAGGAGATGACGTTCTTGAAGCCGAGCGCGAGACCGACCTGCGCGGACGCGATGATGCCGCCCACGGGCCCGGATTCCATCATGGCGACCGGGCACTCGGTGGCGAATTCCGGCGTCATCACGCCGCCATTGGAGCGCATGATCGACAGGTCGCCGCGAAACCCGATCTCGCCGAGGCTCGATTTGAGGCTGCGCACATAGCCGCCGACCTTGGGACCGATATAGGCGTTCACCACGGTGGTGGAGATGCGCTCGAACTCGCGATATTCGCGCAGGATTTCGTGCGACAGCGAGACGTATGCGTCGGGCAGAACGCTGCGGACGATCTCGCCGGCGCGGCGCTCGTGCTCGGGATTGGAATAGGAGTGCAGAAAGCACACGGCGACCGACTCGGCGCCGGCCTCGGCCAACGCCCGGCAGGCGTCCTCGACGCTCTCGCGCCGCAGTGGCGCATGCACCTCGCCGGAGGCGAGCACGCGTTCCTCGGCTTCCAGGGTGAGGCGGCGCGACACCAGCGGGCGGTGCTTGTGGAACAGGAGATTGTAGGCCTCCGGCCGGTTGCCGCGGCCGATGATGTACACGTCGCGGGTGCCGCGCGTCACGATCAAGCCGGTCAGGGCGCCCTTGCGCTCGATCAAGGTGTTGATGGCGATGGTCGAGCCGTGAATGAGCTCGTCGATGGCGGCTGATTTGAGCCCACTTTTGTTCAAGCAATCGATGATGCCCTGGACCAGGTGGGCCGGGGTGGTCAGGCTCTTGGCCTGCACGAAGGCGCCCTTGGCCTCGTCGAAGCCGATGAGATCCGTGAACGTTCCGCCGATATCGATCGCAACGACGAGCACGCAGTTCCTCCCCGGCGTCCCGTCGTGGTGCGCGCCGCGGTTCACCTGACCGGCCGGGCAACGGGTTTCGGATTAATTGGACTTGAGCCCTTTTGGCTATAAGTAGATTGATCCGTCAAGGCGCCTGTCGCCGAAAATGACAACACCTCCCGGGCCAGTGCATGGCACAAAGATCAGCATTGCGTGCCGTCACGGCGCGGCGTGTCGCCGCAACGCGGCCCGGCCTCAGGCTCGCGGCCGATATCGGGGGCACGTTCACGGATATCGCGGTCTTCGATGACCGCTCCGGCAAGCTTACTTTCGGCAAGGTGCTGTCGACGCCGTCCCGCCTGGTCGACGGCATCAGCGCCGGCGTCGCCAAGGCCGGCAGCGGCTACGCGGCGGCGGGCTTGTTCCTGCATGGCTCGACGGTCGCCATCAACACCGTGCTGGAGCGCACTGGCGCGCGCACCGCGCTCATCATCACGCGGGGCTTTCGCGACATCTACGAGATCGGCCGCATCAACCGGCCGGACGCCTATAATCTGTTCTTCGGCAAGCACGTGCCGCTCATCGAGCGCGCGCTGCGGTTCGAGGTCGCGGAGCGGGTCCTGGCCGATGGCGAGATCGACACCCCGCTCGACGAGAGCGAGATCGCACGCCTGGGCGAGCGGCTCAGCCAGCTCGGAATCGAGGCCTGCGCCATCCTGTTCCTCAATTGCTACGCCAGGCCCGACCACGAAGCGCGCGCGCAGGCGATCCTGGAGGCCGACCATCCCGGCATCTTCGTCTCGGCCTCGCACGAGCTCTCCCAGGAATATCGCGAGTTC
>DATDGG010000232.1:0-5989 GCA_036522235.1 Xanthobacteraceae bacterium
CATCATTCCGGTGGTGCTGCACCGGATCATCGTGCAGCTCGGCATCCACCGCGAGATCGAGAAGGTGGTAGGTGTCGGCCCCGCAATGCTGCTCGGCATCGCGCTGGTCGCACTGTCGATGGTGGTGATGCTGCGGGTCACCGCCGAGGCCGATCCGCTCGCGCGCGAGGACCTGGCGTTCGCGCTGTCGGTGGTGCTGCTCGGCCTGCTGATGATGGTGACGCGGCGCAATGCGGTGAGCCAGGTGGTCGGCTTCATGTCGCTGGAGAACGGCCTCGTCTTGGCCGCGACCGGCGCCAAGGGCATGCCGCTCGTGGTCGAGATCAGCATCGCCTTCTCCATCCTGATCGCCTTCATCGTGATCGGCATTTTCCTGTTCCGCATCCGCGAGCGCTTCGATTCGGTCGACATGCAGGCGCTCGACCGTTTCCGTGGAGAGCGCCAATGATGCGTTGGTTCGATGCGCTGACCGCGGTCCTGCTGATCCCGATCCTGGCGGCGGCCGTGCTGGCTGCCCTGCCCGGCTACCGGCTCACCTCGCGGCTCAATGTGCTGGCTGCGTTCGCGAGCTTTCTGTCGGCGCTGTCGCTGTTCTTCCTGCGCCCGCCGAGCGGCCCTTATCTCCTGGTCGACGATCTCAACAATGTCTTCATCGTGCTCACCACCTTCGTCGGCTTCACCACCAGCGTGTTCAGCGCCAGCTATATCGGCCACGAGATCGAGATCGGCAGGCTGACCCCGACGCACGTCCGCTTCTATCACGCCATGTACCAGGTTCTGATGTTTGCGATGAACCTGGCGCTGGTCGCCAACAATATCGGGCTGATGTGGGTCGCGATCGAGATCGCCACCCTGACCACCGTGATGATGGTCGGCATCTACCGCACCCACGAGGCGCTCGAGGCGGCGTGGAAATATTTCATCCTCGGCAGCGTCGGCATTGCGCTGGCGCTGTTCGGTACCATCCTGGTCTATATGGCGGCGCGCCCGGTGGTCGGCGAAGGGCTCGACGCCATGGTGTGGACCACCCTGGTGGCGCATGCGGAGGCCTTCGATCCGGCGCTGCTCAACGTCGCCTTCGTGTTCCTGCTGCTCGGCTACGGCACCAAGGTCGGGCTCGCGCCGCTGCATGCCTGGCTGCCCGACGCCCATGCGGAAGGCCCGACCCCGATCTCGGCAGTGCTGTCGGGTCTGTTGCTCAATGTCGCGCTCTACGCGCTGCTGCGCTTCAAGATGCTGCTCGCCGTCAACCCGGCCGCCCTCGCGCCCGGCCCCCTGATGGTGACGCTCGGGCTGATCTCGCTCGTCTTTGCGGCCTTCATGCTGTTCCGGCGGCGCGACATCAAACGCATGTTCGCCTATTCGTCGATCGAGCATATGGGGATCATCACCTTTGCGTTCGGCATGGGCGGACCGCTCGCCAACTTCGCCGGCCTGTTGCACATGACCATGCATTCGCTGACCAAGTCGGCGATCTTCTACGCGGTCGGCCACATCGCCCAGGTCAAAGGCACCCAGAAGATCGCCGATATGGGCGGGCTCACGCAGAGCGATCCGGTGCTCGGCTGGGGACTGGTGCTCGGCGTGGTGGCGATCGCAGGCCTGCCTCCGCTCGGCATTTTCATGAGCGAGTTTCTCATCGTGAGCTCGACCTTTGCGCGCGAGCCGCTGCTGGCGGTACCGCTGGTCGTCGGATTGCTGGTGGGCCTCTCGGCGCTGTTCCTGCGCCTCAACGGCATCGCGTTCGGCGAGACGCGCGGAACGAGCGCACCCGCGCAGGCGTCCTACGTGCCGATGTTCGCCCATCTGGGGCTGGTGTTCATGGCCGGCGTCTACCTGCCGCCGCAGCTGGTGATCTGGTTCCAGAACGTCGCCAAGCTTCTGGGATAGATCAGAGGAACGCGCGATGACGGCATCTCGCATTGAGCCGCTCCTTGCAGGCTTCCACATCGAGGCGCGCCGTCCCTGGCCGCGCGCGATCGTCGGCCCGGAAGCTTGGGAAGCAGCGCGCCGCAGCCTTGCCGAAGGCCAGTTGATCCTGCTGGGCCTGTGGGGCGACGGCGACACCGTCAACATGGTGGTGCTTGACGAAGAGGCGCTCGATATCGGCATTCTGACGCTCGCCTGCGCCGACGGACGCTTCCCCTCGGTCGGCGCGCTGCATCCGCCGGCCATTCGGCTGGAGCGGACGATCCGCGACCTCAATGGGCTCGAAGCCGTGGGCCTGCCGGATCAACGCCCTTGGCTCGATCACGGCCGCTGGGACATGCGGCACCCGCTCGGCGCCCGCGGCGATGCGCCGCCGGCTTTGCCGCCCTATACCTTTCTGCCCGCCGAAGGCGAGAGCCTGCACCAGATTCCGGTCGGGCCGGTGCATGCCGGGATCATCGAGCCCGGCCATTTCCGATTCACCGCCGATGGCGAGACGGTGGTGCGTCTCGAAGAACGCCTCGGCTATGTCCACAAAGGGATCGAATCCCTCATGGGGGGCGCCGACCTCGCGCGCGGGGCGCGCCTGGCCGGGCGAATCTCGGGCGACAGCACGGTTGCGTATGCGCTCGCGTTTGCGCATGCGGCCGAGGCGGCGCTCGGCATCGCGCCGCCGCCGCGCGCCGCTTGGCTGCGGGCCTTGATGGCGGAGCTCGAGCGCCTCGCCAATCATTTCGGCGATTTCGGCGCCATCTGCAACGATGCGTCGTTCTCTATCATGCATGCCCAATGCGGCATCTTGCGCGAGCGGACTTTGCGGGCTGCCGGCGCGGGCTTCGGTCACCGCTTGATGATGGACTGCATCGTGCCGGGCGGCGTCGCGGTCGATCTTGCGCCTGCCGGCGCCCCGGAGTTGCGCGATCTGGTCACCGAGATCAGGCGTATCTTTCCCCAGCTGATCGAGCTCTATGACAATACCGCATCGCTGCAGGACCGCACCGTCACCACCGGAATTCTCAAGCCCGCGCTGGCGCGCCGGTTCGGGGCCGGCGGCTATGTGGGCCGCGCCTGCGGCCGCGCCTTCGATGTGCGCCGCGCGCTCGCCTTTCCACCTTACGACCAGCTCACCTTCGATGTGCCGGTGCTCGAGGCCGGCGACGTCAATGCGCGCGTCTGGCTCCGAATCCGCGAGATCGAGCAGAGCATCAGCTTGGTCGAGCAAATTCTGTTCGAATTGCCGGAAGGTCCGCTGCGCGTCGACCCCAAGACCGCGGATGCCGAAGCAACCGAAGGGCTCGGCCTCGCCGAGGGCTTCCGCGGCGATATCCTGGTCTGGCTTCGCCTCGACCCAGGTGGCCGCATCGCGCGCTGCCATCTGCGCGACCCGTCGTGGTTTCAATGGCCGTTGCTGGAAGCCGTCATCGAAGGAAACATCGTGGCGGATTTTCCACTCTGCAACAAATCGTTCAACTGCTCCTATTCGGGACATGATCTGTGATGGAAGCCGATCACTGTAGGGTGGGCAAAATTGCCCGGCACGGCGATCATGATCGCGCGGCGTCGCGCAATTTTGCCCATCTGCTTGGGCCGCATGCTCGGCGCGTGGGCAACGCGCCGGCACGCCATGCGACGTTGTTGGACGCTTCGGCATTGGCGCGTTGCCCACCCTACAGGTTGTCGATGGGTAGGACGTAGATGCGCAGAATCCTGTTCGAAAGCCTGGTGAACCGCCCGCTCACCGAAGCCGCGCCGGCCGCGGACGACGCCGCGCTGGCCGAGCTTGCCGCAAATGTCGAGCGCGCGGCGCGCAGGCGGCTCGGCCGCAGCCTGTCGATCCGCGAGGTCGATGCCGGCTCCTGCAATGGCTGCGAGCTCGAAATCCATGCGCTCAACAACGCGTTCTACGACCTGGAGCGCTTCGGGCTGCGCTTTGTCGCCTCGCCGCGCCATGCCGACGTGCTGTTGGTCACCGGACCCGTGACCAAGAACATGCGCGAGGCGCTGCGGCGGACCTATGACGCGACGCCTGATCCCAAATGGGTGGTCGCGGTCGGCGATTGCGCGGCGGACGGCGGCATCTTTGCGGGAAGCTATGCGGTGACCGGCGGGGTCCACGAAGTGGTGCCGGTCGACCTGCATATCCGCGGCTGCCCGCCGAGCCCGACTCAATTGCTGAAGGGCCTGCTCGCCTTGCTCACTCCGCCTTGATGCCGGCGAGCTTCACCACCTTGGCCCATTTCTCGGTTTCCTCCGCCATGAACTTGGCGAAGTCGGCGGGCGAGCCGATGAAGGGCTCGGCGCCGGTTTCGGCGAGCCGCGCCTTGATCCTCGCATCGGCGAGACCCGCATTGATCTCCCGGTTGAGCCGCTCGACCACCTCGGCCGGCGTGCCCTTGGGTGCGCCCAGGCCCTGCCAGGTGCTCGCCTCGTAGCCAGGCACGAACTCGCCCACGGTCGGGACATTTGGCAGCGCCTGCGAGCGCGCCGCGGTGGTCACCGCCAGCGCGCGCAGCTTGCCGGCGCGCACCAGCTCGATCGAGGACGGCATCAGGTCGAACATGACCTGCACCTGCCCGCCCAGCATATCGGTGAGCGCGGGCGGCGACCCGCGATAGGGCACGTGCACCAGATCGACGCCGGTCATCTGCTTGAACAGCTCGCCCGCCACATGCGGGGATGTTCCGTTGCCGGGCGAGGCCATGGCGACCTTGCCGGGATTGGCCTTCGCATAGGCGATGAATTCGGGGATCGTCCTGGCCGGAACCGACAGGCCCACCTCCATGACCAGCGGCACGCGCACGAAGCTCGCGACCGCGGCGACGTCGCGCAGGAAGTTGTAGTTGAGCTTCTCGAACAGCGCCGTGTTGACGGCGTTCGACACCGCGACCAGGAGCAGGGTGTAGCCGTCCGCCGGCGCCCGCACGACCGCTTCGGTCGCCACATTGTTGCCGGCGCCGCCCGGCCGGTTCTCGATCACGAAGGCCTGGCCGAGCCGCTCCGACAGCCATTGCCCCAAGAGCCGCGCCAGGATGTCGAGCGTGCCGCCCGGAGGACCGCCGACCAGGATGCGCACCGGCCGCGCCGGATAGGCCTGCGCCCGGGCAATCCGCGGCGCGGCCGGCAGCGCGGCGGCACCCGCCACGAGTTGAAGAAATCTTCGACGCGGAAGCCTCATAAAGGTTGCCCGGCGCGCATAGGGGTCAGAGTTTGGGCTTCAGAGCTTGCGAACTCCGTGCTCCTGCAAGAAGCCGAGGAGCAAGCGGCTCACTTCCTCGGGCTGCTCCTGCTGCACCCAGTGGCCGGCGCCGTCCACCAGATGAAAGCCCACCATCCGGGTGCAGTCGCGCTCGCGCATGTTCTCGGCGGCGCCCGGGGTCTGGTAGACGCCCCAGTCGCTCTTGCCGCCGATGAACATCGACGGCACGTCGATGGTGCGGCCCGAGAAGGTACGCAGCTCCGCGACGCTCTTGGGGTCGGAGCCGCGCCGCACCCGATAGCCCTGCAGGGCGCCGTTGAACCCCGTACGGCCGTACTCGGTCACATAGACGTCGACCTCGGCATCGGTCAGCCATTTGCAGGCCGCGATCTCGGCCGCCGACGGCATCTCGGCCGCGACCGTCGCCGCCATGCCCTTGTCGAGATCCATCACGTAATAGGTCGGGATCTGCGCCAGCTCCTCGGCGGTCCGCGCCTTGAGGGGATGCGGCTTGTTGCCTTTCCAGTCGGCGCTCTTGTAGTGGTAATAGGCACGGAAGAAATCGTGCAAGCCCTGCGGGGCATGCAGCATGTCCTCATTAGCGCCGGGCTTGCGCTGATAGTTCTGGTAGTATTTGCGCGGACGCGGCAGCGCGGCGAGCTGCGCATCGATCTCGTCATCGGTCGGGGCCGGACGCGGCAGCGCGGCGCCGTTGGCGGTGTTGAACGGCATCGACGGCGCGCCCTGGAACGGCGAGCTCAGCATCACCACCGCGGGGAACATGTCGGGCCGGGTCAGCGCCGCCCATGAGGCGACCGGGGAGCCCGCATCGTGCCCCACGATAGCGGCGACCGAGCGGTAGCC
>DATDGG010000233.1:0-8336 GCA_036522235.1 Xanthobacteraceae bacterium
CGTGCCCGCCCGCCCCACAATCGCTGGCGGCGGCAGCGTCCCGAGAGATTTGGCATCGAGATAGGGAACCGGCTTTGCCGGCAGTACCGCAGCTGTGGCATTGCCGGCTTGACCATCGCAACTCTTCCGCAATTTCGCGTACTCCGCCGAAAATCCGGCCATGCTCAACACGACGCCGCCGGCCGCTGCATCGGCTCGCGCGAGGTCCGTCCGCGGTAGCTCGATTGTTGTACCGTCGCCGGCCGCCTCGAACGTGCTCGCCGACAACCAGGTCCAATGTATATCGAGGTCCTGTGACGCCAGTTGGTCGCGCAGCTCGACGCGTTGACCGTTCACGCTGATGCCGAGGGGGCGCGGCGCCGCGGCCGAGGTTTCGGAGATAACGCGCTCCCGCGCAACTGACAGGCGGATTGTTTGCCCGACTGCGCAGTTCACGCTCACGAAGCCGTCAACATATCTGTGCTGGTCGCTGTCGGTGCGCGCAAAAAATCTCTTGATCACCGTTGGTGCAGGCTTGTCGACGGACTGCCACCCTGTTTCACTGAACTCTCTCCGATCTATTCCAAACCGCACGACTTCATCCCGATCAAGAAACTTCTTCGACTCGAACGGAATGGAGGAAGCCGCCCTGAACAGCGCGTCGTCGATGCCCATCTCGCGCAAGTATTCCTGAATGAGCTCATGGGCTGCCCGCTTCGCGTCGCCGAGCCGGGCGCGCGGCGGCGTCTTGGCCGGGTCAAATCCGACGTCGTGAATACCAAGCTTCACCCGCGGCGGGACAAGGCGGACGGTGCCGCCCGCCAGCGCATAGACGCATGCCGAATTGCACATGGCGACGAGCGGGTCGATTTCCGACTCGAGCTCCTGCCCGGAGCGCTTCTGCGCCTCGCATGATTTTTCAGGCGCCTTGTCCTGATTGCAATTCAAGGGAACCGTATGCGCGACGCTGGCCACGAGCTTCTGATTGCGAATCAACCGCCCGAGCTCGAGCGCGCCGGTTATCGAACCTCCCGGCGAATGGAAGTAGATCGGCGGGCGCGTGCGTCCGAGCTTCGCCAGCAGGCGGCGAAGGCGCTGAGCGGCGCCGCCATCGATCTTACCCTCCGCGACGATCCACTCGCTGCAGCCCCGCCCACATGCGTTCGCCTCGCCCCGCGCCAGATAAAACTCGATGTCCGGCATCGCCTCCGGACTGGGCGCAGGCGACGCCGTCTTGGCGGGCACCGAGGTCGTTTGGGCGGTGACGGACGCGACGCCCGCAATGGTGGAGACGAGCGCCGCAAGAGCGATTGCAAGCAGACGAGGAGCAGGCATGGCCGGTGTTGCGTGGGTGGCAAACGGGAAGGCAACAATAGCACAACCGCGGAGCGAGCGCACTACGTCGATTTAGCGCTTTGGCCGCGCATCCGCTTGGATGGGGTACTTGTACTTCACGCCGACGGCGTTCTCCCAATCGTAAATCAGACTATTTGATACCGCATCCTTGACATAGCCTTCCGCCGTCACGCCTGGACGGTATTGCTCTCCGTCTGCTGCCACCAAGACTGCGGGAAGAAGCGCCACTCCGCTTCGTACGGCTGCAACGGCCCGAGCGTGGCCATCCGCTATGTAAAATACATGGTCGACATACAAGACCGAAATGGGCGGCATATGATCGAAGCCGCTCTTGCGGATTTCGTGCATGAGATCCAGAGCTCGGGCTTCCTGCAGACCAGCTACGCTTTGCGTTGGCACGAGATCCAGCGGACTGAGCCATATATCGGTGGCGGCGGGAACAGCTTCCTGACTGAGTATCTTGTCAGCGACCAGACGCGGCGTCGCATGGGTCGTATCGACCACCAGATCGTAATTCCTCAAGTCCGCGATATTTACGGCGTAGTATTTGGAGAAGCGTTTGATCTCGCTCATGCGACGAGCGTCTATGGCGCGAAGCGCATGTTGCTGGTGCGAATACACTTCATCGCCGCGCGACGCGGAAACAATGCGCTCCGCGGCAGCCTCGGACACGACGTATAAAAACACCTTGAGCGTGTCCGGGACGAAGCGCCAAGCCATTCGTGACTCCACCACCAACGGACCCTCGGGAAGCGAACGCAGATGCCCGTCGATTGCAGCATCGATCGAGGGATCCTCTTCGGCCAGAAGATTCAGGGTAATGGTGTCAACGCCTCTAGCCGCTGCAAGCTGACGTTGAATTCCTCCCGTAGAGAGAGGTTTCACCCCAAGTTTTTCTCCCACAATTCGAGCGATGGTGGTCTTGCCGCTGCCGATGTCGCCAGCAATAGTGATGCGCATCATCATTCGAGATCACCCGCGCCCCTTGCTCGATCACTCACGCCGTCAGTCCCCGCCCTGGACTGAGGTAGAGCGCTGGCGCGGGTCGTCGGCTTGCCGGGACTGGTCCAGCCCCGAGCAACGTTCGAGAGTGGCTGGCGATGGAGCATATCGCGCTGGCGTCCCAATGAGCTCTGCACCCGATTCGCACGGGAACGCGGCTACGTCAATGTATCGATCAGCTCCCGCTGCTCTGCTCCGCCGCTACGCAAGGCCGTTTAGCCCAAGGCGAATTTCGTGTTGCTTCTGGGAACACGAAAACAGGTGGGCGGATGCGTCGAGCACCGATCGCATCGCTCCGCATTGAAAAAACAATGAATCTACAAATAACCGCGGTTATAGCGACTGGACGAACGCCCGCGCGAGTCCGCATCGTCAACAGGCACGAGGTTGGGCGGGCCTGCACGCGCCGCATCGATACTTCGATCCGCAATCATTGATCGATGCAGATCGGGCGCAATTCGTCAGTTTCAATTTCCCGAATACACTGATTTGCACAGTCGCGTCAAATGGGGACCCGCCGAGCGGTGACCGCAACCGCTTAGTTGAAGCCGGTGCGCAAGTTGCCCCTCCCCTCAGCCGAGCGCATGCAGCTCCGCCCCTTCGGTCGCGTAGCGCGCATAACGAAAATCGCGAATATGGCCGATCCGGTCGCCGGTCCACTCCAGCAGGACAAAGTACAACGGCGCCCCCGATGGATCGCCGGGATCGCGCACCAGCACCGCCGGTTGCCCGTCCACCAGCCCCAGCGCCAGATGCCAGTCGTGGACCAGGCCGTAATTGTGAAAGTACGCGCCCACCTCGCGCCGGCCGCTCGCTTGCTTGCGCGCCACGAGATCGAGCCGCACCTCGTCGGCGAGCATGTTGCGGATGGCGTCGAAGTCGCGCGCGTTGAATCGGTCGACATAGGCGGCGAGACGCGAACGCTCGGGCTCCGCCAGGACCGGCAAGGGAAGGTCCTCCGGCTCCTGCGCCAACTCGCGCAAGCGCGCGCGGCCGCGATGCAGCGCGGCCTTGACGGCCGCAATGCTGCCGCCGATCACCTCACCGACCTCAGCCAGCGAGTAGCCGAGCACATCCATGAGGATGACGCTGCTGCGCTGCGCCACCGGTAGGCGCATGAAGGTCCGCAGGCTCGCGGTCGCGATCTGACGGTCATCGGTGGGGACTTGAGGGTCGACGATCATGTCCGGGTCCTGGTCCGAGCGGATGGCCTCCTGCCGGGCACGGCGCCGCAGAAAATCCAATGCCGCATTGTGGGTGATGCGAAACAGCCACCCCTCGAGATGGGCGATCGATTCCGCCTGCCCGATTGCCTCGCTCGCCTTCAAGAGCGCTTCCTGGACCACGTCTTCGCCATCGATGACCGAGCCGGTCATGCGCGCGCAATAGCGATGCAGCTTCGGCCGCAGCTCCGCGAGCGCCCGCTCGAAATCTGCGCGCGCTTGCGCTGTGCCGCTGACAGTTGCGCTCATGCGACCTCTCGATATCCCGATCCGCCGGCCGTTCAGAAAGCATATCCCATCGCGGTGCGCCGCCACTCTCCGGGCATCCGATGGTTCCTGCTCACAAGACGTCCGGCAGCCGCCAAAGGATTCGGGCAAAAAGCGATTTTCCGGAGAATCTTTTGGCCCTCCCGATTCGTCTTGAGGGTGCGGGCCGGCGGCGGATCGCCTAAGCCCCGAAAGGAGCACCCTTATGAAGCTGCACACATTCGTCGGTTCACCCAACGGCCGCAAGGTGGAGGCCCTCATCAACCATCTAGGCCTCACGGTGGAGATCGAACATCACGACGTTTTCGACGGCGGGCTACGCACGCCCGATTACCTCGTGCTCAATCCCAATGCCAAGGTTCCGACCCTGGTCGACGGCGCGTTCGTGCTCTGGGAATCGGCTGCCATCATGCAGTACCTCGCCGACAAAGCGGGCGACGATGCCCTGTTCCCGCGCGACCCGCAGATGCGCGCCGACGTCGTGCGCTGGCAGTGCTGGGAGCTGGCGCACTTCAACCGCGCGCTGGGGACGCTTGCCCTCGAGACGGTGGTCAAGCCGCGCTACGGCCTGGGGACGACCAATGACGCGCTGGTCGAGACCGCAAAAGCCGACCTGGCACGATTCGCGCCGGTGCTCGAGCGCCATCTCGCGGACCGCCGCTATTTGGTCGGCGACGGCATCACGATCGCCGACTACGCGATGATCGCGCTCGAACCCTACAAGGCGGCGGTTCCGTTCGACTGGACGCCTTATCCGAACCTCAACGCCTATGTGGAGCGCATGCGCAAGACCGACGCCTGGGCGCGGACCGCACCCGTGAGCGCGAGCGCGGTCGGCCGCAAGCCGAAGGCAGCCTGAGGAACGCCCACACAAGCCGGAGAGAGCGGAGAGAAACCATGCAAGCCCGCAACGAACAGAGGACCAAGACCTGGGTTCTCACGCTCGCCTCCCTGGCGTCGTTCATGATCTTTCTCGACGCGCTGGTGGTGACGACCGCGCTCAGCACGATCGGTCGGGATCTCGGCGCCTCGATCGAGGCGCTGGAGTGGACGGTGAACGCCTACAACCTGAGCTTCGCGGTGCTGTTGCTCACGGGTGCGGTGCTCGGCGACCGCTTCGGCCGCGCCCGCATGTTCGCGCTCGGCCTCGGGCTGTTCGTCGCGGCATCGGCCGCCTGCGCGCTTGCGAACAGCGCCACTTGGCTGATCGCTGCCCGCGCCGCCCAGGGCGCCGGCGCCGCGCTGGTGATGCCGCTCGCGATGACGCTGCTGAGCACGGCGTTTCCGCGCGAAGAACGCGGCAAGGCGCTGGGGATATTCAGCAGCGTCAGCGGGCTCGCGCTCATTGCCGGCCCCGCCGCCGGCGGCGCGATCGCCGGCGGCCTCGCCTGGCAGTGGATTTTCTGGATCAACATCCCGATCGGCCTCATCGTCATTCCGCTGGCGCTCGCCCGCATCCCCGAGAGCTTCGGGCCGAGCGCGCGTCCCGACATGCGGGGGCTCGCGCTGGTGACCGGCGCGGCGCTCGCCGTGGTGTCCGGGCTGATGCGGGTGAACCATGCGGGCTGGAAGAGCCCCGAGGTGGTCGCGATGCTGGCGGCCGGATTCGTGCTTGCGGTCGCTTTCGTGGCCTGGGAATTGCGCGCGCGCGACCCGATGGTGCCGATGCGCTTCTTCCGCTCCCGCGCCTTCGCGGCCGGCGTCGCGGCGAGCTTCCTGTTCTATGCGTCGATGTATGCCGTCCTGTTCTTCCTGCCTCAGTTCCTGCAGGTCGCGCAGGGCCACGGGCCGCTCGCCGCCGGGGTGCGGCTGCTGCCCTGGACCGCCACGCTGTTTGTCTTTGCTCCGATCGGCGGCGCCCTGGTCAACCGCACCGGCGAGCGGCCACTGGTGGTGCTGGGAATCCTCCTGCAGGCCGCGGGCCTTGCCTGGATCGCGCTGACGGCAGCACCCGATCTCGCCTATGGCAGGCTGGTCGCGCCCCTGATCCTCGCCGGAGCCGGCGTCTCGATGGCCATGCCGGCGGCGCAGAACGCCATCTTGAGCTCGGTCGCCGCACCAGAGGTCGGCAAGGCGTCCGGTACCTTCAACATGTTGCGCTATCTGGGCGCGGTGTTCGGGATCGCCGTTGCCGTCACGGCATTCGCCGAAAGTGGCGGCGCCGCCTCCCCTGAGACATTCAGCACCGGGTTCGCCGCCGCGATCGGCGTCTCTGCCGCCCTGTCATTCGTGGGAGCCATCGCCGGGATGTGGCTGCCGGGCCGGCGGGACCTGGCCGCAGCGCCGGCCGGCGCAAAGGCGTAGACACGGATGGCTTTTCTTGGCCGCAACGGCTAAACCGGCGCCAAACAATTGAACGAATATGCTTTGCCTTATCGGTCCGCACGATTTCTTGCCATGTCGATTGCGGCGAAAAGCGTCGTGTCCTGGACGGGCTTCAGCAGATAGGCGATGGCGCCGGCAGCTTCGCAACGCTTGCGGACTTCCATATCACCATGTGCGGTAATGATGATGGTGGGAATCCGGATACCCATGCGCGCCAGGTGCTGCTGAAGCTCGAGGCCCGTCATATCCGGCATTTGCAGGTCGAGGATCAGACATTCCGGCGGACCGTCGGGCAATGCCGCGAGAAATTCTTCCGCTGATTCAAATGTCTTCGCGTTGAACGCACGCCCGCGCAACAGCCGTGCCAATCCCTTGAGCACGAACGGGTCGTCGTCCACGATGGCAATCCAACCAGCCGCTTCCACCATGGACATGCAATGCGTCCGTCGTGGGCGATTGTCGAGTTGGCCCTTCGTCCAATAGCGCCGCGTGGCCGCTGCGCTTACTGTGAAATGCCGGCCTTTTCCGCCATGCGCACGAGATCCGCGACCGTGCGCACCCCGAGCTTTTCCATCATCCGGCTGCGATGGACCTTGATGGTCTTTTCGACCGTTCCCAGATCCCCGGCAATCTGCTTGTTGAGCTGCCCGGCGACGACGTGGGACAGCACTTCGCGTTCGCGCGGCGTCAAAGTCATGATCTTCGCCTCGATCGACGCCAATTCGGCTTGGGTTTGGCGAGACGCGGTATCCCGCTCCTCGGCTCGCGCTATGGCTCCCAGCAAGTCCCTGGCGTTCACCGGCTTGGTCAGAAAATCGACAGCACCCGCCTTCATGGCGTGTACGCTCGTGGGGATGTTGCCCTTCCCGGTGACAAAGATGACCGGCCGGGAAGATCCCCTTGCGGTCAGCGCTCGCTGCAATGCGATGCCGTCGAAACCCGGCATGGCGAGGTCTAAAACGGCGCAACCGGGAATCGACGCATCGTGGTCCGCAAGGAATGCCTGTGGTGACGTGAACGACCGGACATCGTAGCCCCTGGTTCGCAGGAGGCGCGACAAGGCCTTCAGCACGCCAGCGTCGTCATCGACAATGAACACCGTGAACATCTTGTCCGTCACTGGGCCGCCATGAGCATTTCCTCGGCCGGCAGCGAAAGCTTCGCAACAGCACCTCCGGCATCGCCATTCGTCAGCTTAAGCGTCCCGCCATGCGCCTGGACAATGGTTGAACAGATGGTCAATCCGAGGCCAAGACCCTGGTCCTTGGTCGTGTAGAACGGCTCGAACAGTCGGCCCTGCTCCACCGGACGGATGCCCGGTCCGCGATCCTTCACCAGGACATCGACAATTCCGGTCGGCGCCGCGTGCGTGGAGACCGCGACGAGCCGTTGCGCAACGGGCGTCGCAGCCATCGCGTCCATCGCGTTCACAAGCAGGTTAAGCAGAACTTGCTGCAATTGAACCGGATCGCCCAACGTCGCTGGCAGGTCGTTTGCAAGATCGACTTTGACGTTGATCCTGCGGCTGATCGACTCGCTTTTGAGCAGAGAAATCGTTGAACTCACCAGATCATTGACATCAATCGGCTCGAATTTCCTATCGCCCTTCTTGAGCAGGTTACGGACCCGGTGAATGACCTCACCGGCACGATTGTCCTCGTGAACAATATCCTCAAGAACGTCGCGAACTTCGGCAAGGTCCGGCGAATTCTGCGTAAGCAGGTAAAGTGCCGACTGGGCGTTTGACAAAATCGCGGTGAGCGGCTGGTTGACCTCATGCGCGATTGCGCCGGAAAGTTCGCCCAGCACCGAAACACGCATCAGATGCGACACTTGTTGGCGTTGCAAGGCAGCTTCGCTCTCCGCAGCCTTCTGTTCGGTGAGGTCGACGAAAATCCCACTCAGTTGATTCGGATCGCCACGATGATCAGGATGCGAACGAGCCCGAATGCGAATCCACCGTTCTTTGTGATCCGGCAGGACCACGCGAACGTCGGTGATGGCGGACTGATTCGCACGCAAGCCCGCCCGAACGGAGGAGATGGCAATCTCTCGATCTTCCGGGTGGATCGCCGTGAGGAACGCGTCTCGCGTGAGCGGAACATCGCTTTCCAAACCGAAAAGCGCGCGGCAATGCTCGGTCCCCCAAAACTCGTTGGTTGCCCGGTCAAATTGCCAAAGTCC
>DATDGG010000234.1:0-4918 GCA_036522235.1 Xanthobacteraceae bacterium
TCGATCCCGCCGACCGGCTTTCCTCGCGCATGGCCAATCTGTTCGACACGGTGTTCGGGCCGCCCGCGATCTTCCTATGGGACGCGTTCTGCGCGACGCGCTGAGGCCTTCTTTGCTACCGGCTGCGCGGATTCATGAGCATGCGGTGTTGATGCCGCAGCCTTCGCTGGAACGCGCGGTTGCCGCCCTTGAGCTTCTGCGGTGGTTCCTGAGGCGCCTCGGCTTCCGGGGCAGCGGAACTTGCGATGATGTCTTGCTGGGCGACTTGCGGCGCTTCGTTGGGACCGGATTCCGCGGCAAGGTCGGCAATGAGCGCTTCGAGAATGGCCTTCTTGATCGGATCGGAAAAGCTTGCGGGGCTGAAAATCGAACCCAGGCCGGGCTTGATCCTCTCCGCTTCCGCTTGCGCCTGTTCGGCGGCGATCTCACGACGGCCCAGCTTTTCCCACAGTGCCAGAATTGGGTTGCGAACCGGCTGGTGATGAACTCCGAGGGCAGCTTGGAGTTCGGCTTCGAATTTCTGGTGGGCGGGGTTGAGAATTCGCGCAAAGTGCCCGTTGGGGCAGCTCGTCGTGGAATTTTTGAAGACGACGGTGCCGCCCGCCGGAGGCGCAATCGGAAAGACGATCTTGCAAGTCGGGCAATAAGCCAAGGGATGCGCGGCCATGGGACGGCCCTTTTAACGGCCCTTTGAGTGAGCGCTGGGTTTGCGGTCGCGCACCGATGTGAGGCGCTGGCTTCACCAACTATCCGATTCGCTCACAATCCGTCGAATAACGCGGTCGAGAGATAACGCTCCGCGAAGGAGGGAACAACGACCACGATGGTCTTGCCCGCCATGGCCGGGCGCTTGCCGACCTCGAGCGCGGCCGCGACCGCGGCGCCTGAGGAAATGCCGCCCGGGATGCCCTCGTGGCGCGCGAGCGCGCGGGCGGTATCGAAGGCGGCCTGATTGCCGACCGTGACCACTTCGTCGATGACGGAGCGATCCAGGATATCCGGAACAAAGCCCGCGCCGATGCCTTGTATCTTGTGCGGCCCTGCCTGCCCGCCAGAGAGGACCGGGCTGTCCTCCGGCTCGACCGCGATCACGCGCAGCGACGGCTTTCGCGGCTTGAGCACCTGGCCCACGCCCGTGATCGTGCCGCCGGTGCCGACGCCGGCCACGAACACGTCGATCCCGCCTTTGGTGTCGTTCCAGATTTCCTCGGCGGTGGTGCGCCGATGGATTTCCGGATTGGCGAGATGCTTGAACTGTTGCGGCATGACGGCGTTCTTGTCCTGACGCAGGAGTTCCTCCGCCTTAGCGATGGCGCCGCGCATCCCTTGCGCGGCCGGCGTCAGATGCAGCTCGGCGCCGAGCAGCTTCAGCATCTTGCGCCGCTCGATCGACATCGATTCCGGCATCACCAGGATCAGCCGATAGCCGCGCGAAGCGGCCACGAAGGCGAGCGCGATGCCGGTATTGCCCGAGGTCGGCTCGACCAGGACGGTCTGCGGCCCGATCACGCCGGCCGCTTCCATGGCGTTGATCATGGCGACGCCGATGCGATCCTTGACGCTGGCCGCGGGATTGAAGAATTCGAGCTTGGCCAGAATATCGGCCTTGACCCCATGCTGCTCCGGCAGGCGCCGCAGGCGGACCAGGGGCGTGTCGCCGATCGCCTCGGTGATGGAATCGAAGACCCGGCCACGACCGCGGCGGTGGGCTTCGTCGTGTTGTGCCGCCTTAGCGGTGGCGTCGCTTGAAGGCATGGATCGACCCAGCAGGCTGAATTGTGAGGGAATGAGAGTTGAAACCTATCACCATGCATATTCCATGTCGTCCCGGCCGAACAGCCGGGACCCATACGCCGCGTCCTCTCGATCAGCTGCCATAGCTCGCGAAGACGGGCGTAAACGCCCTGGTGGCTCGCGAAGACGGGCGTAAACGCCCTGGTGGTATGAGTCCCTGCTTTCCCAGCGACGACACCGTGCGAAGCATACCCTGGCGCGTGCAGCATCAAATGGCGAATTCGCCGCCGGCGGGCCGGTTATCGCTTTGGATCACGCCGGCGGTCTCGAGCAGCTGCTCGATCTGGAGCGCGTTGGTCTCGAGATCGTAGCGACTCGTATCGAGCCTGAGGTCGGGGGCAGGCGGTATCTCGTAGCCTGCATCGGATACGCCGGCCTCCGCCGCCCTATCGAGGTAAACCTCATAGAAGGCCTTGCCGCCGATCTCCCGGGCCCGACTGCGGTCGGCAGAGTTGGGCGAAACGGCGGCCACGAGGGCGATGAAACCGCTCTGCGCCAGATGCGCCGCGACGGCGGCCGTGCGCCGCAGGGTCTCGGGGCGGTCCGCCGGCGTATCGCCGAGATCGGCATTGAGCCCGCTTCGCAAGGCATTGTCTTCCAGCACGACCGGCATCCCGCCGCGCTCGAACAGCCGCCGCTCGATGGCGTGCGCGAGCTTCGATTTGCCGGCGCCGCGCGGCCCGGTGAGCCAGACGATCGCGCCGGCGTGACCGGAACGCGCTGCGCGCTCCTGCGCCGAGACGGCGGACTTGCGCGGCACGCCTTGGAGGTGGCGCGCGCTCCCGACCCCGCTTGCGACGGCGGAGGACGGCGGGTCGAGCGAGAGCACCAGTCCGCCGCCGGAAATGCGGCCCTTCATGTCCAGCACGATGCGGCCGGTGCGCGAATTCACCGCATAGGGATCGACCGCCAGCGGCCGCGCCAGCGCAATGTCGATCTCGCCCACATGGTTTTGCGCGACTGCGCTTGCCTCGGTGGTCGACAATTGTCCGGGATCGACCGCCTTCTCGATCGCCACGATCGTGCCGCGCGCCTCGGCGGTGCCGATCCGCACGTTGAGATTGCCACCGACCTCGAGCGGCGCGTCGTGCAGCCAGAAAATCCGCGCGCGCAGGCGCTGCGCGGCTTTCGGCCGAACCGCCGCGGTCGAGACCACGTCGCCGCGGTCGAGGAATATTTCACTGTCGAGCGTGATGCCGACGGATTGCCCGGCGCCGGCTGCGCGCGGCGCATGGGCGGCGTCCGGAACCGGCCAGGATTCGATCGAGCGGACGCGGGCGGTCCTGCCCGAGGGCATCACCACGATCTCGTCGCCGACCGCGATGCGGCCGGTCTCGATGCGGCCCGCAATGATGCGTCGATCGTCGAATTTGTAGATCGCCTGCACGGGCAGCCGCAGCGCCAGCTCATCGGCCTGGCGTGACGGCACGAAGCCGTCGAGCGCCTCGACCACGGTCGGACCGCCATACCAGGCGATGAGGTCGGTGCGCCGCGCCACGCCGTCGCCATCGCGCGCCGAGATCGGGATGACGGCAGTCGGGGCCAGCCCGAGATTGATGAGATGGGTGGAGATTTCGGTTTCGATATCGCGGAATCTCTGCTCCTCGAAACCGACGCGATCCATCTTGTTGATGACCACCGCGACCTGGCGCACGCCGAGGAGATGCAGGAGATAGCCGTGCCGGCGGGTCTGGTCGCGCACGCCTTCCGCCGCGTCGACGATCAGCAGCGCCGCGTCGGCCTGCGCCGCGCCGGTGATCATGTTGCGCAGGAACTCGGCATGACCGGGCGCATCGATGAGGACGAAATCGCGCGCCCGCGTGCGGAAGCGGATCTGGCTGGTATCGAGCGTGATGCCTTGATCGCGCTCGGTCTGCAGGGCGTCGAGCAGGAACGACCATTCGAACGGCATGCCGCGGCGCGCGCTAACGGACTTGAGCGCCTCGAGCTTGCCGTCGGGCAGGCTTCCGGTCTCGTGCAACAGCCGCCCGATCAAGGTCGACTTGCCGTGATCCACATGCCCGACGATGACGATGCGCACGAGTGGGCGCTTGGCGATATTTGCCAGCGTCGGCGCAGACGGTGCCGGGTGCTCGGTGACCAGAATGTTCATGGAGATTTACTTTGGAGCCTTGCTTTGAGCCTTACAGATAGCCGGAAACGCGCAGCCGCTCGAACGCGTCCTCGGACTCGTGGTCCATGGCGCGGCCGGAGCGCTCGGCGACCTTGGTGCCGTCGAGCTCGGTGATGATCTCGTCGATCGTGCTCGCCTGCGAGGCGACCGGATTGGTGATGTCGGCGTCGCCGAGCGAGCGGTATCGCCTCCCGTTGCGGGAGAGATAGAGCGGGATGATCGGGATGCCTTCGCGCCGCGTATAGGCCCAGATGTCGGCCTCGGTCCAATGCAGGATCGGATGAATGCGCAGATGCGCGCCCCGCGGTGGTGACGCGTTGAAGTGATCCCAGAATTCCGGCGGCTGGTCGCGCACGTCCCAGCCGCCCTCGATCCCGCGCGGCGAGAACACCCGCTCCTTGGCGCGGGTCGGCTCCTCGTCGCGGCGGATGCCGGCGAACAGGCCGTCGAAGCCGTATTTGGCCAGCGCGAGCTTCAATCCTTCGGTCTTGCGCGCCGCCGAGCGCGCGGCCGGCGGCAAGGTCGCATCGACGGCCTCGATCGGCGGGCAGGGCTCGACCAGGAGATCGAGATTCCACTCGACCGCGTAGCGATCCCGGAACGAATACATTTCAGGGAACTTCTTGCCGGTATCCACATGCAAGGCCGGAAACGGCACCCGCCCGAAAAAGGCTTTGCGGGCGAGCCAGATCATCACATTGGAGTCCTTGCCGAGCGACCACAGCAAGGCCAGGCGCTTGAGACGCGCGAAGCCCTCGCGGAAAATGAAAATGCTCTGCGCTTCGAGTTCGCTGAGGCGATCCATGCGCAGCTCACTCCCACGGCGCGCCGCTCGGGCGGCGCGGGAAAAGAACCATCTCGTTTTCGCCCGATATGCAGTTTGGCTGTTTCAAGTGATTGCGCTTTCGTAGTAGAAGATTTTTCTAATTGCGCCCTTGAATTCCTATGTATATGGAAAAACATTCTAGTCAACGGGAGTTTCTCCCGGGC
>DATDGG010000235.1:0-25357 GCA_036522235.1 Xanthobacteraceae bacterium
GACGGCGAGGATGCCGCAGCCTCGATGCTCGCGGCAGCGACAGCCGCCGGGGTGGATCCGGGCGCGGTGGCTTTGTTGGGCTCGGCCGCAGGCGGAGCCTCAGCGCGGCCGAGCGGAACGGTCGCGACGCGGCTTCCGCCCCGCGCGGAATGCGTCGCGTGTGACTTCTTGCCGGACTGACATTGGGGCGAAAGAAAGGATACGGAAGGATCGTCGCACGAAGCCTGCGCATGCGCGAGCGCCGCCGGCCCGGCAGCCGTTGCCGCCCGCGGCAAGGATGGCGCAATGGGCGGCGCTACAGTTGTCGGCATGGCTTGTGCTGTCGGGCTAGCGCCCTGGGTCGGCGGCACTTGCGCCACCGTCGCGGCCGCTGGCTCCTGGCGCGCCATTTCGCCCGGCGCCACCAGCACCGAGGACAGCGCCAACGCCGCGCCCGCTGCCACCGCCGTTCCGGCCAATACCAGCTTGGCGACCCGACGCACCCGGCGCCGCAAGGCGGCCGACGGACACAAAAGCCCGAATTCCGGGTGAAAATTCCGCGCCGGTGGCATGGCCGTGTGAACGTCCTTGATGGACATGTCGCTGTCCTTGGATGGCGTCACCCGCGCCGCGGCCCCCCTGCGCCCGCATGGTCAACAACGTGCAAATGCGCCCGCCGTTCCCTGCACCCCGCCGATGGAGGCCACTCAACCTGACGCCCTGATCCCGATCATCGGCGAAAAATCCGTGAATTCGTTTAAGTTGTACGAATTGTTTTGACCTAACGGTGCAATCGGTCGTTTACGATCGACCACACCTCGCCCGACGGAATGTGCGGGCATATTCGGTATCCGGGTGCCGGCGAGGCGGACCGCGCTCCGCGATCAGTGCGCACATTGAGCAAGCAATTACCGCCGCGCTCTTTCGCCGCCCGCCGCCTGCGGTGTTATCTTGCGGTTGCCATTTTGTCGCATTAGTCTGTTACCGCTTAGGTCAGGAACGCTGCTTTACTCGCACCTAGAACGAGCTACGCTTGCGTTCCGAGAGGGGTGTCGGGAGAAAAATCAAGCCGTCGGCGGGAGGCCACCCCATGGAATTGAAATCCACCAGCGCCCGAAGCTATCGCCGGTCTCGACCCGTCTCTTCCCGACCAGTCAATGAATGCGCCCAGTGCCGCGAGACGATTTTCCTGCCGGAATGGTCGGAATATCTGGATGAGCGCCGCGTACGGCATCTATGGGAATGCGAGGCGTGCGGTTACAGGTTCGAGACGCTGGTCTGCTTCCCCGAAGTTTGATCCGCAAAATCATTGGCAAGGCAAATCGGCCGCGCTCAGGGCCGGGGCGCGTCTGTTTGTCGAAACCCAATCGGTGGGCTTCGCTTGGCGAAGCCCACCTCCGGGATTGAAGTGATCAGAGCACGAAAGAGCCGCGCGGCTCGCTGGCCACGACCGTTGCGCCCTCACTGGCGCCCTGAGCGGCTTCGGTCGATTCGCTCTTGGCCCGCGGCGCCGCCGGCATCTGCAACACCGTCGCATGCTGATTGTCACACAGCGAGGTGAGCAGCACGACCTGTCCGTCGGCAAATTCCAGCGCATCGTGGTGAACGGTCGGCTGATCCATGTTGATCTGCCGAAAGCGGGCGACCCGCTGCCCGATCTTCTTGGTCGGGAAGATCGCGAGCGCAGCCTCGCATTCGACGTCGTGATCGAACGCGAGCTCGGTGCCGGGCAGCAGGCAGACGGCAACGCGCGGATCCGAGACGGCAGCAAAGCCGCGCGTGATAGTGTTGTGGAACTTGGTTGTCACCAGCTTGTCTTCGATTTTTGCGGGACGCGTGGCGACATGATGCAGACTATAGTCGCACATCGATGGTGCTCCTCTTCTTTTTGTGAACAGCCGGGTTTGGTTGTCCTTCTGCTCTCAGCCGATCAAGGCTTGGTGGCAAACGTTTGTCGGCCACCACCGCATGCATCACAATGTCGCGATAGCCGCGGGGCACTGACGGCGAGCAATTTCCGGCGCTCAAAAAATAACCGCCCGCCGCCCGCGGAAGTAGCGCGCGGGCGCTCCCAGGCGGTCGTCCGCGCCGAGGGCGGACCCAAGAATCGGCAGTGCATCCGACCGATTGAACCTGGGCGGTTCTTAGCCTAGGTTGTAGCACCTTTCCCGCCGGGATAAAACGCATCAGAAATTCTAGGGAGGCTTCAATGCAGCGATGTCTCGTGTCCTTGTCCGCCGTGGCGATAATGCTGTGCGCCGGTCCTGCGCTCGCGCAGCTCAAGGCCACGGCGCAAAACGTGCCGGAAATCCCCTATGACTCCGTGCCGGACTTCCTGAAGCTGCCGCCGGGCGAATATCTGGGTGAATCGGTCGGGGTCGCGACCAATTCGAAGGGGCATACCTTCGTCTATCACCGCAGCGCCAATACGCGCCTGTTCGAGTTCGATCAGAACGGCAATTTCCTCAAGGAGATCGGCAAGGGCTATTACGGCTTCGAGTTCGCCCATTCGGTGCGCGTCGACGCGGAGGACAATATCTGGACCGTCGACGAGGGCACCAATGTGGTGACCAAGTTCAGCCCGGAGGGAAAGGTGCTGATGGTGCTCGGCCGCCGACCGCCCGCGGTCGCCGGCGTGCTCGCAACCCCCTCGCAGCCCCCGAACCAAAAGTACATCTTCTGCCGCCCGACCGACGTCGCCTGGGATGCGCAGGGCGATATTTTCGTCTCCGACGGCTATTGCAACAACCGGGTGATGAAGTACGACCGCAACGGTCGCTTCCTGGCCGAGGCGGGCAGCGAGAAGGCCGGCAAGGAGCCCGGGCAGTTCGCCTTGCCGCACGGCATCGCGGCCGATGGGCAGGGCAACGTCTATGTCGCCGACCGCAGCAACTTCCGCTACCAGGTTCTCGACAACAATCTCAAGCCCAAGGCCGTCTATGACAATGTCGGGGTCGGCTGGACCGTGTGCGTGTCCCAGGGCTCGCACCAATACCTGTTCGCCTCAAACTCCAACCCGAACGGCAACCGGCCGGGCATGTGGGCGATCACCGGCGAGATCTACAAGATGGAGCTCGACGGCACCATCCTCGGCCGCTTCGGCCATGCCAGCAAGGAGTTCGGCGGCTTTCAGGTCGTCCACATGATGGATTGCCGCAACCCGAACGAGATCGTGGTCGGCGAGATCGAATCCTGGCGCGTGCAGAAGCTGATCCTGAAGCCGCAGGCCGCCCACGCGGTCACGCGCTGATCGTTGCAGCGTTCCGCGACCGATCCCCGCCCGCGCCCGCGCGCGGGCCGTTCGCGGATCATGCTCGAGACCACAGAAACAATGTTCGGGTTGAGGAGGGTTCCATGAAGTGCTTTTTATCGATCCTTATGACCGCCACGATGCTCGGCGCCTGGCCGGCCGCGGCGCAGACGCCGGCGCCTGAGATCGCCTTCGATTCCGCCCCCAATCCGCTGGTGCTTCCCGACGATATCTATCTCGGCGAAGCCGCCGGCGTGGCGACGAATTCCAAGGGCGACATCTTCGTCTATACCCGCACCGGCCATCCGACTGTCTCGCTCGGCGGCGCGCGGGCCTTCGCCCATGGCGGCTCGCGGCTGTTCCAGTTCGATCGCACCGGCAAGTTCGTCCGCGAGATCGGCCAGGGCATCTACGGCTTCATGTACGCCCAGCAGGTGCGGGTCGATCCGCAGGACAATATCTGGATCGTCGATCAGATGACAAACTATGTGATGAAGCTCGATCCCGAAGGCCGCGTCGCGATGCTGCTCGGCCGCAAGGCGGAAGCGGTCCCGGTTCCAGGGCCGCCGCAACGCACGCAGGCCATCGCCGGTGGCGCTCCGGGCGCCGGCGAGCAGACCGATCTCTTTGACAGGCCGACCGACGTGGCCTGGGATGCTGCCGGAAACATCTACGTCTCCGACGGACTCAACAATGCGCGCGTCGCCAAGTTCAACAAGAACGGCGTGTTCGTCAAATCCTGGGGCGCCAAGGGCAACGAGGAGGGCAATTTCGGCACCGCCCGCTCGATCGCCGTCGATGGGCGCGGCACTGTCTATGTCGGCGACGGCGGCAACAAGCGGATCGAGGTCTTCGACAGCGACGGGAAATTCAAGACCCAATACACCAATGTCGGGAACCCGCAGGCGCTCTGCATCACGCCCGGCGGCAACCAGGTGCTCTACAGCTCGAACTCAAATCCCCCGACCGACATCGACACCGCCGGCGAAATCTACAAGATGCGGCTCGACGGCTCGATCATCGGCAAGTTCGGCCGCGCCGGGAAGCTGCCGAAGGAGTTCGGCACCGTCAACGCCATCGACTGCCGCAACGAGAACACGCTCTATGTGGGCGAGATCGGCAATATGCGGGTGCAGAAGCTCACTTTGCACTGAGCCTTTGATCGCATCAGCGCCGGCGCCCTTTCAAATCAGGGCGCCGGTTCTTTTTTGAGCAATACGCTCACGCCGGGCGGATCAGGATCTGCGCATAGGCGCCGAGCTCGGGAACCGTGAAGCGCAACCGTCCCCCCTGCGACCGCGCCGGCAGGGCCTGCCCGGCGGCACCCGGAACCACAAGCTCAACCTTGGCCGCCCCCTCGAAGGCAATGTCCAGATCGATCGGGGCAAGGGAGATCACCGCATCGAGCGGCGCGGGACCGGTGTCGTTGACGAGCTGCACGACCTGTCCGCCCTGCCAGGTGCCAAGCGTCACATCCACGGTGCCGGGCGCGTTGGTGGCCAGCAGCGGCGGCTTGGTGGCGCCGTGCCGCAGCATCGCGTCGAGCACGGTGACGTAATCGCCGTGCCCCGTCCTCTCGATCATCTGCCCGAAGCCGGTGGCGATGTAAAAGACGGAGCCCTTCCCGACGGCGGCGAACACGATGACGGGATCGTCCGCCACGCGGAGATCCTCGATGTCCTCGGGCGCGGCCGCGTCGTCGGAATGCGCCGCCCGGTACCAGACCTCCGCCGACGCAGCCGCCGTGACCTGGCGGAACGGGAGGGCGAGCGGCAGCGGCCCCAGGCCCCGCAAGGCTAGGGGCGCGGGTTGCGCCGCCAGGGCCATGTAGCGCGCCCGCTTGCTGGTCTCGCTCCAGGCGCCGCCGATGAGCGCGGTCAGGGCGCCCGGCAGCGGACGCAAGCCCGCCGGATCGGCCGCAGGGCTATCGAAGAGCAGCAGTCGGCCCCCGGCCCGCACCCAAGCCGCCAGAGCGTCGGCCTGGGTAGGCGTCAGCCAGGCCGCGGTCGCCACCACGACGATGTCCAGGCCGCCCAACCGCTCGGGCGCAATCTGCTCATCGTAGAGGAGGCGCAGCGGCACATGGGCGAGCTTGAGCCCGGTATAGAGGCCAAGCGCCTCCGACCGTAGCGCCTCGGCCGTCTTGCCTTCGAGCGCGGAGCCGTCGAGCAGCGCGCCTTCCGGCCACACCAAGGCGGTCGATGCCAACGGCACCATGGAATCGAACACCTCTTCCTGCCGCTTCATGAAGGCGAAGACTTCGCGTGCGCGCGGCAAGGTGCGCGCATCGAGCACGCGCTCCGGAATGGCGAGGGTGACGAGCTTGAGCCCCGCCCCGTGGGCGAGCGCCTGGTAGGCGCAGCGCGTGAACTCGGCGGGCGGCATGAAGGTTTGGCTCAGACGCAGGTCGCGCATCTGCATCTTGATGTTGATCAGCGGCCGGCCCCCGGCCGCATGGGCGTGATCCGCCGTGAGGCCGACCCACAGGCGCGAATCCCGCGCGGTGCGCGTCTCCGCGGAAGTGAACAGAAGCTGGCTGAAGGAACCGTGCCGCACGAGGGAAGGCGGATGATAGCCAGAGGAGAGCGCCGATTGCGGCCGCTCCTCGCCCCAGAGCTCCGCCATGAAGAAGGCCTGCGGGCTCGCCTCGCGCATCACGCGATAATAGTCCGCCATCTGGGCGCTGATGACCTCGCGCCGCCAGCGCAGAAACGCCCGCCAGGCGGCCGGATCGGCCGCCTGATCCACCGGCAGCCTGCCCTCATGGGTGCGCGCGCAATTCGGACAATAGCAGTATCCGTCAAAGCCGCCGGCGTTGAGATGAAAGCCGTCGACCGGATAGCGCTTGAGAATCTCGCGCAGCACCGGGTAGGCGAATTCCGCGTTCTGGTAGCCGCCGAGCGGACAGGTCGCATAGTAATTGTCGCGCTTGACATAGGCGCCCTTGGGGTCGCGCCGGAACCATTCGGGATGATCGCGCCAGACCTCCTCGCGTGCCTTGGCGAAGTCGACGCGCGCGATGACCCGCAGCTTCTGCGCCCGGCATTCGGCGGTGATCTCCCCGACCAGGTCGCGGCCTCCGATCACCGGGCTCACATAATGGTAGCGCACCTCGCTCGGATAGAAGGCGTAGACGCCGCCCACGCTGATGACGACCGCCTCGCCTTCGGTCGCCGCGCAGCCGGCGACGAACCGCTTCACGTCGAGCGTGCGCAGCTCGGATTCGCGGGGATTGGGGTGGTAGATGCGCAGCGGCCGCTGATGCCACAGCGGTGCCGCCGCCCCCTGGGCCAAGACCATCCCGGGCGCGAGGCCTCCGACCGCAGCCAGGACCGAGCCTTGCACGAACTCACGTCGATTCACGTCGCGCCGCATCATGTGGGGACTCTTCTGCTCTAGGAAGGAAAGCCGGAAGGTGCTCTTGCCGCCGCCGAGCCTATCATGAAAATGCCGGCGCAGCCCTCCCGCAAACGCGATCCAGGAAGCCAGCGTGCTGATCATCAACAACGAGCTCGTGTCGCAACTGCTCACCATGGAAGACTGCATTCGCGTGCAGGAGGAAGCGTTCAAGCAGCTCCCCACCGGCGGCGCCATCCATCGTCCGCGCATCGACATGTATTTCCCGTGCGAGCGCAGCGACGGTTATTTCCGCTGGGGCACCATGGAGGGCGCCAACGACGGCTATTTCGCCATCCGCATGAAGTCGGACATCATCACCTGGCCGCGCGACGCAAACGGCAACTGGACCGAGGAGAAATACTGCCGCTCGCCCGGCACCTATTGCGGTCTCATCCTGCTCGTCTCCACGCGCAACGCCGAGCCGCTCGCTTTCATCAATGACGGCGTGCTCCAGCACAGGCGGGTCGCCGGCGGCGCCGGCATCGGCGCCAAATATCTGGCGCGCACGGACTCGCATGTGGTCGGCATGCTCGGCTCCGGCGGCATGGCGCGCGCATATCTAGAGGCGTTCAAATGCGTGCGCGACATCAGGCTGTGCAAGGTCTTCAGCCCGACCGCCGCCCATCGCGAGGCGTTCGCGCAGGAAATGTCGCAGCGCCTCGCCATCGAGGTGCGCGCCGTGGCCGATCCGCGCGAGGCGGTGCGCGGCGCCGATATTCTCTCCTCCTGCACCGACAGCATGCGGCCGGTCTATGACGCCGACTGGATCGAGAAAGGCATGCACGTGACCAATCTCGGCCGCCGCGAAATGCCCGACAAGGCGATGGAGGCGATCGACGTGGTGGTGCGCCAGGGCACCGCCGGCCTGCAGATGCGAGAGACCGAGCGCTTTCAGGCGGAGCGCGGCCTTTCGCCGGCGGCGTATCTCGGCGGCAGCGTGGACGAGATGAAGCGAATTCCGGCAAAGAACCCGCAGCCCGGTTTCGGCGGCGACAGCCCCGAATTCATGGACCGCGGCAAAGGCGGCGACAAGCCCGACTTCGCGGATCTGATAACCGGCAAATGCAAGGGCCGCACGAGGCGTGACCAAGTCACCTTCTACCGCAATGTAGGAAACCAGGGACTGCAGTTTTCGTCGGTGGGCGGCTTCGTCTATGCGCAGGCGGTGAAGCTTGGCAAAGGCCGCGAAATTCCGGCTGACTGGTTCCTGCAGGACATCCGCGACTAGCGCTTATCCCGGAAAAAGCCTGCCCCGCGAAGGCGGGCGTGGATACCGGTTTTCCAAAAAGGACATGCGCCAAAAGGCGGAGCGCATCCCGATCCGTTCGATCGGGCTGTGCTCGAGCGCCCCTGCCGCTCTGTCCCCCGTAAGGGTTGCGCGGCCTCGGTCGGCGATCATTCAACCGGAGATTGGGGGACGTTGAGGTTAGCGCGTGGTATTCTAAATACTCATAGGAGATATGACGGCTCCGAGGGACTGGAGACACGAATTCATCGCATGCGGGGATTCCGGCTCACCAGACGCAACATCACGGTCTGCACGGCAACGGCGCTCGGCCTGTTGGGGCTTGGAGCGCAACCTTCGGCTTGCGCCGACATCAGGGTTTTCAGCTCGGGGGCCCCCGCGCAGGTCGAGAAGGCCTTGGCGGCGAAATATGCCGAGGCGACCGGCGATCGCGTCGTCTTCGCTCTTGGAACCGTCAGGGTCATCCAGGAGAAGCTGTCCGGCGCCGAGACGCCCGACATCGTGGTGCTCCCCTCGCCTGTCCTCGACGTGCTCGACAAGGCGGCGAAATTGCATCCTGGCAGCCGGATCGACCTGGCGCGCGTCGGCATCGGGGTCGTGGTCCGCGAGGGAGCGCCGCTGCCCGATATCTCGACCCCTGACGCGTTGCGCAAGGCGCTGCTGGCGGCGCGCTCGATCGCCCATCCCGATCCGCAAGGCGGCGGATTCGCCGGTGAGCAGATCACGCGCCTGTTCACGCGGCTGGGCATCGCGGATGCCCTCAAGCCGAAGGTGACGCTGGCCTATGCGTTCGCCGGCGGCGTCGCGCAGGTTGCGAGCGGCGAGGCCGAAATCGGCCTCTTCAACATCAGCGAGATTTTGCCGGTCAAGGGCGTCACCTTGGTCGGACCGCTGGTCGGAGACCTGCAGAGCTACATCGTGTTTTCGGCCGCCCTCCACGTCGGCGGCGGCGCGCCCGGGCCCGCGACAGGCTTCCTGCGCTGGCTATCCGCCCCACAGGCGCGCGAAGCCTGGAAGGCGGGCGGGTTCGAGCTCATGGGCGGCGAGCGCTGACGCAGCGGCCCGGGAGTAACGTTAACGCTTCCTCTATGTCGGCCTTTCAATCCTACGAGGAACTGAGCTAGGGTTTCTCGTCTAGGGACCCAAATCCGAACTGGACGGAATCAGGCGGCCGGCGAGATCGCACGCCGCTGCGGAACGACGGGGAAGCATCATGTCTCGCATAGTCGCCTTGACGGCCGCGTTCATCCTTTGCGCATCCGCGGCTCCGGATCGCCTCGACGCGGCGGAGATCAAGGTCCTGTCTCCCGGCTCGACCGAGAACGCCTTCAACGAGATCATCCCGCAATTCGAGAAAAGCTCCGGGTACAAGCTCACGATCGATTACGGGCCGGTCGGGGCGCTGGCGGCGCGGGTCAAGAAGGGCGAAGCCGCGGACATCGCGATCCTGTCGGAGCCGGCGACCGAGGATTTGCGAAAGCAAAGCAAGCTCGTGGCCGGCAGCGAGACCGTGGTGGCCAAGGTCGGCATCGGCGCCTTCGTCCGCAAGGGCGACCCGAAGCCCGACATCGGCACGGTCGATGCCTTCATGCGTGCGCTCGCGCGCGCCAAGGTCATCGCCTATGCGGACCCCAAGCTCGGTGGTTCCAGCAGCATCCTGGTCGGCGAGCTCATGAACTCGCTCGACATCACCGGATCGATCGGACCGAAGACCAAGCTGGTGCCGCCCGCCAAGCCCCTCCTCGATCTGGTCGCCGCCGGCGGCGTCGATTTCGGCTTCAACCCGATCAGCGAGATTCTCTCCGATCCGCGGCTCGACCTGGTCGGCCCCCTGCCCGCCGGCGTCCAGAAATACACGCTCTATGTCGCGAGCCTGGTGGCGACGAGCCAGCAGCAGGACGCCTTCAAGGCGCTGGTCGCGTTCCTGTCCTCGCCCGCGGCAGTGGCGGTGTTGCAGGCAAAGGGCTTCGAGCCGCTGTAAGCGGCGGCGTGACTGCGCTCAGGCTACCCTGGCGGCATTGCGCGCGATCTCCGGCCGCTCGAAGCTCAGCCGCGACGCCGGCAGCGGCCGGCTGAACAGATAACCTTGCGCCAATTGACAGCCGGCACCGCGCAGGAGCGCGAGCTGCTCGCGCGTCTCGACCCCTTCCGCGGTGGTCTCGATGTCGAGATTGCGCGCGAGCCCGGCAATGGCGCACACGATCGCCACGCTGTCGGAGTGGCTCGGCATGCTCTGAATGAAGGATTTGTCGATCTTGATCTTGTCGATGGGAAAGATCTGCAAATAGCGCATTGACGAATAACCGATCCCGAAATCGTCGAGAACGATCGACGCGCCCAGGTTCTTGAGCTGGTGCAGAACCGCGAGATTTTCCTCGTTGTTCTCGATCAGGACGGTCTCCGTGATCTCGAGCTCCAGGCGCTGCGGCGCGAGTCCAGAATCCTGCAGCGCCGAGCGGAAAATATCCAACAGGTCGCTTTGCTTGAACTGCACCGGCGAGAGGTTGATCGCCACTTTCAGGGGCGAGGCCCATCTGGCCGCATCGGCACAGGCCTGCCGCAGGATCCACTCGCCGAGCGGAATGATCAAGCCGCTCTCCTCTGCGAGCGATATGAACTGATCGGGTGGGATCAAGCCCCGTTCCGGGTGGCGCCAGCGAACCAAGGCCTCGGCGCCGCGGCACTCCCCGTCCTCGACATCGACGATGGTCTGGTAGTGCAGCTCGAATTCGTGGCGCGCGAGCGCCTTGCGCATGTCGTTCTCGAGCTCGCGGCGTTGGCGCCCTTCCACCTCCATGGCGGTCTCGAAGAAGCGATATCTGTTGCGGCCCTCCGACTTGGCCTTGTACAGCGCGAGGTCGGCGTTCCTGATCAGCACGTCGGCATCGCGGCCGTCGTCGGGCGCGAGCGTAATGCCGATGCTCACGCCGATGACGACCTTGCGGCCGCCAACGTCATAGGGTTGGGTGACGGTCTCGAGGATTCGCTTGGCGAGCGCGATAGCGCTGTCCTTCTGGTCATTGCGGTCCTTCTGATCGCTTTCCACGGTCTGCAGCAGCGCGAACTCGTCGCCGCCGAACCTGGCCACGTGATCGACGTCATGCATGATCGCATGGAAGCGCTCGGCCACCGCCCGCAACAACGCGTCGCCGGTGGCATGGCCGAGCGAGTCGTTGACGACCTTGAATTGGTCGAGGTCGAGCATCAAGACCGAAAAGCGCTCTCCCTGCCGCAGCGCCTCGTTCATCTCCTCCAGGAACACCGCCCGATTGGCGAGTCCAGTCAAGGGATCGTAGCGCGCCATGTGCGCGAGCTCCGCTTCGACCCGCTTTTGCGCGGTGATGTCTTGATGGATCGCGACCCAACCGCCATTGCTCATGAGCTGGTGCGAGATGGAGAATTTTCGGCCGTCGCGTAACTCATCGATGATGACATAGGATTGATTCAATGCCGCCCGCTGGAGGCTGCCCGCGACATAGTCCGGCCGGTCGGGACTGCAGCCGCGCGCCACGCGCGCCTCGAGAATGGCGCGCAACGGGGTTCCGGGCCGCATATGATCCGAAGGAAGATCATACATTTCGGCATAGTGCTTGTTGCAAACGACCAGCCGCTGCTCGCCGTCGAACATGGCGAGCCCTTGCGGCATGTTGTTCAGCGCAGCGTCGAGCTGCTGCGACTTCTGCGTCAGCGAAGCTTCCGATTCACTCAGGCGGCGCACTTGCCGTGTGAATCCAATGAGCAGGACGAGCGAGCAGAGCAACAGGGCCGTGCTGCCCAGGCCGATGATCGCGGATCGACGCGCCCAACCCGCGAGCGCCAGGCTTTCCGTCACCGAGGTGTTCACGAACAGTGCATAGCCAGGCACCGGCCGGACCGATACGTACCGAACCTTTCCGTCCGACCGTCCGAGGATGCGATAGCCGTCGACGCCCCTCGTTATTGCATCGAGCCAGACCGGCGCAGCGGAGAGCCTTTGGCCGACGAGGTCGACCGCTGACGGGTGGCGAAACAGGATCGTTCCATCCTGCCTGACCAGAGTGAATATCAGGCTGTGCACCGACTGGGTCGATTCGTAGATGTCCTCGAAATATTTGGAATTCACGCTGGCATAGACGATCCCGATGAAATTGCCGCTCGGCCCCTCCAGCCGCCGGGCGAAGACGATGGTGCGGGTTCCGTTGATCCGATTGTCGATCGGAATCGAAGTGCTCAAGCCGCCATCGACGCGCGTGCGCGCATCGTTGAAATAGTCGCGATCGGCCACATTGACGTTCGGCGCCGGCCAGGCGGCCGTCGATACGACGACCTGCCCGGTTGCATCAGCGATGGCGATATTGAAGACCTGCGGCAGCCGATCGCGAAATTGGATCAGCGAGCGGTAAAATGATCCACGATCGAAGGCGGCGCGCACGGCCTCCGGGCCATCGGTGTCCAAGCTCTTGCTCGAGCTCTTGAGGTCAGACAGGACGGCGTCGATGGACTGGAGCGAGCGCGACATTTGGTCAGCCAGCACCGCCGCGATGTTTCCCGAATCCGCGATGGCGGCGCGGATCGCATCGACCCTGAGCTGCCAGATCGTCCAGCCGACCGCGCCGGCCGAGATTCCGAGCAGCAATATCGCCGCCCACCACAGGCGACCCAGCGGAATGGATTTGGCGAAGGCAACCGTCGCCAGCCTGGACGCCAGCGCCGCGACTGCCGACAGATCGCGCTTGATACGGGCCTTGCCGAGCATGCGATGAGAACCGTCCCGATGATCATCACCAGGCTGCCCGTATGGTTATGGCTGGCGGAGCCGAATTTCCGATTAAGGTCTTGGGTTAACCGAATGCTAACCGACCCGCAGGTTATCGCCCTGCAAGGCGCGCGCCGTTCAATCCGCGAGGCTCCACACCACGTGCACCCGCACCGACAACGTCGCCTCGCCGGCCTCGATCGGCACCGCGACGGCTGCGGGCGCCGCCGCCCCCGACGCCATCCGCGCCCGCTCCAGCGGGCGGAACAGGGGCAGATTGTCCTCGGTCAGGCTCATGACCTTGCCGAGCGTGAATCCGGCGGCCCGAGCATAGAGCTCGGCCTTGCTCTTGGCATCCGCCACCGCTTTGCGGCGCGCTTCGTCGAGCAGACCTTCCTGGTTGGAAACCACGAATGCGATGCCGTCGATCCGGTTGGCCCCGGCCAGCGTGACCTTGTCGAGGAGGTCGCCGAGCTTGCCCAGGTCGTGCACGCGCGCCGTCACTTCATTGGCGGCAGTGTAGCCGATGATCCGCGGCCGATCGGTGGCGGTGGGTTTCTCCGGCCGATAGTAGCGCGGCGCCACCGACAGACCGATCGTCTGCAGGTCCTTGGCCTCGATGCCGAATGAACGGATAGCCTCGACCACTTTCGCCAGTATGGTGCTGTTTGCCGTCAGCGCGGCGGCCGCGGTCTCGCCGTCGGTGGCGACGCCGGTGGTAACGAGCGCCGTGTCGGGCACGATATGCGTTTCCGCATTGCCGTCGACGCTCAGCGTGCGCGCCGGCGGCGTTTGCGCCGGAGGCGTCTGCGCCGACGCCGGTGAAATGCAGAGCGACAGGATGGCGGCCAAGACGAAGCTTGCCGTCGACAGATGCTTGCAGGGTTGCGGCATTTTGACCTTCCTTTGCGTTGTCCGGATCGATCCTCATTGCAGAGCGTGCTCTCAGACTGAAGACGGACAGGCAACGACATTTGCGCGGCGCGCGCACGACGATCTGATCGCCATCATACAAACTTGGTCTTTTTCTTGGCGGCTTCAAGCAATCAGTCGCGGTCAGGACACAATTGGAACAGCCGCATGTCATCAGCGCGCGACAAACGTCATGACAACGTCAACAGCATGAACGCTACATTCAGGCCTCATACAGAAAAGTTAGCTAAGCTGTTTGCACGATGAATCTCCGGACCGGAGATTCTCGATAGAATGGAACAAGGAGAACGCCCGTGGAGAAATTCAGGTTCTTTGTAGTTGCAGCGAGCGCGCTCGTGATCGGCGGCGCGCTTGCAGCTGGACCGGCGCGAGCCGCGGTCCAGGGCGGAGCCGACGCGCTACGCGCCGCTTCGCAGAACGGCGCGCTGATCGAGCAGGCCCAGTTCAACTGGGGCGGCTACGACTACTGCTGGTACGACGACGGCTGGCGAGGCCCCGGCTGGTATTGGTGCGGCTACGCCTACCGGGCCGGCTATGGCTGGGGCGGACCGATCGGCTGGAACAACTGGCGCCGGGTCTTCCGCGATCGCGACGAGTTCCGCGATCGGGATGAGTTCCGCGAACGTCGCGAGTTCCGCGAGCACCGCGAGCACGAGTTCCGCGAGCACGAGTTCCGCGAGCACCACGACCGCGACCACGATTGGCGGCGCTGATACCGGGAATCAGTGGTCAGCAGTTAGAGATCAGAACCATGCCGGGGATCAGAATCGGAGCCAGCGGTCAGTCATCATTCTGATTCCTGATCTCTGATTTCTGATTCCTGGCACCGTCGCAGCTCTTGCATTTGAACTCGGGCGGCGCTTGGCCGGGTTCCACCATCACCGAACAGAACTCGCCGCAGCGACCACATTGCCGTACCAACTTGGTCGGCAGCTTCACGATGGGCTTGGTCGCCGAAGCCATGGCTTTATCGGCCTGCGCACGCAGCTCCGCCTTGGTCATTGCCGGCGCGCGCTGCCGCAGTCTCGGCGGCGCCGTCGCAGCGGGCCGGGGCTCCGCGGCCTTGCCACCGATCGCCTTCTCTTTTCCGTGGTCCGCCATTCTCGGGCCCTCTACTCCGCAAAAATCTCGTCCGCGGCTGCGGTCAAGGTGTCGTTCGGATGCGCCGCGCAATAGGCGGTGAGCTTTTTCGCGTCGGCGTTGAATTCATCGATGTCCAAGACCGGCGGATCATCGCTTTCCCGGTAGAAGCCGTTCAACCAGGCCAGGAGGAGGTTGGCGTCCCCCTTATGCGTGTCAAAGAATTGCTTGCAGGTGATTTTTGAGAAATCGATCGTCGCCGCATGGGCCGGAATGCTGCCGCCGATGAGGCCGCAACCGAGCCACATGGCGGCGAAGGTCCTCAGGTGCGGAGTCTTCCTGGGGGACGTCTTCTCGGAGGAAGTCTTCATTTGGGCTTCCATCGGGTTGGCTCGATGAGCGACCCAACCGTTCAAAGGCGATAGAGCGGCGGCGCCTGTATAGAATCGATCGCCGATCCTTGTCGACTCCCGAAGTGGCGTTCTGGGCGCCGCAGCCGGCGCGGACGGCGCCGTCACAAACCCTTTCGGGCGTATCGATTGCGCCTTCCGATTGCGCTATGATGTGCCTCCCGATCGAACCTTGTTCGATGGAACCATGTTCGAGGCCCGCCATGACCCCAGATCGCCGACAGCTTTTCGCCATCGTCGCCGGCGCCCTTGCGGCGCCCACGCTGGCGCGCGCACAATCCCCCGGCATGAGCCGCGTCACCGCCTATGCGTTCTCGTTCCCTGGCCTGGAGAGCGGCGATATTCGCCTGTCCGAATATGCCGGCAAGCCGATTCTCGTGGTCAACACCGCCTCGCAATGCGGGTACACGCCCCAATTCGCCGGCCTGCAGCAGCTCTACACGCGCTACCATGATCGCGGGCTGATGATCGTGGGCGTGCCCTCCAATGATTTCGGCGGCCAGGAGCCGGGCACACCGCTCGAGATCATGAAGACGGCGCACGAGGATTTCGGCGTCACCTTCCCTCTGGCGGCCAAGACGGTGGTCAGAGGCATGAACGCCCATCCGTTCTACAGATGGGCGGCGGTCGAGCGCCCGGTCGAGACGCCGCGCTGGAATTTTCACAAATATCTGATCGGGCGCGATGGCCGCATCGCCGCCGTGTTCCCGACCGAAATCGAACCGATGGATGCTCGCGTCATCGATGCGGTGGTCAAGGAGCTCGATCGCGTCGAATGATGGCGTTTCCGCGGGGTTGGGCAGCGTTGACAAGCCGTCATACGAGCGGCCTATTACCCGTGTCCCAATCCCATTCGCAATGTTGCATGTCCTAAAAAGGGAGGATTCCAATGGGCGTTCAACCGAAACTGCCGTCCGACATCGAAGGCTTGGCCAGGATGATGCCGCCGCAGACGCGGCGCGGCTTCATGACGAGCTCGGCCGCGGCCGCCGCCGGCTACACGCTGCTCGCCGGGCCGGTGCGCGCCGAAGCCATCAAGACCGACACCAATGGCCTCACCGTCGGTGACGGCAAGGTCAAGGTCGCCGGCGGCGACATGCCGGTCTACTTCGCCAAGCCCGGCAATGCGACGAACCCGCCCGTCATTCTCGTCGCCATGGAGATTTTCGGGCTGCACGAATACATCAAGGACGTCACGCGCCGGCTGGGCCATCTCGGCGCGCTCGCGATCGCGCCGGATTATTATTTCCGCGCCGGCACTGACCTCACGAAGATGGACGACATCCAGAAGCTGCTGCCGATCGTCAATGCCAAGCCCGACAAGGAGCTGTTCGCGGACCTCGACGCCACGGTCGATTGGGCGAAGTCGCAAGGCGGCGACACTAACCGGCTCGGCATCATGGGCTTCTGCCGCGGCGGCCGCACGGTGTGGCTCTACTCGACCCACAATCCGAGCCTCAAGGCCGGCGTCGCCTTCTACGGCAGCCTGGCGGACCCGGAAAACGAGGCCTGGCCGAAGAACGCGCTCAGCCTTGCCGGCGAGGTGAAGGCGCCGGTGCTCGGCCTCTACGGCGCCGAAGACACCGGCATCAAGGTCGATCAGGTCAAGGACATGGAAGCGAAGCTCAAGGCCGCCGGCAAGACCGCGGAGTTCCATATCTATGACGGCGCTCCGCATGGCTTCCATGCCGATTACCGCCCGAGCTACCGCGAGCAGCAGGCCAAGCAGGCGTGGGGCGAACTGACGAACTGGTTCAAGAAGTACAAAGTGCTGGGTTGATCGCCGCTGTCTTGATCGCCACAGCGACCGCGAAATGGCGGGCAATAGCGAGCAGGCAATAGCGAAGACGCCCTTCGCTATTCGCCGTTCGCTATTCGCCTGTCCTGCACGTCGAACAAGCGTTCGACATTGCTGAGACCGACATTACTGAAACCGACAGTGTTGAGGCCCATGCGCTGGATTTCGTCGCTCGACAACCGATAGAGCGGCTCCCAGGGCGGCACCCGCAGCGCGGTCTCCAGAAGCTCGATCGACCCCCCCATCTCGATCGTATAGCGGGCAAGACTGCCGATATCGTGCTCGACCAGCACGAGCTCGTCGGCGGTGTAGCTTGCGGTCTCGGCCCGCTCGCGCTTGCCGGAGAGCCAAATCTGGTGCACCAGGACGCGCGCTTGCGGCGGCACGAAGCGACGCGCGCCGCCTAACAGAACGAAGGCGCACATGGATTCGCAGGCCGCTTGAGGCGACAGCGTGATGCGGCTGCGGCCGTCGGCGGCGGCAACCACCGTCTTGCCGATGGTCGTGGTGATGTCGAGGCGGCGCAGCGTATGGCCGAACTCGATCGTGTTCACGACCGAGCCGCCCTCCGAATCCAGCACCAGCGTCGCCCCGCGGACGTCCTTCCCGCTGGCGAAAGCCTCGAAATCGCGTGGCGTGTGATCGGTGACCGGCCCGACCGCGGAAATCCACACGCGGCAGGTCCTACTACAGTCGTCGGTCGGGCTCTCGCCGCGCCATTCGAAGCGCATGGACGGCGAAATCTTCGGCCGGTCGGACGATGAGCCGCCGGCCACTGCCGACAAGCAGGCGCAGGCGAGCACGAGGCCGCCGAGCATAAATCGGGTCACGATTCCCCTTTCCCATCCGGCCCTCTCGACCGTCGTGCAAACGCGCCGGCATCATTGCGCGCACACTGGCGACTGAGGTCGCTTACGCGACTGATGTCGCTTCTACGGAAGCAAGAGGGCGGCCACGCCCCAGATCATGGGGTCGAATGGGCGGTTAACATCATCCGTTTGCGGCGGGAATAAGAAAATCACACAGCGCCGTGTTGGCAATTCGAAGCCCGCGATCGCCCCAAACACCGAGGGCCGCCCGAATATTGACGGACGGCCCTCACCTCTTCCCACCATCGCGCCGCGAACCGCCTCGCGCGGCGGCCAAACCTGTCTGGCGGCTATTGCTGCGTCGGAGCTGCCGGAGTCGCAGGCGCTGCCGGAGTCGCAGGCGCTGCCGGAGTCGCAGGCGCTGCCGGAGTCGCAGGCGCTGCCGGAGTCGCAGGCGGGGCCTCGGGCGCTCGCGTGCTCTGCCCGGAGGTCGTCGGGGGCGCATTCGCCGACGTCATTTGACCGCTGCGATAGTTGTAGGCGGCGACCCCGAGCACGATCGCCGCGATGACCACCGCGATGATCCAACCGGCGCTGCCATTGCGGCTCTGTCGTCCGACATAGCGGTTGCTGGACAGGTTCGGATCGCCTTCAAAGTCACGCGGATCTGACATCGTTTCCCTCCTCCGTTAGGGCTCCATTAAGATCATAACGCCTGACCCGAACGGCAGTTCCGGCGCAGATATCCGGCTTCGTCGTTCGGCCTCGCTCCGTGCTCTCCCGGTGGAATCGTTGTGTCGGGGGCACTATCCACAACAACTCACAGGAATCCGGGCCGGTGCTCGCGCGGCGTCGGAACTCCCGCCTGAGCAGCGAATTTCAGCTGCAGGTCATTTCCAACGCGAGGGCATCATGGGCAAAGCGCGTCGCCTTCCCAGTCATTTCCCCAATGGCACGAGATACGTCATCGAGGGCCGCTCCGGACACATTCTTTCGCGATATATTGCGTTTCCGGACGGCCGGCGGGTCGACTTGCCCGCCGATCCGGTCTGCCCGCTGCCGCGGGCGCGCCGGCGATTGCGCCGCCCGGTGGAAAAGTGATTGGCAGACGGCCGCTCGCTTGCGGAAACTACGCACCAATGCGCGGCCACTTGGACGCGCGCCTTGGCCGCCCGCTGATCCTCGGCGTTTCCCGGCTTCGTTCATATGTTGTTTACCTCTGTGGCGAGCGCGGTACCTCGCGGGGCGCGCGTATCCTGCCGAAAACGCACATCGTTTCTTCATCATTTCTCGCGCATTCTTGCGGTGGAAATTTATGCGGATGACGACCGCCCGCCATGACACCCAAGCCATCTCTGATCAACGAGCTCGAGCACGCCCTTGCCGCCGGCACGGAGGAGCAGCGCTCCGAAATGCTGACGCGCATCACCGACCTGTTTCTCGCCGGCGCCAACCGCTACTCGGACGTCCAGATCAATCTGTTCGACGAGGTCATGACCAAGCTGACCAGCGCGATCGAGGCCAAGACCCGCGCGCGGCTGGCGGTCAAGCTGGCGGATACGGCCAATGCGCCGGTCGGGGTGATCCGCAGGCTCGCCTCCGACGACGATATCGAGGTGGCCCGTCCAGTGCTGAAGGGCTCCAAGCGGCTGAGCGACGACGACCTGCTGGCCAATGCCCGGGTCAAGGGCCAACCGCATCTTCTCGCCATCTCGGAGCGTAAATCGCTGAGCGAGGCCGTCACCGACGTGCTGGTCATGCGCGGCGACCGGCAGGTGGCCCAGTCGGTGGTCCGGAATGCCGGCGCCCGCTTCTCCGACGCCGGATTCCGCATTCTGGTGCGGCGCTCGGCGAGCGACGAAGGACTGGCGGTGCAGGTCGGCGCGCGCGGCGACCTGCCGCGGCAGCACTTTCTGTCCTTGCTCGAGCAGGCCTCCGCCACCGTGCGCACCCGCCTGGCGATGGAAAATCCGCGCGCGAGCGCGGCCGTGCAGAATGTTCTCACCGAGGTGGTCGGCGGCATTCGGGCGGAGACCCGCAAGGCCTCCGACGGCTACGCCTCCGCGCGCGAGGAAGTGCTGGCGCTGCGGCGCGCCGGCCGTCTCGGGGAGAGCGAGGTCTACCGCTTCGCGCGCGAGGGTCGCTTCGAGCAGACCGCGGTCGCCCTGTCGTTCCTGTGCGGCATCGAGCTCGACGCGGTCGAGCACGGGTTGCAGGAGCAGGGGCATGAGATCGTGCTGATCCTCGCCAAGATCGCCGGCTTTTCCTCCACCGGCGCCAAGGCGCTGCTCTTGCTCAAGACCGCCGACCGCGGGATCTCGGCGCAGGATCTCGATCATGCGCTGCGCAGCTATGACCAGTTGCAGCCGGCAACCGCGCAGCGGGTGCTCGGCTTCTATCGCACCCGCATCCAGGCACAGGGTCTGCCGGCCGCCGGCTGACCGACGTTATCTGTTACCTGACCTCCGGCCGAGCTGCTCGACCACGAAACGCGGCAAGGCGAAGGCGGCCTTGTGGACCTCGGGCGTCCAATATTTGGTGGCGAGCGGCGCCGCGCGTTGGTAGCGCTGCGCCAGCGCCTTGAGCGGTACCTCGCGCAGGCGCTTGTTGTCGGTGGCCCAGCCCATGGCCATATGGCCGCCCACATAGGTCGGGATCGCGGCCAGATAGCAGCCGGCATCGGCGAACAGCTCGCGGAAATGGCGCACCGAGGAGACGAGCTCGGCGGACTGCAGGAACGGCACGCCGTTTTGCGTCACCAGGACGCCGCCCGCGGCCAGGCAGCGCTTGCAGGCGGCGTAGAACTTGCGGGTGAACAGCACCTTGCCGGGCCCCTGCGGATCGGTCGAATCGACGATGATCACGTCGAAGCGGCGGTCGGTCTTGGCGACATAGTCCATGCCGTCGTCGATGACCAGGTCGAAGCGCTTGTTGCCGAGCACGCTGCGGGTGAATTCCGGAAAGTGCTCCTTCGAGAACGCGACCACCGAGGCGTCGATCTCGACCTGCGTCAACCGCGCGACCGATTTGTGCTTGAGCACCTCCTCCGCAATGCCGCAATCGCCGCCGCCGACGACCAGCACCTCCTTCGCCTTGCCGTGGGCGAAGATCGGCACATGCGTCATCATCTCGTGATAGATGAATTCGTCGCGCCCGGTGACCTGGGTGGCGCCGTCCAGCATCAGCATCTTGCCGAAGAATTTGTGCTGGAACAGCACGAGGTGCTGATGCTCGGTCTGCACCTCGTACAGCACCCGCTCGACCGCGTAGGTCATGCGAAAGCCGAGCGCGTCGAATAACGTCTCGGAGATCCAACGTTTGGGCATCGGCGGACGGAGATGTCGGAGATCGGATGTCGGAAATCAAATGTCGGAGGCCGCACAGAGCGTCGGCATCCTGATCAGGAGTCGGGCAACCCGCTCTTTGACCTCTGACATCCGCTCTTTGTCATCTGGCTTCCCGCCCGCGCAGCAATTCGCTCACCGCCACCCGCTGGGCCTTGAAGGCAGCCCGCAGGATCGGGATGCAGGCGTCGGGCTCGGCCTTGCCGCACATGAACACGTCGAGCGCCGCGTAGCCGACATCGGGCCAAGTATGGATCGAGATGTGGCTCTCCGCCAGCACCGCCACGCCGGACACGCCGTTGGGATGGAAATGGTGCAGGTGAATATGCAGCAGCGTCGCCCGCGCGGCGGCGACGCAGCGGCGTAGCGTCGCATCGATCAGGTCGATGTCGTTGAGGCCCTCGGCGCCATGCAGGTCGATGATCAGGTGGACGCCGGCGCAGGGCACGCCGTTGCGAACCGCGAAATGGTCGTCACGCTCTTGGGGCGCCACGGCCGCCACCATGGCGACCGCGGCTTTCTTGCGGGCGGGCCGCGGATTTTCCGAGCCCTTCCCGGATCGCAAGAGGGCGTCTTGGCGCATCGCGTCCTCCCCCAGGGAGAGAGCCAGCCCCGAGTGCCGGCGCGCCGGACCCTCGGAATACGAAATGCCGCCGACCCGGTCCTTGTGGCGGACTGATGACAGCGGCTTGTTCCCAAATAAAGCCGGCGCCCCTTATGTCAAGCAGATTCTGGCTGGAAACGATTAGAAATCCCTTTCCGCGGACGCCGGGCCAAGGCGAATTGTTGACTCGGGCGCGATTTACTCTCGGCGGCGCTGCGCTTGACCGCGCGCCAAACCGCGCCAACTATGGCGGTACGCTTGAACGGAGAAACATCATGAACAGGCAGGCCGGACGGCGTGGTTTCTTCTCCCGGTGTGTTTGTTGTGAGGCGCCGCCGGCATTTGCCGCGCCGCCTTTGAGCCGGCGCGGTTTCCTCTCCGGCGCCGCCGCTACCGCCTGGGGGCTCGCCGCCGCGACGCCGCCGGCGTCAGCGCAGGCGCCGGCAAAGCCGCGCCGGATCGATGTCCATCACCACTTCGTCCCGCCGGTCCATGCCGCGGCGCTCTCGGCCCACAAGAGCACAAATCCGGTCCCATGGTCGCCCGCCATGTCGCTCGACGACATGGACAAAGCCGGCATCGATACGGCGATCCTCTCCCTCCTCAATCCGGGGGTCTGGTTCGGCCAGAAGGATGAGGCGGCGCGTCGCCTCGCGCGCGAATGCAACGAATACGCGGCCAATCTCGAGCGCGACCACAAAGGGCGCTTCCGCTCCTTCGCGGTCATTCCGTTGCCGGACACCGAAGGCAGCCTGCGCGAGATCGAACATAGCCTGGACGTGCTCAAGGCCGAGGGGATCGCGCTGTGGACCAGCTACAGCGACAAGTATCTGGGCGATCCGGCTTTCCTGCCCGTGTTCGAGGAGCTCAACCGGCGCAAGGCGGTGGTCTATACCCATCCGGGCGCGCCGGACTGCTGCGCCAATCTGGTCAAGGGCGTGCCGGTGTCGACCTTGGAATATGCCCACGACACCACCCGCACCATCGCCAGCATCGTGTTCGGCGAGGGCGAGACCGCGCTCAAATGTCCGGACGTGCAGTTCATCTGGTCCCACAGCGGCGGGACGCTGCCCTTCCTGACCAGCCGGTTCGTCGAGCTCGCCAATCGGCCGCGCGACAAGGCGCGGTTTCCGGACGGGCCATTGCCGATTTTCCGGAAGTTCTTCTACGAGGTGGCGCAAGGCAACACGCCGGGCCAGTTGGCGGCGCTCATGCAGATGGTCAACATATCGCAGGTGATGCTCGGCTCGGACTACCCGTTCCGCAAGGGCGTCGACGCGGTCGATGGCGTGCACAACTACAAATTCAGCGCCGAGGACATCAAGGCGATCGAGAGCGAGAACGCCATCCGGGTGATGCCGCGCCTGCGGGCCTAGCGGCCGCCGAGCGTACGCTGCAGTCCTCGGAGTTGGATATTGCTGATGCGAGCTCCCTCACCCCGAAGGGGAGAGGGTTGGGGTGAGGAGGTTCCGGCATCGCGATACGGACACGCCTCGTCCCCCTCATCCCGCCCTTCTCCCCTACGGGGAGAAGGAGTGAAAAGACCGCGCGTCCCTATAACTCAATGCAACTCCAGGAGCAGACCAGACCTCGCGTCTGCGCGCCTCATCCCTTACCCGGCAGGTCGAGCCGCAGGTGCAGCTCGCGCAGCTGCTTGGGGGTTGCTTCCGAAGGAGCACCCATCATCAGGTCCTCGGCCCGCTGGTTCATCGGGAACAGCACCACCTCGCGCAAGTTCTCCTCGCCGCACAAGAGCATCACGATGCGGTCGATGCCGGGCGCGATTCCGCCGTGCGGCGGGGCGCCGAGCGAGAGGGCATGCAGCATGCCGCCGAACCGCGCCTCAAGCGTCGCCTCGTCGTAGCCCGCGATGGCGAAGGCCTTTTTCATCACCTCGGGACGATGATTGCGGATCGCCCCCGATGACAGCTCGATCCCGTTGCAGACGATGTCGTATTGAATCGCCTTGAGGCTCAGGACCTTGTCCTTGTCGGCGGGATCGAGCCTCAAGAATTCCTCCGGCGCCATGTTGGGCATTGAGAACGGATTGTGGGAGAAGTCGATCCGCTTCTCCTCCTCGCTCCATTCATACATCGGGAAATCGACGATCCAGCACAAGGCGAACTGATCCTTGTCCACCAGACCGAGCTCCTCGCCGATCTTGCCGCGCGCAGCTCCGGCGAACCTGACAAACCGGGCCGGATCGCCGGCGACGAAAAACACCGCATCGCCGTCTCCGAGCGCAAGCGCGGCGCGCAGCTTTTCGACCCTTTCCTCGCCGAGATTGTTGGCAATCGGCCCTGCGCCTTTGACCGGACCTGCCGCCGGCGCCTTCGCGGCCGCGTCGCCATTTTCAGAGCCGCGAAACATGATGTAGCCGAGCCCCGGCTCGCCCTCGCCTTGCGCCCAGGAGTTCATCCGGTCGCAAAAAGCCCGCGAGCCGCCGCCCGGCGCCGGAATGGCCCACACCGCCGCCTTGGTGCTCGCTTCGAGAATGCGCGCGAACACCTTGAAGCCCGAACCGCGGAACAGGTCGGAAACGTCCTGCATCTTGATCGGGTTGCGCAGATCAGGTTTGTCGGTGCCGTAAGCGCTTATGGCCTGCGCATAAGGAATGAGCGGAAACTTCGGCGTCACCGGCTTGCCTTGGCCGAACTCCTCGAACACGCCGCGCAGCACCGGCTCGACGGCGGCAAAGACGTCCTCCTGGGTGACGAAGCTCATCTCGATGTCGAGCTGATAGAACTCGCCAGGCGAGCGGTCAGCGCGGGCATCCTCGTCGCGAAAGCACGGCGCGATCTGGAAATAGCGGTCGAAGCCCGCCACCATGATCAGCTGCTTGAACTGCTGCGGCGCCTGCGGCAACGCGTAGAACTTGCCGGGATGGAGCCGCGCCGGCACCAGGTAGTCGCGCGCGCCTTCCGGGCTCGATGCGGTCAGGATCGGGGTCTGGAACTCGAAGAATCCCTGCTCCTTCATCCGCCGCCGCAGCGAATCGACGATCGCGCCGCGCTTCATGATGTTCTGGTGGAGATGCTCGCGACGCAGATCGAGGAACCGGTACTTAAGTCTTATGTCCTCTGGATATTCCTGATCGCCGAACACCGGCATGGGCAGCTCGCCGGCAGCGCCCAGGATCTCCATCCCGCTGATGAACAGCTCGATCGCGCCGGTGGGCAGGTTCTGATTCTCGGTCTCGGCGGGCCGCCGGCGCACCTTTCCGTCGAGCCGCACCACCCATTCGGCGTGCAGCTTCTCGACCTCCTTGAAGACCGGCGAATCGGGATCGGCGACGCATTGGGTGATGCCGTAGTGATCGCGCAGATCGATGAACAGGAGGCCGCCATGGTCGCGGATGCGATGGCACCAGCCGGAAAGGCGCGCCTCGCGGCCGATATCGGCTGCGCGCAGCGCGCCGCAGTTATGGGAGCGATAGCGGTGCATGGAAGATCAGCCCGTCAATGTCGCGCGGACAAGGGTCATGCAGGGCCGCGCTTGTCAAGGCGCGCCCATCCCTCGATTTTGTCTGGGCGGATCAGGCCAAAGCGCTCTCGACACGCTGCCGCCGATCTGCACACTCGCGCGTCTTGCCTCACGCGAAAGCCCAAATGACCTCTCTCCCCGCCGCACCGACCATGACCACCGCCGAGGCCACGGTCGAAGCGCTCATCGCCCATGGACTCGACACCATCTATGCGCTGCCGGGCGTCCATAACGACGTCTTGTTCGACGCCCTGTTCAAGGCCAGTGACCGCATCCGCACCGTCCAC
>DATDGG010000236.1:0-13276 GCA_036522235.1 Xanthobacteraceae bacterium
AAATAGCTGCGCCCATAGCCGCCGGTGGCCAGAATCGTCATATGGGCGCGGAAGCGGTGGATCGTGCCGTCATCGAGGCAGATCGCGACCACGCCGCGGCAGCGGCCGTCCTCGTCCATGATCAGGTCGATGGCGAAGTACTCGATGAAGAACTGCGCCGAGTGGCGCAGCGCCTGGCCGTACATCGTATGCAGCATGGCATGGCCGGTGCGGTCGGCGGCCGCGCAGGTGCGTTGGGCGGTGCCCTTGCCGTAATGCGTGGTCATGCCGCCGAACGGGCGCTGATAGATCTTGCCTTCCTCGGTGCGCGAGAACGGCACGCCCCAGTGCTCGAGCTCGTACACGGCGGAGGGAGCATTGCGGCACATGTATTCGATCGTGTCCTGGTCGCCGAGCCAGTCCGACCCCTTGACGGTGTCGTACATGTGCCAGCGCCAGTCGTCCTCGCCCATATTGCCGAGCGCGGCGGAAATTCCGCCCTGCGCCGCCACCGTGTGGGAGCGGGTCGGGAAAACCTTGGTGATGCAGGCGGTCTTGAGCCCGGCCTCGCTGCAGCCGACCACGGCGCGTAGCCCCGAGCCGCCGGCCCCCACCACCAGCACGTCGAAGCTGTGATCCTGGATCGGATAGGCGCGGCCATTGACCGCGGGCGCGCCCCCGTTCGACGATCCTGGGTCCGATCTTTGGGCCATTGCAAAACTCCAAGAGGCCTAGACGCCGAAAACGCCGAACGAGAGCCGTAGAATGCCGTAGGCCGCTGCCAGCGCGACGCAGCTCGTGAAGAAGGTGTTCGCCATCAGCAAGATGACCCGGGCCGGCTCCTCGTGGATATAGTCCTCAATGATCTCTTTCATGCCGATGCGCATATGGGTGGTGATCGAGAGGATGAACAGCAGCATGATGATGGCGACCAGCGGCGAGCCCAATATCTGCGCCGCCGCCGCGTGATTGCGGCCGAGCAACGACACCACGATCAGCACGAACGCGATGGTGAGCGGCACATTGGCGACCGCGGTCACGCGCTGGCGCCAGAAATTCTCGGTGCCCGACCTGGCGGCGCCCAACCCGCGCACGCGCCCGAGCGGAGTGCTCATCTTGCCGGGTGCCATCAGTGCGATCCTCCCATGACCAGATAGCCGAACACCCACAGGATGAGGGTCAGGCTGACGGAGCCTATGGCGGTGGCGAGCGCGAGCCGTTCGCGCTCGGCGGCGCTGAAGCCGTGGCCGGTGTCCCAGATCAGGTGCCGGATGCCGCCCAGCATGTGATGCAGCAGCGCCCAGGTATAGCCGAACAGCAGCAGGCGGCCGAAGAACGAGCTCATGAAGGCCGCGAAGTTCGAATAGGGATTGGGGCCCGCCGCCGCCGCCATCAGCCACCACGCCACCAGGAGCGTGCTGAAATAAAGCCCGGCGCCGGTGATCCGATGGATGATCGACATCACCATCGGCAGCGGCCAGCGATAGATCAGCAGATGCGGCGACAATGGCCGCTCGACCGGCGTCTTGGTTTCGGCCATCTTCGGCTCTCCAGCTTCTCGCCAGCTTCTTGGCGCTCCGGCCTCGCCGGCGCTACGCGCATCGACATGGGCGTATCGACATGGGCGCATCGACATGGGCGCATCGACATGGAGCGTCGGAACGCGCCGCCCTGCGCCCTTTCCGCGGGCCGTTCCTAACCAATGTCCGGGTCGGCCGCAACGCGCCATCTGGGCCGTCGCAACGCCATCAACCGGAAAGGTGCCCGGTCCCGATGCTTCGCGCGCCGCGAATATGATGCGCTTGCGCCTCGCGCACAATCGGTATTTGACGTAACCTGGATTCGCGAACCACGAAGGTGGACGATGCGGTTCGATTTCGCCGATCTCAGCCTGTTCCGCCATGTGGTCGAGGCCGGAAGCATTACGGCCGGTGCCGCGCGGGCGAACCTGGCGCTGGCCGCGGCCTCGACGCGTATCCGTAACATGGAGGAGGCGCTCGGCGCCGCGCTGCTGGTGCGCGGGCGCCAGGGGGTGGCGCCGACGCCGGCCGGCCGCACCTTGCTCCAGCATGCGCGCGCGATCCTGCGCCAGGCCGAGCGGCTGCGCGAGGATCTCGGCGCCTATGCGGGAGGGCAGGCCGGCCAGATCCGGCTGCTTTCCAATACCAATGCGCTGACCGAATTCCTGCCCGAGGCCCTGAGCTCGTTCCTGGCGGCGCATCCCCAGGTCAGCGTCGATCTCGAGGAGCGCTTGAGCGACGAGATCGTCGGCCTGATCGCCGAAGGCGTGGCCGATCTCGGCATCGTGGCCGCCACCGTCGATGCCAGCGCGCTCGAGACCTATCCGTTCCGCAAGGACCGCTTCGTGCTGGTAGTGGCGCGCGATCATCCGCTCGCCAAGCGCTCCAAGGTCGCCTTTTCCCAGGTGCTGCAGCACGACTTCGTCGGCCTGGACCGTTCGAGCGCGCTGCAGCGGTTCCTCGCCGACAAGGCGGCGCGCAGCGGCCGCTCGCTGCGGCTGCGGGTGCAGCTGCGCAGCTTCGATGCGGTCTGCCGGCTGGTCGAATGCCATGTGGGCATCGGCATCGTGCCGGAGACCACGGCCCGCCGGGTGGCGCGCACCATGGCGATCACGCGGGTCGCGCTCACGGATGCATGGGCGGAGCGTGAGCTCACCATCTGCATCCGCAGCCTCGACGCATTGCCGGCCTATGCGCAGCAGCTGGTGCAGCACTTGCGCGCCGATGGGTGAGGCGACTGGCCGCGGCGCACTCCCTGCCCCTGCAAGGGGGAGGGTCGGGGTGGGGGTCCTGCCACAGACTCAGCGCTCGCGGTACGCCCCCTCGCCCGCCGCGCTTCGCGCCCTCTTCACCTCCCCCCGGCGTGAGCTCATCGAGCTGCCGCCGCCATCGCTCGATCCGGAGGGGCTCTGCGCGCAGATACGGCACGTCGGAGGGAATGTTGGTGAGATCGGTGCCGAACAGCCCCGGCAGGCTCGACAGCAGCGCGTGGCGATCGAAGGCGGGGGCGTCTTTCCAAAACCGGAACAGCGTCGCGATTTGCGCGCAGGTGCTTGGCGGCGGCGAGCATCAGTCGATCGCGTAGCCCAGACGCAGGATCGCCGGCTCCAGAATCGGGATGACGGGCGCGAGCTGCTCGCGATACGCCCGATAGCGAAACCGCGAGCGGTCGTAGAGCTTCTCGGTCACCTGGGCATAGCTCGCGGTGCGGGCGTAGCGCCGGTTCTCGTGAAAATCGAGGCACCGCCGGTCGAACGGCGCGCCCACGAAGCCGAGCATCTTGCGCACATGGGTTTCCTGGTCGGCGATGATGTCCTCGTAGCGGATCGGCAGATAGCGCAACGTCATCTGGCTTCGGTAGTGCTCGACCAGATCCATGATCAGCACGTAGTGGCGTGCGATGCTTTCGAGGTCGTATGCGCAATAGAATCCGTGCGTCAGGTGGTTGGAAAACACCGACAGCACGACGTCGAGCGGGTGGCGGAGCAGATGAATGATCGGCGCGTTGGGAAAGATGAGCCCGATCAGGCCGAGATGGGTCTCGTTGAGCGGCATCTTGTCGGTGAACCATTGCGCCCCCTTGCGCAGCACGCCGAGCTGGCGCGCGCGCTGGAGATAATAGTCGCGCAGGTTGTCCAGCGCCTCGATCTGGTCGCCGAGCCAGAGATCGGCGAACGCTTCCGGATAGGCGAGCGGGCTGCCGAGCATGCGCGGGATGAGCCCGGTCAATTCGTTGATGGTCGGCAGCTCGTCGCCGGCGGCGATGCGCGGATGCGTGCTCAAGGTCTGCTCGACCATGGTGGTGCCGGAACGCGGAAAGCCGACAATGAAAATCGGTTGCGCGACGTCGCCGCGCGCGCCCGCGCGCGGCAGGATCTGCAGGCGGCCGGCGGTGAAAAAAGCGCGCAGGCGCTCGGCGAGCGATCTCGCCTCCTCGGCCAGATAGGCTTGCCCGGTCAATTCGCGCAGCGCGCGCTTGCTCTCGCGGAAGGCCGTGAAGGCGTCGTCGAAACGTCCCATCTTGTCGAGGAGCTGACCTTTCTCGCTCCATTCCATCGGTCCCATGCCCCCGCCGTCGCGCTGGCGCTCGATCGTGTCGAGGATGCCGACCGCCTTCTCGTAGTCCTTGGCACGGCCATGCAGGATCGCGCGCGCGAGCAGCGTGTTGGGATGGCCCGGCGAGGCGCGCTCGGCGGCATCGAGCAGCTCGCCCGCGCGGGCGAAATTGCGGTCCGTCTCCTCCATGCGGGCCCAGCCATAGAGGGTCTGGTAGATGCCGGGCGCAAGCCGCACGGACTCCTCATAGAGCGTGCGCGACTCCTCCATGCGGCCTTGATTCTTGAGGTTCCAGGCGAGATTGGCCAGCAGGATGCCGTCGCGGGCGCCGGTGAGCTCGAGCACGCGGCGATAATGATGCTCGCCGATCTGCGGCCGATTGGCCTCGGTCATGATCATGCCCATGAGATTGTGGGATTGCGGATCGGTGGGCGCGAGCCGCACGGCGTTGCGCGCATGCTGCTCGGCCTCGGCCAGCGATCCCTTGCCGAACAGCAACAAGGCCAGCGTTTGCGTCGCCAACAGATTGTTGGGATCGATCCGCACGATCCGCGAAAGCAGCGCCTCCGCGGCCGCCCTGCGGTTCTCGGCTCGGCGGATCTGATAAAGTAGATCGAGCGCGACGAGATGGCGGGGAAACCGCTGCAGGAGCTCGATGACCAGCCGTTCGGCCTGCGCGGTGTTCCCGCCGTGGAGGGCGGCGAGCGCGTGCTCGAGTTCAGGCGTCGCCTGCGGCGCCGCCGGCGGCACGCTCCAATCGAGCGCGCAGCAGCTTTTCGGCTGCAGCCCGCTCCCGCACGCGCACGTCGCTGCCACCGCTTCCGCCGTTTGCGTCATGGTCTTGTCTTGAAGTCGCTCGCCCGCGCATTGTCAACCGGACCCGTGCAGCCTCCGCAAGCTCAGACTCGCGGCGAGGCTTCACTTATCCTCTCTCCTAAGCGGGAGGGAACGACCCCGCTCTCTGGTCTCATGCCCCGCGAAAGCGGGGCACCCAGTAACCCCCGCGTCATCGATCGACCTATTGTCGTGCCCCGATCGAAAATCCTGTGGTTACTGGGTCGCCTGCCTTCGCGGGCGATGACAACAACATGGATCAAGTGTTGTAGCCACAACGGTGCAAACGCTGTGCCTGCCTTACCAACAATTCGAAGTTGTTGATGCGTTCGAGAGCGCGTCAGCGCCTCACTTCGGTATCAGCGCCCAGTAATCCAGATCGAGCAGTACGGCGGGGTGGTCGGCCTGCGCCGCCTTGAGCGGGAATTCCGCGCCCGGATGGTCCTTGATGGCGACCAGGCGTAGGCGCAGCGCGCCCACGTCCTCGCGTCCCGGCAGGTCGGCCTTGTCCAGCACCTCCGACCAGGCGAACACGGTCATGCCGGCAAACAGCGGCGACACGTGGCGCCCGCCATTGATGGCGGTGATGTGGAACGCATTGTTGAGCCCGTTGAAGGACAGCGCGCGGGCGAGCGAGATCACGTGCCCGCCATAGATCAGCCGTCGGCCGAAGCGGTCCTGCGCGGCGGCGAACTGATTGAAATGGATGCGCGCCGTGTTCTGATAGAGCCGCGTCGCGATTTGGTGCTCGGCCTCTTCCACGGTCACGCCGTCGACGTGATCGATCTTCTCGCCGACCGCATAGTCGGCGAACCGGTAGGGACTGCCGGCGAGCGCAAAGTCGTAGCCGGCGCCGTCGAGGCGCGGGCAGGCGTCGCCCAGCACGGTCGGCAGCAGCGCTTCCGGCAGCCGCGGCACGTGGTCGCCCGGCGTGGGAGCCGCCTCGTCGCGCTTGCGCACCATCACCCAGCGCACATATTCGAGCACCTTGCCGCCGTCCTGCTTGTGGCCGGTCGAGCGCACGAACACGATGCCGGTCTTGCGGCTTGAATTCTCCTTGAGGCCGATCACCTCGGAGACTGCGTTGAGGGTGTCGCCCGGATAGACCGGTGCCAAAAAGCGGCAGCCCGCATAGCCGAGATTGGCGACGGCGTTGAGGGAGATGTCCGGCACGGTCTTGCCGAACACGATGTGGAAGACCAGGAGATCGTCGACCGGGGCGCGCGGATAGCCGATTTTCTGCGCAAATGCGTCGGAAGATTGCACCGCAAAGCGCGGCCCGAACAGCCCGTTATAGAGGGCCACATCGCCGGCCGTGACGGTGCGCGGGGTCGCATGGTTGATGAGCTGCCCGATGCGGAAATCCTCGAAGAAATTGCCGGCGCTGGTCTTTGGCATGATCGGCTCAGGTTGCAGATCAGGTTGCAGAGTAGGGTGCATCCGCGGCCCCGGGGTTGACGTAGCTTTGGTTGACCTAACTTCAGGTCTCCGTAGGTGTGCGGCGTGACGATAACGTGAAACCGCCGCGCCGTGGGTTTTGTTATATAGAAAGAAGTCTTGCAAGAGCCGGGCCATGACCATCGAAGCCACCACGATCGAAGCCCCCGCCAACGCGTCGCCGCCTGACCGGATCGGCCAACCCGGCGGGACCATTCATCCGGTCTGGGTGCGCGTCACCCATTGGATCAATGCGCTGGCGATGCTGATGATGATCGGGTCGGGCTGGCAGATTTACGATGCCTCACCGCTCTTTCCGTTCGACTTTCCGACCGCGATCACGCTCGGGGGGTGGCTCGCGGGCGCGCTGTTGTGGCATTTCGCGGCGATGTGGCTGTTGGTGGTGAACGGCCTGGTCTATGTCGGGCTTGGGCTTGCGACCGGCCGCTTCCGCCGCAAGCTCCTGCCCATCCGCCCCGGCCAGGTTCTGGCCGATGTGCGCGCGGCGCTTAAGGGGCGTCTCTCGCACGACGATCTCTCGGTCTACAACGCGGTGCAGCGGCTCCTATATCTGGGGGTGATCCTGTGCGCGGTGGTGATCGTGCTGTCGGGCATCTCGATCTGGAAGCCGGTGCAGCTGCGCGAGCTCGTGGCGCTGTTCGGCGGCTATGACGCGGCGCGCTACGTGCACTTTTTCGCCATGGCCGCGATCGTGGGGTTCATCGCCGTCCACGTCGTCATGGCCTTGCTGGTGCCCAAGAGCCTGCGCGCCATGATCACCGGCCGCTGAGCCTGAGGAGAAACCGATGCCGCTAAACCGCAAGCCGATCCCGGGCGTCGATCCGCCGCTCCTGATCCGCGACGCCGCCAAGCTGTTGCCGGATCAGACCCGCCGTTTGTTTCTGCGCGGCGGCGCGAGCCTGGGCGCGCTCGCCTTTCTGGCCGGCTGCGACATCATCGACGGACCGACCGCGGAATCCGCCCTGCAGAAGATTTCCTATTTCAATGATCGGGTGCAGAGCTGGCTGTTCAATCCCGACCGGCTCGCCCCGACCTACCCGGACAGCATGGTGACGCGGCCGTTCCCATTCAACGCCTACTATCCGGAGGACGACGCGCCCGAGGTCGACAAGGAGGATTACGCGCTCGAGGTCGGCGGCATGGTCGACGATACGAAAATGTGGACACTCGACGAGCTCCATGCGCTGCCGCAGGAGACCCAGATCACGCGGCACATCTGCGTCGAGGGCTGGAGCGCGATCGGCAAATGGACCGGCACGCCGCTGCGCGAATTCCTGCGCCGGGTCGGCGCCGATACGCGGGCGAAATATGTCTGGTTCCGTTGCGCCGAGGGCTATTCAACCTCGATCGACATGGCGACCGCGCTGCATCCGCAGACCCAGATGACGTTCGGCTTCGACGGCGAGACCCTGCCGCGCAAATACGGCTTCCCCATGAAGGTGCGCATCCCGACCAAGCTCGGCTTCAAGAATCCCAAGCACGTGATGGAGATGGCGGTCACCGACAAATATCTCGGCGGCTATTGGGAAGACCAGGGCTACAACTGGTTCAGCGGCAGTTGAAGCAATCGATGCCCGGTTGGGCCCTGGTAGCCCGCATAAGGGCTCCATCCGGGCTACGGGCTGATTACTTGCGCTCCTGCGGCGGCACGCGCGTGATCAGCCGCGCGCCGCGCTGGAAGGTGACGTAGTCCCAGAGCCACGTGAAGGCCACGATAAAGCGGTCCCTGATCTCGATCAGGAAGAAGATGTGGACCACGCTCCAGAACACCCAGCCGAGAAAGCCTTTCAGCTCCAGCGCCCCGAGCTTTACGACCGCGGCGCGCCGCCCGATGGCGGCGAGATCGCCCTGATGGCGATAGCGGAACCTTGGCGGCTCAGGTTTGCCGGCGATGCGCGCCGCGATGAGCCGCCCCACATGGCGCCCCATCTGCTTGGCGGCCGGCGCCACGCCCGGTATGACCTGATCCAACATGGTGGCGGTATCGCCGATGGCAAATACCTCCGGGTGGCCGGGGACCGCAAGATCAGGGCCGACCTTCACCCGCCCGGCGCGGTCGTGCTCGGCATTGAGCCAACGCGCCGCCGGCGATGCGACGACCCCGGCCGCCCAGATGACGGTTGCGGCATCGATGCGTCCGCTTTCGAGGTCGACGCCGCGCGCGTCGCAACCGGTGACGCGCGTCGACGTCATGATCTCGACGCCCTTTTGGCTGAGCGTTCGATGCACGTAATCGGCCAGGTTCTCGGGCAGCGCCGGCATCACGCGCGGCCCGGCCTCGATCAGCACGATGCGCGAGGCCTTCGGGTCGATGCGGCGAAAATCCCGGGCCAGCGTCTGGCGCGCGATCTCGGCGATGGCACCGGCCATCTCGACCCCGGTCGCGCCGGCACCCACGATCGCGAAGGTCAACAGGCGCCGCCGCTCGGCCTCGTCGCCGGTCAGCTCGGCCCGCTCGAATGCGATCAGGATGCGGCGCCGGATGCGGGTCGCGTCCTCGATGCGCTTGAGCCCGGGCGCGACCTCGGCCCACTCGTCGTGGCCGAAATAGGAATGGGTCGCGCCGGTCGCGAGTACCAGATAGTCATAGGGAACGCTGATGGAATCCGCGTGGACGAGCCGCTTGCCGGTGTCGATGGCGGTGATCTCGGCCATCAGCACCGTGGCATTGTCCTGCTTGCGCAGGATGCGGCGGATCGGCCAGGCCACGTCGGCCGGCGACAGCGCCGCGGTCGCGACTTGGTAAAGAAGCGGTTGAAAGCAATGATGGTTCTGCTGGTCGATGACGATCACGTCGGCGGCGGCTCCCCGCAGCGCCTTGGCGGCTTCGAGCCCGCCGAAACCGGCGCCCGCGATCACGACCCTGGGACGCGCCTGCGGCATGGGGGCTCCTCTTCCGGTATCCAGAACCTCGTCTCTACTGATGTAGTGTGTCGCCCCGATGCCGCCAGCGCCACTTGAGCTTGCCTGCCATCCGGTCACGTCCGAGCGATTGTCGGACCTGGCTCGTTTCATGGAGGCGCACGGCAAGTTTCGCTATTGCGCCTGCATGCGCTGGCGGATGCCGAGCTCCGCGTTCAGCGGCTCGACCAAAGAAGGCCGTGGTGATGCGCTCGCGTGCCTGGTGCAGGAAGGGACGCCGATCGGCGTTCTGGCCTATCGCGACCAGGAACCGGTCGCCTGGTGCTCGGTCGCGCCACGCGAATGCTACGTCGCCCTGGAGCGTTACCGCGCGCTGCCGCGAATTGACGATCGGCCGGTATGGTCCGTGGTCTGCTTCTTTGTCAGCGCGCGCATCCGCCGGGGCGGGGCGACGCTCGGCCTGTTGAAAGCGGCGGTCGACTACGCCAAGTCGCAGAAGGCCGAGATCATCGAAGGATACCCGGTCGAGCCCGGCCGGCGGCTCTACACCTATATGGGCTCGCCTTCGACATTCCGCGCGGCGGGCTTCCGGGATGTGACGCCCCGCGGCCAATCTCGACGGGTGATGCGGTATTTCGTCAACGCGAATTGACGCAAGCGTCCCTCCGGAACACAACCTTGCCAAGACCAGTGCCGCCCTTTAGCAATCCGCCCGTATCTCATTAAGGCGAGGCAACGCGTCATGGCCAGTTACAAGCTCCTGCTTCTTCCCGGCGACGGTATCGGCCCCGAGGTGATGGCCGAGGTGAAGAAGCTCGTCGCCTGGATGAACGCGCACGGGATGGGCAGTTTCGAGACCGACGAGGGGCTGGTCGGCGGGTCGTGCTACGACGCGCATGGGGTTGCGGTGACGGACGCCACGATGGGGCTCGCCCACGCGGCCGACGCGGTGATCTTCGGCGCGGTCGGCGGGCCGAAATGGGACAGCGTGCCCTATGACGTGCGCCCGGAAGCCGGCCTGCTGCGGCTGCGCAAGGACCTCGCTCTGTTCGCCAATCTGCGTCCCGCGATCTGCTATCCCTCGCTCGCGGATTCCTCGAGCCTCAAGCGCGAGGTGGTCGAGGGTCTCGACATCATGATCGTGCGCGAGCTCACCGGCGGCGTCTATTTCGGCGAGCCCAAGACCATCACCGACCTCGGCAACGGCCAGAAGCGCGCCGTCGATACCCAGGTCTACGACACCTACGAGATCGAGCGCATCGGCCGCGTCGCCTTCGAGCTGGCGCGCAAGCGCAACAACAAGGTGACCTCGATGGAGAAGCGCAACGTGATGAAGAGCGGCGTGCTCTGGCACGAAGTGGTCAGCGCGCTGCATCAGCGCGAATTCAAGGATGTCAAGCTCGAGCACCAGCTCGCCGATGCGGGCGGCATGCAGCTGGTGCGCTGGCCCAAGCAGTTCGACGTGATCGTGACCGACAACCTGTTCGGCGACATGCTCTCCGACGTGGCCTCCATGCTCACCGGCTCGCTCGGCATGCTGCCGTCGGCTTCGCTGGGCGAGACCGATCCCAAGACCGGCAAGCGCAAGGCGATGTACGAGCCGGTGCATGGCTCGGCCCCCGATATCGCCGGCAAGGCGCAGGCCAACCCGATCGCCATGATCACCTCGTTCGGGATGGCGCTGCGCTACTCGTTCGGCTTGGGCAAGGAAGCCGATCTCATCGATCAGGCGATCGCCGCGACCTTGGCCAAGGGCCTGCGCACCGCCGACATCAAGTCGGAGGGCGCCAAGATCGTCAGCACGTCCGAGATGGGGAGCGCGATCCTGCGGGAGATCGAGACGCTCGCCGCCTGAGCGCCGACGCCGCTACCAGGGATAGAAATTGTGGCGTGTGGGGTCCCAGGGGCCGATCAGCGGCCCACGGATATTGGCGCTGGTATAGTCGATGGGCGCGGTCGGCGAATAGCCGGGCGGGAACGCATAGTCGGTGAACTTGCGCTGGCCCGGCAGGACCTCGGTTCCGGCGTCCAGGAAGGAGCGCTTCTGCACCGTCACGCGCGCCTTGGCCTTGGCGTCGCGATCGGCAGCCGGCGGCTTCTTGGTGGGGTCCGGGTAGGTCTGCGCGGCGAGCGGAGACGCCAGCAGCACCGCACCGGCCATCAGCGCGGCGAGAGCGGCAACGCACGACAATTTTGAACGCATGATTTCCTCATGATTCTCGCATGATTCTCGCTTGGCCCAGGGCCGCGCCGGGCCGCAATGTAGCCGGCCTGGCGGCTCGACCACAAGTGAAGGCGAAAATTTGTTTCGCGGCACCCCCCCGGGGTTCCCTTCTATTTTACCGTTCGGGCGGAAAATCGCTGTCCAGGCTTCCTGGAAATGTTAGAAGCCCCCTCCGGCCGCTTCCCGGGATCCAAGGCCGGGCAGGGCGGGCCGAACCGGGCTCAGGAGAGTTGATTATGGGCTATAAGGTCGCGGTCGTTGGCGCCACCGGCAATGTGGGCCGCGAAATGCTCGCCATCCTGGCGGAGCGGTCCTTCCCGGCCGACGAGGTGGTTGCGCTGGCTTCGCGCCGGAGCATGGGGGTCGAGGTCTCGTATGGGGACGCGACCCTCAAGATCAAGACGCTCGAGCATTGCGACTTCTCCGACGTCGATATTTGCCTGATGTCGGCCGGATCGAGCGTGGCCAAGGAATGGGCCCCCAAAGTCGCGGCCGCCGGCGCCGTGGTGATCGACAATTCGTCATGCTGGCGCTACGACGCCGACGTTCCGCTGATCGTCCCGGAAGTCAACGCGGATGCGATCGCCTCTTTCCGCAAGCGCGGCATCATCGCCAATCCCAACTGCTCGACCGCGCAGCTCGTCGTCGCCTTAAAGCCGCTGCACGACAAGGCCACGATCAAGCGTGTGGTGGTGGCGACCTATCAGTCGGTGTCGGGCGCAGGCAAGGAGGCGATGGACGAGCTGTTCTCGCAGACCAAGGCCGTATTCACCCTGGGCGACATCGAGGCCAAGAAGTTCAGCACCCGCATCGCCTTCAACCTCATCCCCCAGATCGACGTGTTCATGGAGGACGGCTTCACCCGCGAGGAATGGAAGATGGTGGCCGAGACCAAGAAGATTCTCGACCCCAAGATCAAGCTCACGGCGACCTGTGTGCGCGTGCCGGTGTTCATCGGCCATTCGGAGGCGATCAATATCGAGTTCGAGAACCCGATCACGGTTGACGAGGCACGCGCGGTGCTGCGCGCGGCGCCCGGCGTCCTGGTCATCGATAAGCACGAGCCCGGCGGCTATGCGACGCCCTACGAATGCGCCGGCGAGGACGCCACCTATGTGAGCCGCATCCGCGAGGATGCGACGGTCGAGAACGGCCTCGTGCTCTGGTGCGTGTCCGACAATCTGCGCAAGGGCGCCGCCCTCAACGCGGTGCAGATCGCCGAGTGCCTGATCAACCGCAAGCTGATCCAGGCCAAGAAGAAGGCCGCGTAGTCCCGCGCCGCGTGCTGGGCTTTTGATTGAACCCGGACGGTGTTCGCCGCTACGGTAGGGCGCCGGGCCAACGAGGGCCTCCCGCCATGACCATCCGCCCACGCCGCAGCGTGCTCTATATGCCGGGCTCCAATGCGCGCGCCATCGAGAAGGCGCGCAGCCTCCCGGCCGACGCCATCATCCTGGACCTCGAGGACTCGGTCGCGCCGCAGGCCAAAGCCGCGGCGCGGGCGCAGGTGGCCGAAGCCGTCACGGCCGGCGGGTTCGGTCCGCGCGAGGTGGTGGTCCGCATCAACGGTCTCGATACGCAATGGTGGCTCGACGACATCAAGGCGGTGGCGCATGCCAAGCCCGACGCCATCCTGGTGCCCAAAGTGTCGAGCCCGGCCCAGTTCGACGGCATCATCGAGCGGCTGATCGATGTCCATTCGAGCCACGACGTGCGGGTCTGGGCCATGATGGAGACGCCGCTCGCCATGCTGCACGCGCAGGCGATCGCGGCCGCCGCCGCCGACGCGGAGAACCGCCTCACCGCCTTCGTGATGGGCACCAACGATCTCGCCAAGGAGACG
>DATDGG010000237.1:0-3520 GCA_036522235.1 Xanthobacteraceae bacterium
CGCATGATCTTGTCCGAAAAGTCTGCAACTTTTCGGGATCACGCTCTAGCAGCTCCAATTGGAAGCTACACCTTTTTCGCTTGCTTATGTAAGAGGCTGCGATTTTTCCGGGGGCCGCGATTTTCCGTTATGGCACTCACCGGACCTTCGGGTCGCCCGGCCGAATGTCTGATTTCGGGGGTGAAGCGGCTGCGGCGCTGAGCGGCCGGATAGGCTCGAGATGAACCGAATCCGGGCGCGTTGGCATCGCTGAACTCTACGTGCTCCGCGTTTCGTGTTACGCGACGCCCGGGACAAGCATGGTCTTCGGCGTGCCGGGCAAACCCAAATCCCAATAGAGGCCGGCCATGAGTTGCAGGCCTTCGCGGGCGATCGCGAGCGGCAAGTGCTCGTTGGGCGCGTGCTGGGAGCAGCCGCGATAGGAATGCGGCACCCAGATCGTCGGCAGCGCGAGCCCTTCGGAGAAAATGTCGTTCGGCAATGAACCGCCTGTGGTGGGAAGGATTGCGGGTCGCGCGCCCGTTGTCGTGGCGATCGAAGCCGCGGCCCATTGCGCCCAGGGATGATCGGGGTCGAGCCGCGTTGCCTGGAATACCTCATCGCGGCCGAGGGCGATCTTCACCATGGGAAAGCCATGACGGTCGAGATGGCGTCGCAATGCCGGCAATATCCCGGCAGGATCGACCCCAACCACAAAGCGAAGCTGGCCGCGCGCGGAGGCGCGCGCCGGCACCGCATTGACCGGATTGTCCGGATTTCCTGCCGTCATCGCCAGGATCTCGAAGGCCGACCACGCGTAGACCTTTTCGGCGGGGTTGAGGCCCGGCTCGCCCCAGTCGGGGTCCATGTCCGGTTCGCCCGGTCCGGAGCGCACCTCGCAATCGGCGAGCACGCGGCGCACCGATGCCGGAATCGCCTGCGGCACCCATTCGGGGATGCGAACCTGTCCGGTCGGTCCGGCGATGGTCGACAGCGCATGGACCAGCTGGATCGCTGGGCTCGACAACAACCCGCCCCAGTTGCCCGAATGGTGGGCGCCGGTGCGCGCCTCGACCGAGAAATCGATCGGAAAGGCCCCGCGGCTGCCGAGAAAGATGGTCGGTCGCCCGGCCGACAGGCGCGGCCCGTCGGACGCGATCAGCACGTCGGCTGCGAAAAGCGCGCGGTGCTCGATGCACAATTCGCGCAGGCCCGGCGAGCCCGTCTCCTCGCCCATCTCGATGAGAAATTTGATGTTGAAGCCGAGCCGCCCGCGGGTGGCGAGCACGGCGCCGAGCGCCGCCAGATTGATGCTGTGCTGGCCCTTGTTGTCGGCAACGCCGCGGCCGTAATAGCGGCCGTCCGCCTCGACGAGCTGCCAGGGCGAGAGGCCCTGCCGCCAGCCTGCGTCGAGCCCGCCGATGACATCGCCATGCCCGTAGCCGAAGACGCTCGGCAGGCCCTCCCCCTCGATGCGTTCGCCGAGCAGAAAGGGGCCGCGCCATTTCGGCTGCCGCAGCACCCGGCAGCGGAAGCCGAGCGCTTCAAGCGCGGGCTTCATCTCGGTGTCGATGTAGCGGGCAAGCTCGCCGGCGCGCTCCGGGTTCTGGCTCTCGGTCGGGATCGCGACCCGGCGGGCAAGATCGGCCTTGAAGGCGCCGCTGTCGAAATGATCGGTGGCGCGGGCGATGCAGGCGGCTCGGCTCATGCCATCATGGTCCGTGTTATGTTACTGCGCGAAGTCAAAGACGTCCGCCTATGGCGGTCAAGCAAAAATGCGCAACCCATGTTCCCGGCAAAATGCTTGAGCTGGGGCTTCCTGGGCCTTCGTTACTCTGCCGACACACCCGCAAACGCGATCACCTTTCGCCATTTTTCCGTGTCATCCGCGATGAACCTCCCCAGCTCATCCGGGGTCATAGGCATCGGCAGGCCGCCGAGCTCGGCGAACCGCGCCACGACTTTGGGATCGACCAGCGCAGCAGCAACCGCCTTGTTGAGGGCAGCGAGGATCGGGGACGGAGTGCCTTTGGGCGCGACAATGCCGTACCAGACGCTGACCTCGTAGCCGGGCACGGTCTCGGCTATCGCCGGAATGTCCGGCAGCGAGTCCCACCGGTTCGCCGTGGTGACGGCGAGCGCGCGCAGCCTGCCGGCGCGTACAAGCTCGATCGACCCCGCCAGGTTGTCGAACAGCACGTGGACCGCGCCGGTCATGAGGTCCGGGTAGACGGCAGCAGAGCCACGATACGGCACATGCACCATCTCGATCTTGGTCATGAACTTGAACAGCTCGCCCGACAGATGCGGCGACGCTCCGACGCCCGAGGACGCCATCGACAGGCCTCCCGGATGCGCCTTGGCGAAGTCGATGAATTCCTGGACGGTCCGCACCGGCAGTGACGGCGGTACCACCATCAGATTCGGGAAACGCATGACGCCGGCGACCGGCACCGTGTCGGATTGAAAATTGAACGGAAGCGTCTTGTAGAGCGAAGTGCTGATGGTGCTGGCGGGGCCGGTGAACAACAGCGTGTTGCCGTCGGGCGGCGAATTGACGACCGTTTGGGTGGCCAAGTTCCCGGCCATGCCGGTCCGGTTCTCGACGATAAATTGCTTTCCGAAATACTGCGACAGCGAATCCGCCATGATCCGAGCGACCAGGTCGGTTCCACCCCCGGCGGCGAGACCGACGATCAAATGCACCGGCCGGGTCGGATAGGATTGTGCCCTGGCGCTGCCCGAAACCGCCGAAAGGGCGGCAGCGCGCGCTGCCAGATGCAGAAATTGGCGGCGGGGAAGTTTCATGGTGTGCCTCTTCGCGACACCGAAGCTATCCCAATTCCTGCTGCGCAAGACCTCATGAAGGCAGGGCGTTTCAGACCCCCCTCTCCCAGCTTGTCATAAGTGCGTTTGCGCCCGTCTTCGACGGGCTATGGAGAAGGTCGGGGTGAGCGGGCCGCTCCACATACTCAAACTCTCAGACTCGGGGAGAGGTCCCCTCACCCGGCGCTTCGCGCCGACCTCTCCCCGCACGCGGGGAGAGGTGGAGCTGCCTCTTCGGCGGTCGCCACTGCAGAGCGGCGAAAAGGGGTGGTCCCGATGCCATGACCTTGGGAAGTGCGGCTTCGGAAACCACTCCGACCTTATCGTATCATCCCTGAGGGCCTAGCTCTGTTGTTCTCGCACATATTGGTTGAACCACTCAATGGTGCGCGTCCATGCCTGCTGGGCCGTGACCTTGTTGTAGCGTTCCGGCGTCGCGTCATTGAAGAAGCCATGAACCGAATCCGGATAAATGTGGCCCTCGTATCGGATGTTGTTTTTCTTCAGCTCAGCTTCCTGCGCCGGATAGGCCCCCGACAACGTCTTATCGAGGGCGCCGTGGTGGATGAGGATCGCCGCCTTGATTTTCGCCACGTTTTCCGGTGCGGGCGCGCCGCCGTAGAATGGGGCGGCCGCCGCCAGATCCGGGCCCAGCAGAACGGCCAGGTTATTGGCCATCGTGCCGCCGAAGCAAAAGCCGGTTGCGCCGATTTTT
>DATDGG010000238.1:0-2482 GCA_036522235.1 Xanthobacteraceae bacterium
GAGACTGAGCAAGAACTTCCTTTAAGCGGCAAGGCTGCGACAGCGGTAGCCGAATCCGTTTTCGGCGCTGATCGCGGCGCCAAAATGCGCCACGAACGATGGGGGCGGCCCAGCGAGAGTTCCGAGCAAGCGCAAGAGAAGACGCCAAAAGGCAGCCAGATAGGCCATGAAGGCGTCGATGCCGACGATCTTAAGCACGCGGGAGAAGTTGTAGCACAGCGCCATCAGGCTCCATTCGCCGCGAACCTTGTTGAAGCCGCGGACCAGGAAGTGCCGGTACCCGGCCCGGCATTTGAGGGTGCCGAAGGGATGCTCGGCAAGTTCGGCGCGGCGGCGCATCCGGTGTTGGGCACCTTTCATCCGCTCGCGATGACGTTCGAGCACGTCTTCGTGCTCCCAGCGGGCGATGGTGCGCGTTGGCGTCTTGGCGGTGACACAGCGCGCGCGCAACGGACAGGCGTCGCAATCCGCCTTGCGGCTGGCATACCTGATCTCGACGCGACCGCCGGTATTGATCTTGTGGCCGTCCATCGGTCTCAGTAGCCGGTCCGCCGGGCAGCGATAGACGTCGGCTTCGCGGTCGTAGACGAACGCTTCGTGGCTGATGCGCTCTTGCGCTTCGAGCCGGGCGGTCCGCTTGGCTTGCGGAACGTAGGCTACGATCGCGTCCTCCTCGCAGGCTTTGAGCGCGTGGCCGTTGTAGTAGCCGGTATCCGCAAGCGCGGTCAGCGTCGCGACGCCGAGTTCTTCCTTGGCGGCTTTGGCCATTGGGTGCAGCTGGCCGGTGTCATTGCCATCATTGACGACCTCGCTCGCCACGATGAGCTTGGACTTGTCATCGACCGCGATCTGGACGTTATAGCCGGCAACCACCTGGCCCCTCTTCGACAAAATGCGGGCATCCGCATCAGTCCGCGACAGCTGCGTCTCGCCGCTCTCGTCGAGCCGCGCCAGGTCGGCTTGCAGGCTCCCACGCTTGGCGATCAGCGCCGCCATCTTTTGCGCGACATCTTCGCCGTCCCGCCCACCGCCATCGCGGCCGGCGGCCTGCACCGCTTCTGCCGCATCGTTGGCCTCAACGGCGGCGCCATAGGCCTCGATCTCCTCGTTGATCGCGGCGAGATGGGCTTCAATCTTGCGGCGCGTCTTGATGCTCCCCTTGCTGGCGCTACCGTCGAAAAACGCGCCGTCAATCGCCACCACCTCGCCTCCGATCAAATCAAGCTTGCGCGCCAAAAGCACGAACTCCCGGTTCACCGCCTTGAGCGCTGACCAGTTGTCCTTGCGGAAGTCCGCGATCGTCCGATAGCGCGGCATCAGACCACGCATCAGCCAGATGACCTCAAGATTGCGCGCCGCCTCCCGCTCAAGCGCGCGCGAGGACCGAACCCGCTGGAGATAGCCGTAGAGATAAAGTTTCAAAAGATCGCCAGGATGATAGGGCGGCTGCCCTGGGCCGCCGTCAGAACCCGGCACCACAAAACCGAGTTTCTCAAGATCGAGCATATCGACATAGCGGTCGATCGCCCGAACCATGTTATCCTGCCCCACGTAATCATCGATGCACGGCGCAAGCAGGCTGGGCTGTTCCCGGCTGAAGCCGGTCTTGAAGCGGCGAATCATCATGGCACGAATCGTACACCGATCCATGCCACGGCCTATGAATTCTTGCCCAATCTCAACAGCTCAACCCATCCTACGCGTCCTTTTCCCGCTTCGCCTTGATGCTCGCGCGCCGCTTCGCCGTGTTGGCTTCATCGATTGCCAAGCCCCGTTCCGCCTTTGCCAGCACCACACCATAATCGCGCTCGGCCGCTTCCGCCGTGACATAGCCTTCGCGAATGTCGGCGAGCACCGCGGCGGGCTCGCGGTCCAGCGGGTCGCCATAACCGCCGCCGCCCGGCGTGTCGAGACGAAACATGTCGTCCCGCTTCAGAGGATAATCGGCGTAGCGCGTGGGGAGCCGAACCGGCGCCGTACCGTCGGGATTGATGAGTATGTCGCCGGGGCGCCCCGCCGCACCGCCGGCGGCACCCTGAGGCGGGATCAGGTGCCGCATCGAGCGGATTGAGAACCGCGCATCCGCCAAATTGAGATATTCCCGGCGGATGCCGAGGCCGCCGCGGTTATGCCCGGCACCGCCGGAATCGCGGATCAAGTCGAAACGCAAGAGCCGTGTCGGGAATTCGCTCTCGATGATCTCGACCGGCGCGATCTTCGCGTTGCTCTGGTTGGTCGTAATGCCCGAGGCGCCGTCCCTGTTTGCGCCAGCGCCGGCGCCGCCGCCGAGGATCTCGTATTGCACATAGCCCGCGCCGGTATTGGTGGTGCGGCCGCCAAGAATGATGGAGCGGCTGCCGCTGCCGTCGGCGCGCGCCTTTGCGGGCGCTACATGGCTCAATGCGGCGAAGACCGCGTCCACCAGGGCATGGACGGTCGGATTATAGGTGTTGACCGGCGCCGGGAAGCGCGGATTGAGCAC
>DATDGG010000239.1:0-11940 GCA_036522235.1 Xanthobacteraceae bacterium
GCGGCTTGGCGCGCACGATGCCGCGCTTGCCCTCGAGGCTCTCCAGCAGCGAAGTCTCCTCGCCGCACACATAGGCGCCGGCGCTGGCGCGTATCTCGATATCGAAGTCGTGGGAGGAATCCGCGATCCTGCGGCCGAGCAAGCCGCCGCGGCGTGCGGCGGAACAGGCCGCCGTCATGGCGGCGATCGCATGGGGATATTCGGAGCGGATATAGACGTAGCCCTTGCTGGCGCCGACCGCCAGGCCGGCAATCGTCATTCCTTCGATCACCACGAAGGGGTCGCCCTCCATGATCATGCGATCCGCGAAGGTGCCGCTGTCGCCTTCATCGGCGTTGCAGACGATGTATTTCTGATCCGCCGCCGCCTGGGCGACGGTCCGCCACTTGATGCCGGTCGGGAAGCCCGCGCCGCCGCGCCCGCGCAGGCCGGATTGCAGCACCTGCTCGATGGTCGCGTCGGGGCCGAGCGCGATGGCGCGTGCGATACCCTGGCCCCCGTCGTGGGCGCAGTAATCATCAAAGGAGCGCGGATCGACCACGCCGCAGCGCGCGAAGGTGAGGCGGGTCTGGCGCCTGAGCCAGGGAATGTCGTCGGCGACGCCTTGGCACAGCAGGTGCGCGCAGTTGCCGAGCGCCGCCTCGATGAGGCCTGCGGCATCCTCCGCCGTCACCGGCCCATAGGCGACGCGGCCGGCGGCGGTCGCGACTTCCACCAGCGGTTCGAGCCAGTAGAGGCCGCGCGATCCGGTGCGGATGATCTCAAGCGGCACGTTGCGGCCGCGCGCGGCTTCCGCCAAGGCAGCCGCAACCGCGTCGGCCCCGACCGCAACCGCACCGGCATCGCCGGGGATGAAAACCCGCAGGGTCATTTGCGCACCTCGGCCAGCAAGGCCTCGAGCCGGCTTTCGTCGAGCCTGCCGACCAGGCGGCCGTCGAGCATGGCGGACGGCGCAACCGCGCAGAGACCCAGGCAATAGACCGCTTCGAGGGTGACGCTGTCGTCGGCCGCGGTCGCCCCCATGGCGAGCTTGAGCCGCGCCTGCGCCTGCGCCGCGATCGCATCCCCGCCTGCCGCCTGGCAGGCCTCGGCGCCGCAGAGCTTGAGCACATGGCGTCCGGGCGGGGCGTGGCGGAAATCGTGATAGAAGGTAACGACGCCGTGCACCTCGGCGCGCGAAACATTCAACGCCAGCGCGATCAGGCGTTCCGCCGCCGAGTTGATGCAGCCGAACTCCGCCTGGAAGGCGTGCAGGATCGGAAGCAGCGGCCCTTCGAGGCCGATATGCTCCGCGATCAGCGCATGGGCGCGCTCGACGTTCCAGGCTTCGTAGTTCGCCACGGCTGCGGGCTCGGCGTTTGAGAATTCAAGAGAATTGCAGCCGTCCGGGCATTCATCAATACCCAAGGTTGAATGGCTCGATCCGGATTCCTGATCGTGTTTGATCGGGAACGCGGATCGTATGATCAGGATTTTTTGGTTGATCGTTTCGTGCGCTGCGGCGTGCCGGCGGCTGCGGTGCGCGACGGCGGCACCGGGCTCGCGAGCGCCATGGCCAGCGCCCGCGCCTCGGCGACCAGGGCCGCGATCAATGGCGTCATCGGCTCCCGATGGGGCACCACCAGGCCGACCGCATGGGTCGCGGCGGGCTCGACGATCGGTATCGAACGCACATTGTCGGTCAGTCCCAATGTCTCGGCGAGCTTCGCCGGCATGATGCTCGCCCATTTGCCGGTCCGCACATGCGCGAACAGGACGATCATCGAGTTGGATTCGAGCGTTGGCGACGGCGCGCGGCCGGCCGATCGGAGCAGGCCGTCGATGATGCGGCGGTTCTGCATGTCGGGCGTGAGCAGGCACAGCGGGACCTGGCCGACTTCGGCCCAGGTGACCCGCTCGCGATTGCCGAGGATACCGAAAGGCGATGTCAGGAGACGATATTCTTCCAGGTACAGCGAGACCGTGTTGACCCGGCCGACCGGCTCGTTGTCCAGATAGGTGAGACCGGCATCCACTTCGAGATTCTCGAGCAGGCGGAGCACCTCGATCGAGGTCTTCGAGATGATGCTGAAGCGCACGTCCGGATGCTTGGCGCGGTAGGGCGTGGTCAGCATCGCGGTCATGGCGAGCGCGGTCGGGATCGCCGCGATCCTGATGTGGCCGGCGAGGCCGCGCTTGAGCGCGTCGATGTCCTGCCGCATGGCGCGGGTATCGCCGACGATGCGGCGCGCCCATTCCAGCACGCGCTCGCCCTCGGGCGTGAAGCCGCGGAAGCGCGACCCGCGCTGCACCAAGAGGACGCCGAACGCGTCCTCGAGTTGCTTGATGCCGGCGGACAGCGTCGGCTGGCTGACATTGCAGGTCTCGGCGGCGCGCCCGAAATGCTGCTCGCGCGCGAGCGCAATGACGAATTCAAGCTTGTCGATCATGACCCTGCACGGATGCGCCTTTGCTTCGCCGAGGGAGGCGAGTCGCGGAATTATTCATTATACGGCAATCGCGGCCGCTTGCGCGATCTCGATGCGCCGAACGATCGGAAGAACTTATCATTCAATCTGAAATTCTAATGACGCTGCCCTGCGTGGTATGCTGTACCGAATTGGACCGGCGATAAGGGAGGGCGGTCATGGTTTATCGAGGTTTGCTCGGCATTCTGCTTCTGCTCGCGGTGCCGCTCGCGGCCTGGGCGGAGCCGACCTACCCGGACTGGAAGGGCCAGTGGCGCGCGATCCAGCGCGGCGGCGGCAATCCGCCGTTCGATCCGAGCAAGCCGCGCGGGGGAGCACAGGAGGCGCCGCTCACGCCGGAATATCAGGCGATCTTCGCGGCCAACGAGGCGGACCAGGCCCAAGGCGGGCAGGGCACGGCGTCCACCTATACCTGCCTGCCGCCCGGCATGCCGCGCACCATGACGGCCTACGGCCCGATGGAAATCGTGATCACCCCCGACACGACCTATATTCTGATCGAGTACATTCGCGACAATCGCCGGGTCTTCACCGACGGGCGCGATTGGCCGGCGGAACTGGAGCCCTCCTTCGAGGGCTATTCGATCGGCAAATGGATCGATACCGCCGGCGACGGACATTACGACCTGCTCCAGGTCGAGACGCGCGGTCCCTTCAAGGGGCCGCGTTCCTACGACGCCAGCGGGTTGCCGCTGCACAAGGACAATCAGACCGTCGTCAAGGAGCGCATCTTTATCGACAAGGCCGACCGCAATCTCCTGCATGACGAGATGACGGTGATCGACCACGCCCTGACGCGCCCGTGGGTGGTGACCAAGAACTATTCGCGCCATCCCGATCCGCGGCCGTACTGGCGCGAATATGTCTGCGCCGAGAACAACTCCCATGTCCAGGTCGGCAACGAAGTGTACTACCTCAGCGCCGGCGGCCTGTTGATGCCGGCCAAGAAGGACCAGCCGCCGCCCGATCTGCGCTATTTCAAGCCGGCTCCGAAGTGAGCCAAGCGGGCGATCGGGATCAAGCCGTCACGCGCGCCCGCGGTGCGGCGACCGTCGCCATCGCAACGAGGATCGGCAACGAAGCTCATCACGCGGGCCGAACCGTCACCCAGCTTAAGGCGTTGCGGCGGCGCCTTGGTTCTTGAACACCGCGTCGATCGCGGCCTGGGCGCATTTTTCGCCGTCGGCGCTGGAAACACCCATCGAGCCGATCACCTCGCCGTCGACCAAGATCGGCAAAGCGCCGGGTTGTGGAAAATCGTGCATGAAAGTAGGCGCCAAATTTTGGCCGGAGCGCACGATCTTGTTCATTTCCGAGGTCGGTCGGCGCCAGCGGAGCGCGGATTTCGCCTTGAGTAGCGCGGTGTCGATGGAATTGGCAGCGGCTCCTTCCATGGCATGGGATTCGAGCTGGTTCCCCGCCCAGTCCAATACCGACATCGCGAGCGTCTGGTGATTGCGCTCAGCCCAAGACGTGCAGGCGTCCACCATTGCGCGCGCACCAGCGCTGGTGATGACCTTCTGCTCGCGAACCATCGCCTCGGCAGACGCTTCTGTGGTGAGCGCGATGGCGGCGATCGCCGCGAGCGGGATCAGGCAGGATCTGACACGCATGCTTTCCTCCTTTTTGGGCAGCGCACTGTATCAAATCATGGTGCCAGGCGTCGAGCGGGCCGTTCGGGCTCGGCAGCTGTCAAACGTAGAGAGCCGGTGGCGAGGATACGCGGGCCAAAGTTACGGTACTCAATCGGTTTCGATTCCGATATATTGATTGAAATCGCATCGGGCCAAGGAAGCCTCGGCGCGTTGGCCCTCTCGGGATAGAATGGCGTGACAGACGATGAACGGGAGGTTGGCATGAATGTGCGTAGGGATTTGCTTTTGTTGGTGACGTTGACGGCAGTGGCTGCGGCGCCGGCGTCGGGCCAAACGGTGGCGCCCGCAGGGGTGAGGCCGGCAGCCCCCAACGGCGCATCGATTCCGGATTTTTCCGGCGCCTGGGCGCATCCCGGGCTCGGATTTGGTCCGCAATTGTCGGGGCCGGGCCCAATACGGAACAAGATGCGGCTGCCCTCCGGGGTGAGCAATTTCGATCAGCTGGTCGGCGATTACAGCAATCCGATCCTGAAGCCCGAGGCCGCAGCGGTGGTCAAGCGGCTTGGCGAAATCTCGTTGTCGGGCCGGGCTTTTCCGGACCCGGACAACCAATGCCTACAGAACCCCCTGCCCTACATTTTCTGGAACTTCAGCGTCCGCCTACTGCAGCGGCCGGACAAGGTCGTCCTCCTTTACCAGCACGACAGCGACTTCCGCCAGGTGCGGCTGAACCAGCCGCATCCCGCGACGGTGATCCCATCCTTGCACGGGGATTCCGTCGGCCACTATGAGGGCGACATGCTGGTCATCGACACCGTGGGGATCAAGCTCGGGCCGTACCGGATGATCGACCGCTTCGGCACTCCCTATACGCAGGCCTTGCACGTGGTCGAGCGCTACCGGCTCCTCGACTATGAGGCCACCAAGGAAGCGTTGGCGCGCGCCGCAAAGGAATGGCCGCGCGCCGGCGCTACCGTCGATCCCAACTACCGGGGCAAAGGCTTGCAGCTCGAATTCACGGTGGAGGATGAAGGCGTCTTCACCATGCCCTGGTCGGCGACAATTACATATGGCCGCGACGTCAATCCAGACTGGGACGAACGTGTCTGCGCCGAAAATGTGCAACACGAGTATGATGGACAGTTCTTTTCTGACAAAAGCGCGCGTGTGCCGACTGCCGACAAGCCGGACTTCTGAATGGCATCGGTTGAGGTTGCGGCCAAAATTGAAGAGGGGTTGTCCTAAGCCGCACGGTCAAATCGCTTCGCTGCAGCCCGGCATCGCTTCCGTGCGATGTTCCGGGTTGCAACTCCAGTGTATTCGGCGGCGCGGTTGGCGCTTCAGCTCCGGGCCCAGGAGCGGTCACTCGGCATGGGAGTGCCGGGACTCAACTGGCATTCCCTTGATGACGACATCGCGAGATTTTCGGCAAACTGCCGAGAGCCAAGCCGTGACGCGCAGGGTGGCGTGCTCATGAACTTCGTGTGATCGGTCCGGCCCGCTCAAGGTCAGCTATTCCCCCAACGACGGCACGGGAGCGGGCATCGAATGGCTTTGAAACTCCGTTCGAATAAACGAACCCGCAAACAAACGGATGATGGTCGACAAATCGCGGGGCATTGCTTGCGCGGTTTCTCCGATCAGGATTAAATATCCGGAAACAAGCTTTCAATGGGAGGAACAACCATGGCCGTCACGCGCCGCACGTTCTCCGCCACGCTCGCAAGCGCGGTTGCCGTCCCTCGTTTGGCGTTTTCGCAGGCCAAGGACAACTGCGCCTTCTATTCGGGCGTCGGCGGACAGTTGACCCACTATGAAGTTGATTTCGGTGCCGCCACATTGGCCAAACGAGCGGCGGTCACGCTCCCCGGCGGCATCCAGTACGCATGGCCGCATCCCTCCCGAAGATATTTATACGTGGCGACAAGTAGCGGTGGAGTTGGCATCGCACCGATTCCCGGATACCCGGCCAATCAGCATTATCTCGCGGCATTCCACGTCACGCCGCTCGGGGAGCTCGCGCAGCATGGGGAATGGATCAAACTACGGCAACGGCCGGTCCATGCGAGCGTCGATCACGCCGGCGAACATTTGCTCGTGGCTTACAATTTTCCCTCCAACGTCTCCGTCCACAAGATCAAAGGGGACGGCAGCATCGGCGATGAGGTGAAACAGGCAGACGAGCTCGAAAAGGGCATCTACTTCCATCAGATCCGAGCGACGCCCGCCGACAAGACCGTGCTTATCGTGGCGCGCGGCAACAATCCGGAGGGGAACAAGCCGGAAGACCCCGGTTCGCTCCACGTCTACGATTTCAAGAACGGCGTGCTCACACACAGGCGCAAGATTGCGCCGAGCGGCGGTTACGGGTTCGGCGGCCGCCATCTGGACATTCATCCCACGCAGCCATGGGTCTACCTTTCGGTCGAACGACAGAACCAGCTGATTGTGTACAAGATGGCACCGGATGGCGATCTTGCGCCGGAGCCGTTGTTCACGAAGTCGACCTTGGCCGACCCCGCCCAGAAATTCCGCGTTCAAGCCGCCGGTCCGATTCACATCCATCCGAATGGCCGGTTTGTGTATCTCGGGAATCGCTCGGGCTTGGCGAGCGCTGCCGGTCCCGGGGTGGAGGATGTGGGCGGCAAGATGGTGTTTAGCGCGGGCGAAAGCGACATCGCGGTGTTCGCCATCGATCAGCAGACCGGCGAGCCGACCCCCATTCAGCACGCCGATATCCGCGCTGCGCATCCGCGCACCTTCGGGCTCGATACCGGCGCTCGATTGCTCGTTGCCGGGTCCCTTGCGCCCAGTGCGCGACGCGAGGAAGGCAAAGTGGTGGAATTGCCGGCCGGTCTGACCGTGTTCCGGATGGGCGAGGACGGCAAGCTGACTTTCGCCCGCAAGTACGACATCGATGTCGGAGCGTTCACCCAATGGTGGACCGGGATGATTCCGCTGGCGTGACCGTGGCGCCGGCCAAATCAGGGCGTCGCATAGCCGTGGAACTCGCGCGGCGCGGAGGGGCCCCACTGCGAACGATAGGCTTCCTCGCGCGGCAAAATTCTGCTTCCACCGTGCGCATTGAGACGATCGCTGTCGGTCCAGTGCTCATGCACGCGGCCCCACGGATCGCACCAGTAGTCGAAGACCTGCGAGCCGAGGAGATGACGGCCGACACCCCACATGGGCCGGTATTGCTTGGCGTGCAGGTGATCGTGCCCGAGCATCAGATCATCGAAATCCTGCACCTCGAACGACACGTGATTGAGACCATTTTGGCTCCCGGCTCGGCAGAAGAAGACGTGATGATCGACGTAGCTCTCGCCGCGATCGCACCGGTTGAACGAGCCGATGATGTTCTCCTCGCCACCTGAATAGACGTCTTCCGAGCGAACGAGGCCGAGTGTTTCCCGATACCACCGCACCACGGCCGGCACATCGGTCGTCGTGAGAACGACGTGAGCGATCCGCTTGACGTTCGACGGGCGGTTGGGAAAGCGCTGCAACGTCTTCCGGCGCAATCCATCCCAGCCGAAATTGAGCGCAACCGGCTCGACCGGTATGGCGGTGGTCGCCTGCCTGCCATGGACGAGCTCGACCGTGTAACCGATCGGATCGGTAAGGCGCACGCGTCGGCCGCCTCCGGGCTCGTCCAAGTTTTCGATCGGCGAGGCACCTGGCACCTTTGCCGCGGCCTTCAGGTCATCCTCGCTGTCCACGTGCCACGCAGATGAAAGAAAGCGAGGCTCGCCCAGATGCGCGACATAGACGAAGGGATCAGGATCGGTGCCCCGCACGTAGAGCGCGGATGGCGTGCGCTCGACACGCCGCAGCCCGAAGTCGAGCAGGAATTGCTCGGCTATATCCAAATCCGGCGCCTGCAATCTCGCGAATGCGATATCCGAAGCCTTGACGACCGACATGATCTTGGCCCGCGCTCCTACGATTGTTCCGTACTCAGTTGAAGCCTAGAAGCTCGCTTGGATTGTCGACCATGATTCGCCGTTGCGTCGCCGCGTCGGGCGCCCAGGCGAGCATCAGATCCAGCAGATCCGCGTCGTTCGGCATCGGGTTGAAGTAGTTCGGATGCGGCCAATCGGATCCCCACAGCAGGCGCTCGGGCGCGCGCTCCACGAGGGTGCGCACGAACGGCAGGACGTCGTCGAACGGGATCGTCGGTTGCGCCGAGCAGCGCGGCGACAGCTTGACCCAGCAGCGTCCGCTATCGAGGCACTCGAGCAAGAACTTGAAGCAGGGGTCGTCAAGTCCCCGCTCGACCCCGGGATAGCCCATATGCTCGAGCACGAAGCGGCCCTGTGTCGCCAGTATGTCGCTTCGCCATGCCGCTATCTCGGGCTCGCCGTGCACGAGATAGTGCGGCTGCATACCAAAGCCACGACAGCGGTCGAGCATACGGCGATCGATCGATCCTGCCGACTTGAAGCCGAACCTTATCGCCACCACGCCGGCATCGGCGAGAATTCGTAGCTCACGGTCCGTGATGTCGGGCGCGGGAATGATGCAGCCGCGAAACCGGCCCGGCTCACGGCACAGCGCGTGGAGCAGATATTCGTGGGAGAATCCGTGCTGGAACGATTGAACGATCAGCCCCCTGCTGATGCCAAGGGTGTCGTGCATCGATATGAGGTCGTCGATGGTGCAGTCCTCGACCTCGAGCCGTCGCCCTGGGCTTAGCGGAAAGCGATCCTGAGGTCCGAAGATATGGAAATGCGTGTCACACGCCCCCGGTGGAAGCTTGATCTTCGGTATCCTGGTGTTTCGGTCCGGCTGCGGCGATTTGACGTAGGACATGGGGAGCTCTTGAGCGAACAAGCCTGCTGCAAGCCAAGGAATGGCCGAGGTCATTCCGCGCTTATGCCTGCCAGCAGGACCGCGTCTTTCCACTTCTTATATTCTGCGGCGATGAACGCCTTGAACTCCGAAGGCGAAGTCGGGCTCGGCGCCGCTCCGATCCGCTCGAGCGCCTCGCGCATCGACGGCGTGTGCAGTCCGGCATTGATGACGTCGTTCAACGTCTCGACAATGGCGGACGACGTCCCCGACGGCGCTACCACGCCAGTCCAGAATGTCGCCACGTAGCTGTCGATCCCGCTCTCGATCATGGTCGGGACATTCGGCAGAGCCGGATGCCGGTGGGCGGCGGTTACCGCGAGCGGCTTCAGCTTACCCTCCTTGATCAAGGGCAAGACGACCGAAATATCGAGAAACGCCACCTGAACCTGATTGGTAAGAACCGCGGTGACCATCTCGGCGCCGCTCTTGTACGGCACGTGCACGATATCGATGCCCGCTTTGGCCTTGAAGACCTCCGCGTTGAGATGGGTTTGATTTCCAACTCCGGCCGACGCGTAGTTGAGTTGTCCCGCATGGGCTTTGGCATAGGAAACCAGCGCGCCCACCGTGTTGGCGGGAAACGCTTGCGGCACGACCAAGATCGCCGTGCTCTCGCTGAGCTTGGCAATCGGCGCAAAGCTCGAGATCGGATCAAATCCCGGGTCCTTGATCGCTGCCGGCAGCGCGCCCAGCGTCGCGACGGTTCCGAGCAGCAAAGTGTATCCGTCTGGATCGGCCCCGGCGACCGATCGCGTTCCTGTGGCGCCACCGGCGCCCGGCCGGTTCTCGACGATCACACTCTGTCCCAACGCGCCTTGAACGATTTGCGATGCCAGGCGCGCCACCAGATCGGTCGGGCCGCCGGGGCCGAACGGCACGATCAGCTTGATCGTCTTGATGGGATAGCGCTGGGCAGTCGCCGGATCGGCCAAGGGCCCGGCGAGAACCGCAGCGACAAGCAACGAAGAGCTTACCCAAGAGGTCAGGCGCCAACGTGCACAAACAATCCGTGCCGGTCGTTCCTTGATCCGAATCCTCGGAACCATGCTTCCCCTTCCCTCCGACACCAGTGAGATTGGCCGCGCCCAGCCCGGGCGAGAGCGGAATGGTTTCTCTGCGAGCCGTCATCCCGCTCTACTTCTCAACGGAGCACCATCCATTCCGAAAACCGGCATCCGCCCCCGCCTACGCGGGGGCGGGCCCTTTCGGGATCATGCTCGCGTGCGCCGAACCCGAAGCTCGCGCGATGGCGGCCTGCAAGGCACGGCGAGCCTCGGAACCGGCACACTAGAGCGTGGCGTTGCATTCTCAAAATCAATCATGTAAATGGCACAACATTCACAGAATGAATGAGACGCCATGCGTCGGAACGCGTTCGACCTGAACTTGCTCAAGGTGCTCGATGCGCTGATCGCCGAGCGCAACGTCACCAGGGCCGGTCGGCAATTGCGCCGCTCCCAGCCGGCGGTGAGCAACTCGCTGCACCGCTTGCGGGACGCGCTATCCGACGAGCTGTTCGTGCGCGGACCAAATGGGATGACGTTGACCGCGCGCGCGGAGGCCCTGCGCGAGCCTTTGCGCGAAGTCATGGCCCTCGTCGACCGGTGCATTTTTCAGGAGGCGTCGTTCGATCCCGCTCTCGCGAGCGGCGTCTACCGAATCAGCATGCCCGATCGACTGACGCTGGCGATCGTGCCGCCGCTGCTGAAGCGCTTGGCGAAGATGGCTCCCGCCATGGAGCTGCATTTGATGACGGCGGATCGTCGCCAGGCGGTCGACTTGATGGAACAGGACCGCATCGACCTGGCTCTCGGCTGGTTCGACGAAAAGCCCAGAAACGTCCACTCGGCTCTTCTGGGGGACGAGGATTTATACTGCGTCTTTCGCCGCAGTCATCCGCTTGCCAAGTCGAGGGCGAAATTCAGCATAAGCGCGGTTCTTTCCTACCCACACTTGATCGTGAGCGCGACCGGCGGACGCAGCGCAATCTTCGACGAGCTGTTGGAGCCCTACAACCTCAAACGGCGCGCTCAAGTTTCTGTATCCAATTACACGGCCGTGCCACATCTGCTGAAGCACAGTGACATGATCGGGGTCTTCACGCGATTGGCCTCGATCGTCTTCGAGCGATCATTCGGCCTGGCCAGGCGCCGCGTGCCATTCGAGGTCGGCAAGATTGCGACCACCATGATCTGGCATCCGCGGAGCGATCGAGACGGCAAGCAGGCGTGGCTTCGCCAGCAGATCAAAGAGGTCTACGACTCACTCTAGTCTGCTCCCGATCACGCGGTGGTCCCACTGCCGCGTGAACCTTTTGCGAGCCTTCTGCGGCAAATGACCGGGTGAAGCCCCGCAACACCGCCAATTCCACGGTGCGCATGGACACGCCAAGGTCGGTCCAGCTGGATCGGTCGGCTCGTCAAGTCCACGGCTTTTAGCCTCCTTCCCAACACCGACAATCCTCCGCCATCCACGAGCAAATTTTCTCGTTGGACGCTGGTCCAACTCAGGACCACCTATAGCTCTATGACCAGCGCAGCTACCCGGCCATGGACATCACACGGTCTGGAACGCGCAAGGAGGAACTGCTGGTGCCACCGGATCAGTTCAAGAAGATGCACGTGCTTCGCCGCATCCTCAATCCAATGGGTGCGACGGACGCCATCCGCTTTCTGCTCGACAAATTGCGCGGCACCAGGAACAACGCGGAGTTCTTCGGGTCAATGAATACGTGACGTCGCTCGCTGGCGTAATTTTTGAGTGGCTGCGAGTTGGCGATCCAAGTTATTGCTCCGCATTCAACTCGCGCCGGCGTCGCGTGACTATTTGATGAGCGCACCCACCCGTTCGACCACGGGCGCGGGCGTTGCGTAGATTTGCTTGATCAACGCCTCCAGATAGGCGCCGTCGCGCGGCTTGGAGCCAAATTTTTGGGCAGCCGCATCCTTGATGAAAATCGGCATCCCGCATGGTGGCGTCAAAGGCCGTGCGCAAGGTCGCCAGCCGGCCGGACAGGCCGG
>DATDGG010000240.1:0-1990 GCA_036522235.1 Xanthobacteraceae bacterium
TTCGCCAAGGGTCGTGCCAGCCGCCAGAACAACCGCGCAGCGCCCGCATAGGCCATCTCCTCGAGCTGCAAGGCGGTGCTGCCCGGCGGAATCCAGAACCGCTCGACGCCGACAATCGCCCCGGCGTCGACCTTGTCGACCATCACATGCGCGGTGGCGCCGAATTCGGTGGCCCCTCGGTGAACGGCAAAGTGAGCCGCTCCCCATCCGGGAAATCGCGGCGGGCCGGGATGAAAGTTATAGGCGCCGAAGGCCAGCCGATGGAGCACCGCGGCGGGCACCAGCGTATCGGTGCAAAACGCGATGAGCCGCGCGGAGCGCAACGATCTCGGCCGCAGCGCTGCGAGCTCGACCGAAGTCGCAACCGCTTGCACCGACAAGCGCGGATTATGGCCCTGCAGAACCAACGTGAGGACGGGCCGCTCGACCGGACCCATGAGCAGAATGATTGTATCGAGCATGGCGAATGCCCGGTCGTTAAGTCGCCCGCGCCGATGAGCCAACCAGAAAAGCGTTAAGGCCTGGTTAGGCCTAACCAAGCGTCAGCGTTTGGGCTTGGCGGGCGGCGCCGCGCCGGCGCTTTGCCGCAAGGCGGTCTTGAGGTCGGTCGGCCGGCCGTGCTTGCGCAACAGATCGCGAAAGGCCTCGTCGGCCAGCTCCTGGAAATCCATCATGCGGTCGCGCGCCAACAGGTCGAGCGCCGCCCAGGTCTCCGCATCAAGCTGGATCCGCTTGCCCGGCATTGCGCTTGGCCGTCCGTTCGTGGTGCCCGTGCAGAAATTGCGCCAGTTGCTCGCGCAGACTTTCGTCGCGCTCGGTCTTGTGTCCACGCAGCACCGCCTGCTCGAACAGATCGTGCTGCACGTCCGGCGGCAGTGCGCTCCACAGATCGAGCGCGGCGAGGCCGAGCGCCTCGACGAAACGCTCGATGTTCCCATCTTGGCTCATGCGCCTATCAAGAGCGCTTCTGCGCGCCGCGGTCAACCCGTCAGGACTCCTGAGGGAGACCAGGGACATGCAGCTCGACGTCAGCCCGGTCGCAGGTGAGGAGATGCAAAAGCTCATGGTCCGCATCGCCCAGACCCCACCCGCCCTGATCGCCCACTACAAGGCGTCGGTGAGCTCGAATTAGAGCATGAACCCGAAAAGTTGCAGACTTTTCGGAATAAGGTCATGCGACCGAACAAATGCGCGTCAAGCGCTCGCCGGAAGGCGCGCCGGCACGGCGGCGCCGCCGCGATAGAGCACGAGCGTCGATACTATCCCGCACAGGCCCGCGAACATCAGCCAGAATCCCGGCGAAGCGTTGTCCCCGGTCATGTCGATCAACTTGGTTGACACCAGCGGGGTGGCGGTGCCGAACAGCGCCGCCGCCAGGCTGAAGGCGAGCGAGAAGCCGGTCGCGCGCACATTGGGCGGGACGAGCTCCGAGAGCGCCGCCACCATGGCGCCGTTGTAGATGCCGAAATAGAAGGAGAACAGGAGCTCGACCATGAGCATCTTGGGGAATGTCGGCGCGGCGACGAGCCAGGCCAGGGCCGGATAGGCGGTGACGAACGCCAGCACCGCGATCGTGAGGAGCACCGCCCTGCGGCCCACGCGATCGGAGATCGCCCCGCCGATCGGCAGCCACAGGAAATTCGTGACCGCCACGCAGAGCGTGACCAGGAGGCTGTCCTCAACGGAGAGCTTGAGCACATTGCGGCCGAACGTCGGCGTGTAGACTGTGATGAGATAGAAGGTCACCGTCGTGAGCACGACCATCAACATGCCGAGCAGCACGATCTGCCAATTCACCAGCATCGATTCGAGGATTTCGGCCGTGGTCGGGTGCTTCTTCTGCGCCAGGAATTCCGGCGTCTCCTGCAGCGAGCGGCGCAGCAGGAAGATGAACGGCACGATCAGGCAGCCGATGAAGAAAGGAATCCGCCATCCCCACGCGGCGATCTGCGCTCCGGTCAGCAGCGCATTGAGCGCATAGCCGATGATC
>DATDGG010000241.1:0-23463 GCA_036522235.1 Xanthobacteraceae bacterium
GCATCCAGATCCTGATCTATGTCATGCTTGGTTGGGGGCTCAACATCGTGGTCGGGCTCGCCGGCCTGCTCGACCTCGGCTATGTGGCCTTCTACGCGGTCGGCGCCTACGCCTACGCGCTCCTGGCCAAGAACTTCGGCCTAACCTTCTGGATGCTGCTGCCGCTCTCCGGCATCCTGGCCGCGTTCTGGGGCATCCTGCTCGGATTCCCGGTGCTGCGGCTGCGCGGCGACTATCTCGCCATCGTCACGCTCGCCTTCGGCGAGATCATCCGTCTGGTCCTGATCAACTGGGTGCCGGTGACCAACGGCTATGCCGGCATCAGCTCGGTTCCGCGCCCGACCTTCTTCGGCATTCCGTTCAACGCCAGCGACGAGGGCTTCGCCGCGGTGTTCGGCCTCGAGTTCACTCCGCTCTATCGTACGCTGTTCCTCTACTACGTCATCCTCGCGCTGGCGCTCGTCACCGCTTTTGTCACGCTGCGGCTACGGCGGTTGCCAGTCGGACGCGCCTGGGAGGCGCTGCGCGAGGACGAGATCGCCTGCCGCGCGCTCGGCATCAACACCACCAATACCAAGCTCACTGCGTTTGCCATGGGGGCGATGTTTGCGGGCTTCGCCGGCTCGTTCTTCGCCGCGCGGCAGGGCTTCATCTCGCCGGAATCCTTCACCTTCCTGGAATCGGCGACCATCGTGGCGATCGTGGTCCTCGGCGGCATGGGCAGCATGATCGGCGTCGCCATCGCGGCCATCGTCATGATCGGCGGCACCGAGATCATGCGCGAGCTCGATTTTCTCAAGCGCATTTTCGGCGACACCTTCGATCCGACCCAGTACCGCATGCTCATCTTCGGGCTGGGCATGGTGCTGATCATGATCTGGCGGCCGCGCGGCCTGGTCGTGACCCGCGCGCCCTCGGTGTTCCTCAAGGAGCGCAAGACCATTCCCGCCGACCTGGTCAAGGAGGGGCACGGATGAGCGGGCGCGACACGGCGCTGCGCGTCGAGCATCTGACCATGCGCTTCGGCGGCCTGGTGGCGGTGGAGGACCTCTCGTTTGCCGCCGCGCACGGCGAGATCACGGCGCTGATCGGCCCCAACGGCGCCGGCAAGACCACCGTGTTCAACTGCATCACCGGCTTCTACAAGCCGAGCGAGGGGCGCATCGCGCTGGCGCACGGCAACGGCACCGTGTGGGACGCGCTCGATCAAGTAACCGAGAGCGGCGCGCGGCGCGTCCTGCACGGCGACGGCGCGCTCTATCTGCTCGAGCGCATGCCGGAATATCTGGTGACGCGGCAGGCCCGTGTCGCCCGCACCTTCCAGAACATCCGCCTGTTTCCCGGCATGACCGTGCTCGAAAATCTGCTGGTGGCGCAGCACAACCCGCTGATGCTCGCCTCCGGCTTCACGCTGTTCGGCGTGCTCGGTCTGCCCTCTTACGCGGGCGCGGAGCGCGCCGCGATCGAGAAGGCGCGGCAGTGGCTCGATCGCATCGGCCTGACCGAACGCGCCGACGGCCCCGCCGGCTCCCTGCCCTACGGCGCGCAACGCCGCCTCGAGGTCGCGCGCGCCATGTGCACCGACCCGCTGCTGCTCTGCCTCGACGAGCCCGCCGCCGGCCTCAATCCGCGCGAAAGCGCCGAGCTCAACGAGCTCTTGCTCGCCATTCGCCAGGACTACGGCATTTCCATCCTGCTCATCGAGCACGACATGTCGGTGGTGATGAAGATTTCCGACCACATCGTGGTGCTCGACTACGGGGTCAAGATCGCCGACGGGTCGCCGCAGGAGGTGCGCGACGACCCCCGCGTGGTCGCGGCCTATCTCGGCGTTCCCGACGACGAGGTTGCGCGCGTCGAGGTGGAGATCGGGCTATGAGCGGGCCGCTCCTGGCGGTGCGCGGCGTAAAGGCCTTCTATGGGCGGGTCATGGCGCTCAAAGGCGTCGACCTCGAGGTCAACGACGGCGAGATCGTGACCTTGATTGGGGCCAACGGGGCCGGCAAATCCACGTTGATGATGACCATCTTCGGCAATCCGCGCGCGCGCGAAGGCAGCATCGTGTTCGACGGCCGCGACATCACGCAGATGCCCACCCACGAGATCGCCAATATGCGGCTGGCGCAGGCGCCCGAGGGCCGCCGCATCTTCCCGCGCATGACGGTCAAGGAAAATCTGCAGATGGGTGCCATCGTGGCGGACGAAGCGGATTTCGCGCCCAACCTCGAACGCGTGCTCACGCTGTTTCCGCGCCTGAAGGAGCGGCTCGCCCAGCGCGGCGGCACGCTCTCGGGTGGCGAGCAGCAGATGCTGGCGATCGCCCGCGCGCTGATGAGCCGGCCGCGCCTCTTGCTGCTCGACGAGCCCTCGCTCGGCCTTGCCCCGCTCATCGTGCGGCAGATATTCGATGCCATCCGCGCGCTCAACGCGCAGGAAAAGCTTACCGTCTTTTTGGTGGAGCAGAACGCGTTTCACGCGCTCAAGCTGGCGCATCGCGGCTACGTCATGGTCAACGGCCTGATCACGCTCTCCGGCAGCGGACGCGAATTGCTGGAACGTCACGAGATCAAGACTGCCTATCTCGAGGGCGGACGCCAAAAGGTTGAGCAATGACCGACTTCAGCTTCGCGGAGCTGATCTACGAGGAGGACTCCTTCGGGGTCTTCCTCCTGGTCTCCGTCCTGCTCGGCGGCGGGGCGGCCTGGCTCGCCGGCCGCGCCATCGCGGCGACCTGGCGGCCCTGGTGGCACGTGGCCTTCTACATGCTGATCCTGGGGCTCGCGGTGCGCTTCCTGCATTTTGCCCTGTTCGAGGCTACCCTGCTGTCGCTGCACTATTATTTGGTCGACTCCGCGGTCTGCGTGGCGTTCGGTTTTCTCGGCTTCCAGACGACCCGCGCCGCCCAGATGGTGACCCAGTATAGTTGGATCAACGCCCGCGCCGGCGCCTTCTCCTGGTGCCGGCGGGATGTCAAAGCCGGGGGCGGGCATACCGATTGTGGGTGACTTTTGCCTCGAAGCGGGCTTGAATTGGTTTTCTGGATCACCCGTGCCCGGCCAAGGAGCCGCCGGGCTTGAAGGTCTCCTGAAGGTCTCATGAGGGGAGTCAAAGCGATGAGAAAGATTACCACGCTCAGCCTTGCGGCGGGTTTCGCTATCGCGTTTGCGGGCGCCGCCTCCGCGCAGATCAAGATGGGAGTCGCCGGTCCGATCACCGGGCCGAACGCTGCGTTCGGGGCGCAGCTCAAGAACGGCGCCGATCAGGCGGTTGCCGACATCAATGCCGCCGGCGGCATTCTCGGCCAGAAGATCACGCTCAGCTACGGCGATGACGTCTCCGATCCCAAGCAAGGCGTCTCTGTCGCCAACAAGTTCTCCGGCGACGGTGTCAAGTTCGTGATCGGGCACTTCAATTCCGGCGTCACCATGCCGTCCTCGGAAGTCTACCAGGAGAACGGCATCCTGGAGGTCACGCCGTCGGCCACCAATCCCCAGATCACCGAACGCATGTTGTGGAACATTTTCCGCACCTGCGGGCGCGACGATCAGCAGGGCGCGGTCGCCGGCGCCTATATCGTGCAGCACTTCAAGGGCAAGAAGATCGCCATCATCCACGACAAGACCACCTATGGCCAGGGCCTCGCCGACGAAACCAGGAAGGCGATGGCCGCCAAGGGCATGAAGGAAGTGCTCTACGACGGCATCAATATCGGCGACAAGGATTTCTCCGCGCTGGTCTCCAGGATCAAGGAGAGGGGCGCCGACCTCGTCTATTGGGGCGGCCTCTTCACCGAAGGTGGGCTGATCGTGCGCCAGATGCGCGACCAGGGCGTCAAGGCGCCGCTGATGGGCGGCGACGGCATCACCAGCGACGAGTTCGCCTCCGTCGGCGGCCCGGGCGTGGAAGGCACGCTGATGAGTTTTCCGCCCGACCCGCGCAACCGCCCGGAGGCGAAGGCGGTGGTGGAGAAATTCCGCGCCAATAAGTTCGAGCCGGAGGCTTACACGCTCTACAGCTACGCGGCGGTGCAGATCATCAAGGAAGCGGCCGAGCACGCGAAGTCGCTCGATCCCAAGAAGGTCGCCGAAGCGATGCATTCCGGCATGAAGTTCAAGACCGTGATCGGCGACATTTCCTACGACAAGAAGGGCGATATCACCCGCCTCGACTACGTGATGTATGTCTGGAAGAAAGACCCCGCCACCAGCAAGATCACCTATGTCGAGATGAAGTAAGCGGTCCAAGCCGAACGCCAGCCCGCCCCGGCATCCGGGGCGGGCTTTTTGCTGCCTGCTTTGCTTCCTGGTCGGCCGGTATCGGAAAGATGAGCTGCATCTCGCCGCCATAGGGCAGCGCGCGCCATTCTCCGCGCAGCTTCTTCATGTGCTGCTCCACGCGTTGGACAAAATCGGCGGTGAACCAAGTCGGGACTTGGCGTTCCTGCACTTCGAACAGCCGGGCCAAGCCCTCGATTGCCGCGCGCGCGGTGGCGCGTTCCGCGACCACGTTGGTGAGCACACCCACGATCGCTTCCGTGATGGCGGCCTCCGCGGGCATCGGTGCGCCGCCACAACCGCGCTTGCGCGATGCCTCGTGCAGTTGCGCGAGCGTCATTCCGCCGGCCAGCCGGCCCCAGAATGACTGATCGAGCTTGGCATTGGTCTCGACCGCATAGTGAAGGAGATCGTGCAGAAGAAAGCTTCGGCTCACGAGCTCGATCGACTCAGAGTCTCCGTCGTCGCGAACGAGCCGCAGACGATGCGTCGTATCGGATATCTTCTGCAGCAGAATGCGCATGTCACCCGATCTGACCCAAGGCCGGGAAGGCTTCCAGCATCCAATTGTTGAGCTGCGTGAAGAAACCGGCGAGGAAGGCGATGCCGGTCAGCACCAGGAGGCCGCCCATGACCCGCTCCATATGGCCGAGATGGGCGCGAAAGCGCGTCAGGAAGGCGGCAAACGGCTCGACCGCGAAAGCCGCGAGGATGAACGGCACGCCGAGGCCGAGCGAATAGACCGCGAGCAGGCCTGCCCCCTTCGCCACCGTGGCCTCGGAGGCGGCGATAGCCAATATGGTCGCCAGGATCGGCCCGATACAGGGCGTCCAGCCGGCCGCGAAGGCGAGCCCCATCACATAGGCGCCCCACAGGCCGACCGGCTTCTGCATTTCCAGGCGCTTCTCCTGGGCGAGCAGCCGGATCGGCGTGATGCCCAGGAAGTGCAGGCCCATCACGATGATCGCGATCCCGGCCAGGATCGAGAGCTCGTTCGAATAGAAGCGCATCAGCGCGCCGATCGCGCTGGCGCCGGCCCCCAGCGCCACGAACACGGTCGAAAACCCGGCCACGAACAGGACGGCAGCCGCCAGGGTCTCGCGCCGCACCCGCGGCCCCGGCTCCTTCTCGGCGAGCCGCTCGAGCGAGGTGCCGGCGAGATAGACCAAATAAGGCGGCACCAGCGGCAATACGCAGGGCGACAGAAAGCTCACCAGCCCCGCCAGCAGCGCGGCGACAATCGTGGTATTCGCGGCCATGGGCAGCTACATGCGATAGACGCCGCGCCCAATGCAAGCCGATCGCGCAGCCATCGCACCGATGTGATCGGGGGTGTTAGGCTTAATTTCGCGCACGAAGGCCCAAGGGCGGGCGCAGCCGAGAGGATCTCCGTGGCGGCACGCAATCTCATCACCGACGTCTCCGGCGTCCTGGTCGGACATGCGCAGGACGCCCGTTTGGGCTCCGGCACCACCACGATCGTGTTCGAGGAGCCGGCCGTCGCCAGCATCGATGTGCGCGGCGGCGGGCCGGGCACGCGCGAGGCCGACATGCTCGAGCCGGCCGCGACCCTCGACCGCATAGATGCCATCGCCCTGTCCGGCGGATCGGCCTTCGGTCTCGAAGCCGGCGGCGGCGTGCAGGCCTGGCTGCGCGAGCAGGGCCGCGGCTTTGCGGTGCGCACCGCGCGGGTGCCGATCGTGCCGGGCGCGATCCTGTTCGATCTGCTCGCCGGCGGCGACAAGGACTGGGGCCGCTTCGCCCCCTATCGCGATCTCGGCTATGCGGCGGCCGCCGGCGCGGCCGTCGAGTTCGCGCTCGGCAGCGTCGGCGCGGGCTTGGGCGCCACCACCGCCGACCTCAAGGGCGGCGTCGGCTCGGCCGCCGCGTTGACCTCGGAGGGCCTCGGCGTGGGCGCGCTCGCCGCCGTCAATGCGGCGGGCTCGGCGGTGATCGGCGGCGGCCCTTGGTTCTGGGCGGCGCCGTTCGAGCAGGATGCCGAATTCGGCGGGCTCGGCATGCCGGCCACGATGCCCCCCGATGCGCTGCGCCACCACACCAAGGGCAGCCAGCGCGAGAGCACGACGCTCGTGGTGGTGGCAACCGATGCGACGCTGACCAAGGGGCAGGCCAGGCGGCTCGCCGTCATGGCGCAGACCGGGCTCGCGCGGTCGATCTATCCGGTGCACACGCCGCTCGACGGCGACGTGGTGTTTGCCGCCGCGACCGGGCGCAAGCGGCTCGCCGATCAGCTGTTGAGCCTGTCCGAGCTCGGCAGTGTCGCCGCCAATGTGGTCGCGCGCGCGGTCGCACGCTCTGTCTTTACCGCTTCGGCGCTCCCTTTCGAAGCTTCGCAACGGAGCTGGCGGGATTGCTTCGCGTCCCGAATTTCCAAGTAATTCCATGCTGTTGTGGGACGCTTCTTGACTTGCATGGAAATTGCTTTCTAAGTGGCGCATCGGGATGGTTTCGGGTTGAATCAAAGGGGTGGGCTTCCATGCGCTTTGCAGCCGCCGCCTGTGCGCTTGCGATCGTGGTCTGTGTGGCCGTTTTCGGCGCCGTGCTGGCGCAACGCGCGACCACGACACCGGTGGTCGCCTCAGCGACTCCCGCCGCACCCGCGCCGGCCACCAAACCGTCCGTGATCGCGGCAGCGCCTACCACCAAGCAACCCACAGCGGCGAACGTCGTCGCGGCGGTGCAGGCTCTGGGGCCGGCTGATGCTCCCCCGGCCGCGTCGGCACCAGTCGCAGCCCCGCCGGTGCCTGCTGTCGCAGCAGCGCCGGCGTTTGCACCAGCGCCGGTACCCGTGCCGACCGCGCTACCGCCGCCACCCGCGCCGGCCAACTGTCCCGGCAACAACAATGCGCTCGGCGTCTCGCGCACCGTGGAAATCGACACGACCGGGGGCCCCGGCTTCGGCTTCGAGCACTTCAAGCAATACGACTTCCTGCAGCCCGGCGAAGTGGTGCTCACCTTCGACGACGGGCCCTGGCCGCACAACACGCCGGAAGTGCTTGCGGCGCTTGCCGCGCAATGCACCAAGGCGATCTTCTTCCCGATCGGCGAGCACACGATGTGGGCGCCCGAAATCCTCAAGCAGGTGGACGCCGCCGGCCATACGATCGGCAGCCACACCTGGTCGCACAAGGATCTCTCGAAGCTTTCGCTGCCGGACGGCAAGGACGAGATCGAGAAGGGCATCAGCGCGGTGCGCTGGGGGCTCGGTCATCCGGCCTCGCCCTTCTTCCGTTTCCCGGCGCTGCGACATCCGCCCGAGGACGTGACCTATCTGGGCGAGCGCAACATCGCGATTTTCTCGACCGACATGGATTCCTTCGACTTCAAGATCCGCAAGCCCGACCAGGTCATCAGCTCGGTGCTCAGCAAGCTGAAGAAGAACGGCAAAGGCATCGTCCTGATGCACGATTTCCAGCGTGCGACCGCCGATGCCGCGCCCGAATTGCTCAAGCAGCTCAAGTCCAATGGCTACAAGATCGTGTTCATGAAGGCGAAGGAGCCGGTGCAGACGATCGCCTCCTACGACGACATGATCTTGAAGGAGCTCAAGATCCCGACCGTCACCAACCGACCGACCTCGGACGTGGTGCACACGATCCAGTGAAATTCGGCAGTCACTTCGTGAAGCGCTCCGCGCCGTAAGGGGCCGGGTCGCAGAACGGCGTCGCCCCGGTCATCATCTCGGCCACCAGCCGCCCGGTTGCGGGGCCGAGCGTCAGGCCCCAATGACCGTGGCCATAGGCGAGCCAAAGCCCGGCCTGTTTGGGGGCGCGGCCGATCACCGGTCGCGAGTCCGCAAAGCACGGCCGCGATCCCATCCAGGGCGTTGCTTCGACCGGCGCGGCGAGAGGAAACAGCGCCCGCGCGTCCGGCAACAGGCGATTAAATTGCACCGGCGTCGGCGCCGCGGCGCGGGCGGCGAATTCGGCGCCGGTCGTGAGCCTGATCCCCTGCTCCATCGGAGCGAGGCAATAGCCGTTCTCGATATCGACCACCGGGCGCGTGAGAGTGGCATTTCCACCGGCCCGAAAATGGAGATGGTACCCGCGCTTGATGCCGAGCGGCAGGCGGACGCCGAGCGGATCAAGCACTTCGGGGGAGAACGGCCCGAGCGCCATCACCACCTCGGGGGCATCGAGCGGCCCCTCCGCGGTCTCGATCCGCCAATGGCCGTCGGCACGGTGCAGCGAGCGGGCATTGCCCGAGAGCACCACGCCGCCGAGCTTCGCCAGTCGCGCCGCATAGGCCTTGGTGACCGCCAGCGGATTGCTCACGCTGCCGGCACCCGGCCAATGGACGGCATGGCGAAAGACCGGCGCGAGATGGGGCTCGAGTGCGCGCGCTTCCTCGGTGTCGAGCACACGATGCGCGATTCCGAATTCCGTCGCCAGATCGAGCTCGCGGGCGATCGTCGCGAATCCCGCCTCGCTGCGATAGATTTTGACCCAACCTTCCCGGCGCAAGTAGCGCTCGGCCCCGGCATCCGCGAGCAGGGCCTCGTGCTCGGCCAGCGCACGGGCAAACAGCGGACGCATGATCCGCGCGGTCTCGGCCAGGCGGGCGGGGCGCGAGGCGGCGAAAAAGGCCAGCAGCCAGGGCGCCACCCGTGGCAGGTGGGCCAAATGATAATTCGCCTCGGGAGCGCGCTTGAGCGCGATGCGCAGCAGGGCCAAAAACCGCGCCGGGAATGCCGGCGGGAAGACCGTGTTGCCCTCGACGATGCCGGCATTTCCGTAGGAGGTCTCCTCGCCCGGCGGGCGCTTGTCGAGGAGCGCCACCGCGAGACCGCGCTTGGCGAGTTGCAGCGCAATCGAGGTGCCGACAATGCCGGCGCCCAGCACGATCGCATCGGTACGTGCCATGACGTCCTTTCCGTGCGCAGCTTGCTTGGGCCCCCCATCGGAACCCCGCACCTGCCGCCAACCGTCGCCCCCTATATGGGTGCGCGGCCGAGGTTGCGGCAGCTGCCGCCTATTTGCTCGGCTGCAGCCATCGTGTTAGGCGAACAACAGATTGCAAGAGGGATTCGATGCATCGCCCGCTCCTGGTCGCGCCCTCGATACTGGCCGCCGATTTCGCCAGGCTGGGCGAAGAGGTGCGCGCCGTCGACGCTGGGGGAGCGGACTGGATCCATGTGGACGTCATGGACGGCCATTTCGTGCCCAATATCAGCATCGGGCCCGAGGTGGTGAGGGCGCTACGCGCGCATACCAAGAAGCCCCTCGACGTGCACCTGATGATCGCGCCCTGCGATCCCTATCTCGAAGCCTTCGCCAAGGCCGGCGCCGACCTCATCACCGTACATGTGGAAGCCGGGCCGCATGTGCACCGTTCGCTGCAGGCGATCCGCGCGCTCGGCAAGAAGGCGGGCGTGACGATCAATCCGGGCACGCCCGAGAACACCATCGAGCCGGTCATCGATCTCGTCGATCTGATCCTGGTCATGTCGGTCAATCCGGGCTTCGGCGGCCAGACCTTCATCAAGGGCGCGGTCGAGAAGATCGCGCGCCTCAAGGCGCTTGCGGGCGCGCGGTCGATCGACATCGAGGTCGACGGCGGCATCACGCCGGAGACCGCGCCGCTGGTGGCGCAGGCCGGCGCTAATGTGCTGGTGGCAGGCTCTGCCGTCTTCAGGGGCGGCAAGGCCGAGGCCTATCGGGCCAATATCGCGGCGATCCGCAACGCCGCGGCGCTGGCGCGGGGGGAAGCGGCGTGATCCCGCGCTACACCCGGCCCGATATGGCCGCGATCTGGGACCCGCAGACGCGCTATCGCATCTGGTTCGAGATCGAGGCGCATGCCGCCGACGCCATGGCCAAGCTCGGCATGATCCCGAAAGCGGCGGCCAAGAGAATCCGCGACCGCGGCCGCAACGCCAAATTCGACGTGGCCCGCATCGATGCGATCGAGCGCGAGGTCAAGCACGATGTGATCGCCTTTCTCACGCACCTCGCCGAGATCGTCGGCCCCGAGGCGCGCTTCGTGCACCAGGGCATGACCTCTTCGGACGTGCTCGACACCTGCCTTAATGTGCAGCTCGTGCGCGCCGCCGACCTCCTGATCGCCGATCTCGATCGGCTGCTCGCCGCGCTCAAGCGCCGCGCCTTCGAGCACAAGCGCACCCCCACCATCGGCCGCTCCCACGGCATCCACGCCGAGCCGACGACCTTCGGCCTCAAGCTCGCCTTCGCCTATGCGGAATTTACCCGCGCGCGCGATCGGCTCGTTGCCGCCCGCACGGAGGTTTCGACCTGCGCCATCTCGGGCGCGGTCGGCACCTTCGCGCAGGTCGATCCGCGGGTCGAAGCCCATGTCGCCAAGGCCATGGGGCTTAAGGTCGAGCCGGTCTCGACCCAGATCATCCCGCGCGACCGCCATGCCATGTATTTCGCGGCGCTCGGCGTCGTCGCCTCCTCGGCCGAGCGGCTCGCGACCGAGATCCGGCACCTGCAGCGCACCGAGGTGCTCGAAGCGGAGGAATTCTTCAGCGAGGGCCAGAAGGGTTCCTCCGCCATGCCGCATAAGCGCAATCCAGTCCTGTCGGAGAACGTCACCGGGCTTGCCCGCATGGTGCGCGCCTATGTGACGCCGGCGCTCGAGGACGTGGCGCTGTGGCACGAGCGCGACATTTCCCATTCCTCGGTCGAGCGCATGATCGGGCCGGACGCCACCGCCACGCTCGATTTCGCCTTGGCGCGCCTCGCCGGCATCATCGAAAAGCTCGTGGTCTATCCGGGCACCATGCAGAAGAACCTCGATCGCCTCGGCGGCCTCGTCCATTCCCAGCGCGTGCTGATCGCGCTGACCCAGAAGGGCGTCGCGCGCGAGGACGCCTATCGGCTGGTGCAGCGCAACGCCATGAAAGTCTGGAGCGGCGAAGGCGATTTCCTCTCGCTCCTCAAGGCCGACAAGGACGTGCGCAAGCATCTCGGCGAAGCCGAGCTCAAGGCCAATTTCGATCTCGCCTATCACTTCAAGCATGTCGACACGATCTTCCGACGCGTGTTCGGCAAGGCGGCTTGATACGAGTGGCGAGCGGCCCGTGGCGAAAGCACCGCACCTCATCGTCTTCGATTCCGGCCTGGGCGGGCTCACGGTCTATCGCGAGGTCACACGCGCCCTGCCCGGCGCGCGTTATCTCTACGTCGCCGACGATGCCTTCTTTCCCTACAGCGGGCACGCGGAAGCAACGCTGATCGACCGCGTGATCGCGCTGATGGGCAACCTGATCGCCACCCACGCGCCCGATCTGGTGATCATCGCCTGCAATACCGCCTCCACGCTGGTGCTGCCGCAATTGCGCGCGCGCTTTGCGGTACCCTTCATCGGCACGGTACCTGCGATCAAGCCGGCCTGCGCGGCCTCAGCGACCAAGCGCGTGTCGGTGCTGGGCACGCAGGCGACTGTCGCACGCGAATATACCCGGGCGCTGATCCGCGACTTCGCCAATGGCGCCGATATCACGCTGGTCGGCTCCGCCGCGCTGGCTTCGCTCGCGGAGGCCAAGCTGCGCGGCGAGCGCGTGGACGATGCCGCGATCGGGCGCGAGCTTGCCCCCTGCTTTGTCGAGGCGGATGGCCGGCGTACCGACACGGTGGTGCTCGCCTGCACGCACTATCCGCTGCTGCTCGACCGGCTCACCGCCTTGGCGCCCTGGCCGGTGCAGTTCATCGATCCGGCGCCCGCGATTGCGCGGCGGGCCCTCGAGCTCATGGGGAGCCGCCCAAGCGAGCCTGCCGATGCGCCGGCGCAAATCCTGTTCACCAGCGGCCGCCCCCCCTCGCCGGCTTTGTCCGCGGCATTGGCGGGTTTCGGGCTCGGCGCAGTCGCGCCCGGGCAACGGTTTGACACCCCCCCGCTTTCCGCCTAGAAACCGCCCGCGCAGGCCCGCCGATAGGCCGACTTGCGTTTCGCGACCCGTGGTTTGCGCCGGCGCTTCGGCAAGAACCTGTCGGTTCCGGGCAGCCGGGACAGAGGAGGGCGCGATCCTCATAAACCAGATCAACCGAGGACGCGATGACCAAGCGCCACGAGGCGAAGCATAAGATCGATCGCCGCATGGGCCAGAATGTGTGGGGCCGCCCCAAGAGCCCCGTCAACCGCCGCGAATATGGCCCCGGCCAGCACGGCCAGCGCCGCAAAGGCAAGCTCTCCGACTACGGCGTACAACTACGCGCCAAGCAGAAGCTGCGCGGCTATTACGGCAATATCACCGAGCGCCAGTTCCGCGGCATCTATGAAGAAGCGATCCGAATGAAGGGCGATTCCGGCGCGCATCTTATCGGGCTCCTGGAACGGCGGCTCGACGCGGTCGTGTACCGGGCGAAGCTCGTGCCCACCGTGTTCGCGGCGCGCCAGTTCGTCAACCACGGCCACGTCAAGGTGAACGGCCGGCGGGTCACCATTCCGAGCTACCGCCTCAATGCCGGCGACACCGTCGAGATCAAGGACAAGTCGAAGCAGCTCGCTTTGGTGCTCGAGGCGACCGCGCTCGCCGAGCGTGACGTGCCCGACTATATAGAGGTCAACCATACCAAGATGACCGCCAAGCTGGCCCGCATCCCGCATCTCACCGAGGTGCCCTATCCGGTGCAGATGGAACCGCACCTGGTGGTCGAGTTCTATTCCCGATAGGCCGAGGCGGCCTGCCGCCCAAATGGCAACGCCCCGGCGGACCCGCCGGGGCGTTTTTCGTCGGAGCTTGGGATGCCGTTCAGGCCGAGGCGGCAGCCTTCGCGAGCAAGCCTTTGTCCTTGAACAGGCTCTGCAGCTCGCCGCCCTGGAACATTTCGCGCACGATGTCGCAGCCGCCGACGAACTCGCCCTTGACGTAGAGCTGCGGGATGGTCGGCCAGTTGGAATAGGATTTGACGCCGTTTCGCAGCTCTTCGGAATCGAGCACGTTGAGGCCTTTGTAGCTCACGCCAAGGTGATCGAGGATCTGCACCACCTGGCCGGAAAACCCGCACATCGGCATCTGCGGCGTGCCCTTCATGAACAGCACCACGTCGTTGCCCTTGACCTCGTTGTCGATGAATTGCTCGATGCTCATGTTGTCCTATCCAGTCCTGTCCTGTTTCTGCCGATGCCCGCACGCGCCGAGCGCGCCGCCGGCAAATTTCCTGAAGCTTACCTCCCCGGGAGGCTGGTCTGCAATGCCAGCGCGTGCAGCTTGCCGCCCATCTCGCCCTTGAGCGCGTCATAGACGATCTGGTGCTGCTGCACCCGGGATTTGCCGCGAAACGATTCGGCCACGACGGTCGCCGCATAATGGTCGCCGTCGCCGGCAAGATCGCGGATCGTCACTTCGGCGTCCGGAATGCGCGCCTTGATGAGCCGCTCGATCTCGTGCGCATCCATCGCCATGGGCCCAACTCCTCGCGTTACTTCTCAGGTTCCCCCGCCCCCCATATAGGCGGGGAACCAGCTTTCGAATGATTCGCGCAGCTTCCCTACCAAAATGGGGCGCTCACCCTCCGGCGTCAATGCGTCGCCCCCGGTGGTCCCGAGCGGGCGCGCCGGGACGCCCGCGGCGCGGGCGCGGGCCATGATCGCTTCGACCGCCGCTGCCGGCGCGGTCAGCACATAACGGCCCTGCTCCTCGCCGAACCAGAAGGCATGGGCTGCGATCGGGGCGGCTTCGAGGTCGGCCCCCAGGCCGCCGGCGATTGCCATCTCGGCCAGCGCAACCAAAAGCCCGCCATCGGAGACATCGTGGACCGCGCTCGCAAGCCCTTGCGCGATCAAGGCGCGCACCAGATCGCCGTTGCGCCGCTCGGCCGCGAGATCGACCGGCGGCGGCGCCCCCTCCTCGCGTCCGCAGATATCGCGCAGATAGAGCGATTGCCCCAGCCAGCCGGTCGATTCGCCGAGTAGCAGGATCGCGTCACCAGCGGCCTTGAAGGCGAGGGTGGCGCACCTGGTGAAATCGTCGATGAGGCCGACGCCGCCGATCGCGGGCGTCGGCAGAATCGCCCGCCCGTTGGTCTCGTTGTAGAGCGAGACATTGCCGGAGACGACCGGAAAATCGAGCGCCGCGCAGGCCTCGCCGATGCCGCGGATGCAGCCGACCAGTTGGCCCATGGTCTGCGGCCGTTCGGGACTGCCGAAATTGAGATTGTCGGTCACCGCCAACGGACGTGCGCCCACGGCGGTGAGATTGCGCCAAGCCTCCGCCACCGCCTGCTTGCCGCCCTCGAACGGATCGGCCTCGCAATAGCGTGGCGTAACGTCCGTGGTGAGCGCCAGCGCCTTCGGTCCTTCGTGGACGCGCACCACCGCGGCGTCGCCGCCCGGCCGCTGCACCGTATTGCCGAGGATGATGTGGTCGTATTGCTCCCACACCCAGCGCTTGCAGCACAGGTCGGGCGAGCCGATCAGCCGCAGGAGCGCGTCCGTGGTCGCCATCGGGGGCGTGACGTCGGAAGCCTTCACGATGGCCTGCTTGGGGGTTTCGACATGCGGCCGATCGTAGAGCGGGGCTTCATCGCCGAGCTCCTTGATCGGCAGGTCGACCATGACGGCGCCGCCGTGGCGCACGATGAAGCGCTTGCTCGGCGTGGTCTCGCCCACCACGGCGAAATCGAGCCCCCATTTGCGGAAGATCGCCTCGGCCTCGGCTTCTTTCTCGGGCTTGAGCACCATGAGCATGCGCTCCTGGCTCTCCGAGAGCATCATCTCGTAGGCGCTCATGCCCTCCTCGCGGCACGGCACCCGGTCGAGATCGAGCGTCACGCCGAGGTCGCCCTTGGCCCCCATCTCGACTGCCGAGCAGGTGAGGCCGGCGGCGCCCATGTCCTGGATGGCGATCACGCAATCCTTGGCCATGATTTCGAGGCAGGCCTCGAGCAGAAGCTTCTCGGAGAACGGGTCGCCCACCTGCACGGTCGGGCGCTTCTCGTCCGCGTCTTCGCCGAACTCCGCCGACGCCATGCTGGCGCCGTGGATGCCGTCGCGACCGGTCTTGGAGCCGAGATAGACGATCGGCTTTCCGACGCCGGTAGCCTTGGCATAGAAAATCTTGGCGGCGTCGGCGAGCCCGACCGCCATGGCGTTGACGAGACAATTGCCGTCGTAGCGGCGGTGAAAGCCGACCGAGCCGCCCACCGTCGGCACGCCGAAAGAGTTTCCATAGCCACCGATGCCGGCCACCACGCCGCCTACGAGATGGCGCGTCTTGGGATGCGAAGGGTCGCCGAACCGCAGGAAATCGAGGCACGCGATCGGGCGTGCCCCCATGGTGAAGACGTCGCGCAGGATGCCGCCCACGCCGGTGGTGGCGCCCTGATAGGGCTCGATATAGCTCGGGTGGTTGTGGCTCTCCATCTTGAACACGACCGCGAGCCCATCGCCGATGTCGATGACGCCGGCGTTCTCGCCCGGGCCCTGGATCACCCATGGCGCCTTGGTGGGCAGCGTCCGCAGATGGATTTTCGAGGATTTGTACGAGCAGTGCTCGTTCCACATGGCCGAGAAAATGCCGAGCTCGGTGAATGTGGGCGGCCGCCCGATGAGGTCGAGAATCCGCTGATACTCCTCGCCCTTGAGGCCGTGCTCGGCAACCAGCTCGGGGGTTACTTTGGGTTCGTTCGCGCTCACGGGAGAGGTCTTAACCTGCCTCATGAACAAATTCATCCGTCACTTTAGGTTATCGTTAGGTTATCGCCCGTTCAGGCCGCCTGCTTGAAATGGTCCGCAAGCCCGGCGAACAGGCCGCGCCCGTCGGTCACGCCGAGCGCGCCCTCCACATGGTTTTCCGGGTGCGGCATCATGCCGAGCACATTGCCCTTTTCGTTCACTATCCCAGCGATCGCGTCGGTGGCGCCGTTGAAGTTCCAGGCCGGGTCGAGGCGGCCTTCCGGCGAGACGTAGCGGAACAGCACCCTGCCCTCGCCTTCGAGCCGCGCCAGGGTCTCGCCGTCGGCGACATAATTGCCCTCGCCGTGGGCGACCGGCACGCGGATCACCTGGCCGGCATTGTAGCCGCGCGAGAACGGGCTGTCGGAGCGCTCCACTTTAAGGAAAACGTCGCGGCAGATGAACTTGAGCGCCCCGTTGCGCATGAGCACGCCCGGCAGCAGCCCGGCCTCGCACAGGATCTGGAAGCCGTTGCAGACGCCGAGCACGAGGCCGCCGCCGGCAGCGAAACGGCGCACCGCGTCCATGATCGGCGCGCGGGCCGCAATCGCCCCGCAGCGCAGATAGTCGCCGTAGCTGAACCCGCCCGGCACCACCACCAGATCGGTGCCGGGAGGCAGCGCCGTCTCGGCGTGCCAGACCATGGCGGTCTCGCGGCCGGAGACGAGGCGCAACGCGCGCGCCATGTCCCGCTCACGATTGATGCCAGGGAAAACGAGGACGGCAGATCGCATCAGATTCCGTTTCGACCGAGTTCCGCCGCGGCCCAGCGCTGAACCAGATCGGCGCCGAGAAAATCAAGCGCAAGCTGCCCGGCCGCGGCCAGCCGATCCGCCTCGGCCACCACGGTCGCGACCGCGACGTCGCATTGATCGTTGAAGCCGATGGCGAGCACGTCGCGCGCGGGCGCGTAAGGAATGGTGACGTGATAGGGCCGGATGCGTCCGGCGAGCCGGCCGACGCCGACCGGGCGGCCCTCGGCCAGTCCCACGAACGCGTCGCTGAACAGCCCGAGATCGCCGACGCGATCGAGATCGTTGTCGTCGGAAACCCCCGTGGCGCAATTGCAGAACCCGATCTTGGCGCGCAAGTAGAGATTGACCTCGGTGCCGCAATCGGCGCGCGCGCAGCGGAAGGCCCGCCCGATCCCCCATTCGTCGAGCAGGAACGGCCATTTGACCTCGCGCCAGACCGCGTGCGCGGGCGATGCAGCGCCCCCCGGCGGGAGCGCCCCGACGGTCGCGGCGTCGCTTGCAGCCAGGGCCGCGAAGGCGAGGCCGAGCGCGCCGACCAGCATGCCGGAGGAGAGCCTCATCCGCTCACCTCGACGCGATAATTCTCGATCACCGTATTGGCGAGGAGCTTGTCGGCGGCCTCCTTGAGCAGCGCCTCGGCCGCCTTGCGGTCGCCGTCCGCAAGCTCGATATCGAACACCTTGCCCTGGCGGACGCTGGCAACGCCCTGGACGCCGAGCGACTTGAGCGCGCCCTCGATCGCCTTTCCCTGGGGATCGAGAATGCCGGACTTCAAGGTGACGGTGACGCGGGCCTTCATGGCGGTATCAGCTTTTGACCAGCACCGGTCCGTTCCCGAGCGGGCGCTCGTTCTCGCTCATGATGCCGAGCCGCTTGGCGACCTCGGTATAGGCCTCCAAGAGCCCGCCGAGATCGCGGCGAAAGCGGTCCTTGTCGAGCTTCTCGTTCGACTTGATATCCCACAGCCGGCACGAATCGGGCGAGATCTCGTCGGCCACGACGATCCGCATCATCTCGTTCTCCCACAGCCGGCCGGTCTCCATCTTGAAGTCGACCAGGCGGATGCCGACGCCGAGGAACAGGCCGGAGAGGAAATCGTTGACCCTGATGGCGAGCGCCATGATGTCGTCGATCTCCTGCGGGGTGGCCCAGCCGAAGGCGGTGACGTGCTCCTCCGACACCATCGGATCGTTGAGCGCATCGTTCTTGTAGTAGAATTCGATGATCGAGCGGGGCAATTGCGTGCCCTCCTCGATGCCCAGGCGCTGCGACAGCGAGCCCGCCGCCACGTTGCGTACCACCACTTCGAGCGGAATGATCTCCACCTCGCGGATCAACTGCTCGCGCATGTTGAGCCGGCGCAGGAAGTGGGTCGGAACTCCGATATCGTTGAGGTGCTGGAAGACGTATTCGGAGATGCGGTTGTTCAGGACGCCTTTGCCTTCGATGACCTCGTGCTTCTTCGAGTTGAAGGCAGTCGCGTCGTCCTTGAAGTGCTGGATCAGCGTTCCGGGCTCCGGTCCCTCGTAAAGGACCTTGGCCTTGCCTTCATAGATGCGGCGACGGCGGCTCATCGGGGTGTACCGTGGTTTGTGAAAGTCCATCTGGATGCCGTGGCTCCGTGTGGTTTAGATTGTCCGCGGCGAGTGACGCGCGCCAACGCCGGCAATCGTGGCGACGCGCCCACCTGCGCAAACTAGCCGATCGCGGTGGCGAGCACAATCGAAACGCAAGGGCGTGTCCGCACCGTATCATGCGCGAATCGCGCTGCCATGATGTTGCCTTGACCACCACACCCCGTTATGCAAGGCGACACGAAGAGAGCCTTTGCGCCGCCAGCGCGCCGGACAGGCTGCGAGGCGAGATGTCAGAGGCGAGATGTAACGAGGATCGCACTTCACAAGGATCGCATTCACGAGGATCGCGATGACCAATTTCGACAAGCGCGAGGAAGGCTTCGAGAAGCAATTCGCCCATGACGAGGAGCTGAAGTTCAAGGCGACCGCGCGCCGCAACAAGCTCCTCGGCCTGTGGGCGGCGGAAAAGCTCGCGCTCACCGGCGCGGAGGCGGAGGCCTATGCCAAGGCGATCGTGACGGCGGATCTCGAATCGACCGGCGGCCACGACGTGTTCGGCAAGCTACGCAAGGATTTCGATGACAAGGGCGTGAGCCTGTCCGACCACCAGATTCGCCGCACCATGGACGAGCTCATGGCGCGGGCGATCAGCGAGATCAAGGCGAGCGGCTGAGCGAAAGGACGCTGGCGACATGACCACTTCGACGGGCTTCTCGCTCGCCGCCCTGCTGCGGTCCGGCGAGACGGTTTTTTCCGGCTGGTGCGGGCTCGCCGCGCCGCTCTTGACCGAGGTGCTGGCGCGCGAAGGCTTTCCTGCCGTCACGGTCGACATGCAGCATGGCATGTGGGGCGTGACCGAGACCGTGCAGGCGATCGCGGCCATCCGGCAGGGCGGCGGCGCGCCGGTGGTGCGGGTGCCGCTCGGAGACTTCGCGACCGCGAGCCGCGCGCTCGATTTCGGCGCCGAGGGCATCATCTCGCCGATGATCAACACGGCGGCCGACGCCCGCGCCTTCGTGGCGGCCACCAAATATCCGCCGGTCGGCGAGCGCAGCTGGGGGCCGCACCGCGCCACCATGCTGGCCGGGCTTGCCGACCAGAAGGTCTATCTCGCCGAGGGCAACGCCCTCACCGTGACCTTCGCCATGATCGAGACCCGCACCGCCCTCCACAATGTCGCCGCCATTGCGGCGACGCCCGGCATCGACGCCCTGTTTCTCGGGCCCGCCGACCTGTCCATCGCGCTGTCGCAGGGCGCGACCGTCGATCCGTTGGCTCCCGACGTCGATCGCGAGCTTGAGGGGATCACGGACGCGGCGCGCAAGGCCGGCAAGATCATGGGCGCCTATTGCCACACCGCCGAGCGCGCAGTGGCGCTCGCCAAACGCGGCGTGCGCTTTCTCGCGGTCGGCAGCGACCTCGGCTTCCTGCGCGCTGGAGCGGCGACCGCGCTGAAGGCGCTCAAGGGCTGACGGCGGCCTTCTGACTGATCCGGTAACCGAGCGTGCCGCCGACCTGGAAACCTTCGATCTGCTGGCCGCCGATCTGCTGCTGCTGGCGATTGATGTTGACGTTCACGTTCTCCAACCGGCAATCGTCGGCGAGCTTCTCGCGCAAGGCCTCGCATTCGCGCGCCGCCATGGCATAGATCGTGCGGCTGGCGTGGTCGCGCAGCGCGATGGATTGCTCGCTGTCATTGGTCGGCCCCGGCAGGAAGAAATTGATGCTGACCTGGACGCGAATTGCGCCGGCGTTCGGATCTAGCGGACCCGGGGGGCGCTGGATGGTGATCGTCTGCGCCTGCGCGCTCGCAAACGGGATGAGGCAAAGCACGGCGACCGCGCAGGCGTTACGTATCGTCATCTTCTCCCGACCCTTTCTGCAATTGGTCGCAGTGACGATAGAATGCATTTCTTCCGCCGCGGTTATGTGACGCCCCCGAAGTGCGCGGCATCAGTTTACGCTTTGGAAGGCAAGCCGATCGCCGCGAGCTCGCGGCCAAGCCGATCGAGAACTGCGCTCAAATCGCTTTCGATCTGCGCGATCGGAACCGCGACGACCCGATAGCCGCGTTGCGCGAGCCAGGCGATGCGTTCGGCGCGGGCGGCCGCGGCCGGCGCGCTTTCCGCGTCCGGCACCATGTCGACGACGGTGCGCAGCGCGAACGAAACGAAGTCGTTGATATGGGGGCCGATCGGGACTTGCCGCTTGAAGCCGCGCCCGGCGAAGCGCCGGTCGCGCGTCAGCGCGTTCCACAGCACCCGCTCGGCCTCGGTCGGGTTACGGCGCAGGAGCCGCGCCAGGCCGCGCACCGGTCCGCGCTCGCCCGGGACGCGCCCCTCGCCGTGCTCGGCCAGCAAGGTGCGCAAGAGCTCGGCTTCGGCGCCGTCGAGAACGCCGCCCCGCGCCGGCCCCTTGCGCCCTTCGGCGATGGAGGTGATGACGCCATGCAAGGTCTGCAGATCCTGCTGGGTCGGCGCCATGCGGGCGAAAATATTGCGCAGATTGATGAGCATGGTGGCGCGCTTTTCCGGCGGCCGGAAAAACTCGACCTTGTCCAATTCCCGCTCGAGGCCGGCGAAGAAGGCGAACAGCTGCTCCTTGCCGGCGGGCGCCGACTTCTGCGGCATGGCGAAGGGCAGCTCGCCGGCGCCGGCGCGCTTGAACCATTCATAGGCGAGGAGTGCGACCGCCTGGGCGAGATTGAGCGACGCAAAGGCCGGATTGACCGGAAACGTCACGATTCGGTCGGCAAGCGCCACCTCGTGGTTCTCCAGCCCGTAGCGCTCGCGCCCGAACAGCACCGCCACATTCTCAAGGCCGGCGCCACCGCCCATATGGGCCGCGATTTCCCGCACCGCCGCTTCCGGGCCGACCACGGGCTTGGCCTGATCGTGGGCGCGCGCGGTCGTCGCCAGCACCAGGCTGCAGTCGCCGACCGCGGCCGCGACGCTCTCGTGGAGCGCCGCCTCGTCGAGAATGCGGTCGGCGCCGGAGGCGGAGCGACGGGCCTGCAGATTCGGCCAACCGTCGCGGGGCTTGACCAGCCGCAGCCGCGCCAAGCCGAAATTGGCCATCACCCGCGCAGCGGCGCCGATATTCTCGCCTAATTGCGGCTCGACCAGAACGATGATCGGGCCGCCGCGGTCGCTCCAGGCCTTGGTCTTGTCGGTCCCTGCTCCGGGCATCGGTCCTTGCTTGCTATTCCGAGGTGCCGCGCTGGCGGCAGGCTTAGCCTCCATAACCACGAAAAGCGAGGTACCGGAAAGGCCTAAAGCTGATCCACCAACGGCCCAAAGCCCATTTTACCGGGCCGATCCTGGCGGGCTTTGGAAACTCGCAATGTCGGCTTTCTCACCACGCCGTCGGGTGCTATAGGGCGCGCGCCGAATCCCCGTCAGCCGGCTTCCCGGTTGGCGGTTTCCGCGCCGAGAAAAATTCATTTGGGGCCCATTCCCGGGGCCCATCAATGGTCAGTTTGCGGTCGGCCCAAACAGCACGGCGACCAGAGGTGATAGCATGCCAAATCTCGAAATCATGTGGACAAAGGTCGATGAGGCCCCCGCGCTCGCGACCTATTCCCTGTTGCCGATCGTCGAAGCCTTCGTGGGCGCGGCGGGTGTGTCCGTGAAGCTGAAGGACATCTCGCTGGCCGGCCGCATCCTCGCCAATTTCCCCGAGAAGCTGACCCCTGCGCAACGGATCAACGACGAACTCACCGAACTCGGCGAGCTCGCGACGAGGCCGGAAGCCAACATCATCAAGCTGCCCAACATCTCCGCCTCGATCCCGCAGCTCAAGGCCGCGATCAAGGAGCTGCAAGGCAAGGGCTACAACGTTCCGGACTATCCGGACAATCCTGCGACGGAAGCCGAGAAGGAGATCAAGTCTCGCTATGCCAAGGTGTTCGGCAGCGTCGTCAATCCGGTATTGCGCGAAGGCAATTCCGACCGCCGCGCCGCCGGCGCCGTGAAGCAATACGCCCGCAACAATCCGCACAAGATGGGCGCCTGGAGTGCCGACTCCAAATCGAATGTGGCGTACATGTCGGGCGGCGATTACTTCGGCTCGGAAATCTCGACCACCGTTGCGTCGGCGACCAACGCACGCATAGAGCTGGTCGGCGCCAACGGCGCCGTCACGGTGCTGAAGGCGAAAACGCCGATAGAGGCCGGCGAAATCATCGATGCGGCGGTGATGAGCCGCAGGGCGCTGCGCGCCTTCTTTGCCGAGCAGATTGACGACGCCAAGAAAGAAGGCGTGCTGTTCTCACTGCAAGTGAAGGCGACCATGATGAAGATCGCCGATCCCATCGTGTTCGGCCATGCCGTTTCCGTCTACTTCGCCGATGTGATCGAGAAGCACGCCGCCACGCTGAAGCGTCTTGGCGTCAATCTCAACAACGGCTTCGGCGATATGCTGACGAAGATCGAGACGCTGCCTGCAGCTGAAAAAGAAGCGATCAAGGCTGACATCAAGGCCGAGTACGCGAAACGACCGGGCCTCGCCATGGTCAATTCCGACAAGGGGATCACAGGCCTGCACGTGCCCAGCGACGTCATCATCGACGCTTCGATGCCGGCGATGATCCGCGAGTCCGGCCGCATGTGGGGCCCGGACGGCAAGCTGCACGACGTCTTAGCCGCAATCCCGGACCGCAGCTACGCCACGATGTATCAGGCGGTCATCGACGACTGTAAGGCCCACGGGGCGTTCGATCCCAAGACCATGGGCTCTGTTCCTAACGTGGGGTTGATGGCGCAGAAAGCCGAGGAATACGGCTCGCACGACAAGACCTTCGAAGTCCCCGCGAATGGTACGGTTCGCGTCGTCGCCGATGAGGGCAAGGTGCTGCTGGAGCGTCCGGTCGAGACCGGCGACATCTTCCGCGTGTGCGAGCTCAGGGAGGCGGCGATCCAGGACTGGGTCAAGCTCGGTGTGCGGCGCGCGCGCCTCACCAACACCCCGGCGGTGTTCTGGCTTGACGCCAAGCGCGCGCATGACGCGCAAGTCATCGCCAAGGTCGGGAAGTACCTGAAGGATCAAAACATTGCGGGACTCGACATTCGCATTCTGTCGCCGGTCGAAGCGATCAAGTTTTCGCTCGAGCGCATTCGAAAGGGTCAGGACACAATCTCCGTCACCGGCAACGTGCTTCGCGATTATCTGACCGACCTGTTTCCGATCATGGAGCTCGGC
>DATDGG010000242.1:0-11390 GCA_036522235.1 Xanthobacteraceae bacterium
TAGCCGTTGCCATGCGAGCTCATGTCGCGCGCGGTGGTGAAGCCCGCCCGCAGATCGGCCTGCAGATTATGAATGGCGATCAAGGTCGAGGTCTCGCGCGACATGCCGGGCTTGGGGGGATTGAACATATGGGTGTGGGCGTCGATCAAACCGGGCAGCACGGTGGCGGACCCGAGATCGATCACCTGCGCGCCGGCCGGGATGACGACCTGCGCCTCCGGCCCGACATCGGTGATCCGCTCGCCCTGGATCAGCACCACCTGGCGCACCGCGATCTGGCCGCTCTTGGTGTCGAGCAGCCGGCTGGCGCGGACCGCGATCACGTGCGGGGCCGGCGCGCATTGGAATACGCCGCCGTCGGCCCCATAGCAGGGCTGCGGCCCGGCACCGCGCCACGGCGCGCCGGGCCCGCCGGCACCCTGCGCGTGAAGCGAGCTCGCCAGTGCGAACGCGCCGAGCATTCCAAGTGCCGCCGATTTCAACGCAGATTTCGTGCTTTGCATCGCGTCATCCTCCCGACAGGACTTTGAGGTTCGCCCGGCTTCTGGTTGTTGGGTGATCCGGGCACGCACCATTATACATCCTAGTCGCCGTGCCGATAGCTGGTGCGACAATGCCCTGGCGCACCGGCAGGCGGGCGCGTAGCATTCCGGGCCTGCAATGCTCCCCAACGGGAGTGCGCCAAACGGGAGGATGACATGCGCGTGGAATCGAAGATTGCCGCCGCCATGCTGGCCGGCGCCGTGGCGGGCCTGTTGACGATCGATGCGGCCGCTGCCGCCGACGTCACGGTATCGGGCATCCCGCCGTCGAATTTCGTGCTCAAGACGCTGATCCCCATGTACGAGGGGGCGAGCGCCAACAAGGTCGCGGTCACCTACGAGCCCGGCACCGCGACGGCCGACAAGATCAGAAGCGGCGCCGATCTCGATCTCGCCATCCAGACCCCGCAGGTGATCGATGACCTGATCAAGGAGGGAAAGATCGCGGGCAAACGGACGGACGTGTTCATCTCGGGCGTAGGGCTTGCCGTGAAGGCTGGTGCGCCGAAGCCGGATATCAGCTCGGCCGAGGCCCTCAAGAAGACGTTGCTGGCCGCGAAGTCGGTCGCGCACAGCAAGGCGCAGAGCGGCATCTATTTCCTGAGCGTGCTCGATCGGCTCGGCATCTTGGACCAGATGAAGCCCAAGCTCGTCGTGGTCGAGGGCGCCCCGGTCGGCACCGCGGCCGCCAAGGGCGACGCCGAGATCGCCATCCAACAGGTCACCGAGCTCATGCCGGTCGCCGGCGTCGACGTGGTCGGACCGCTGCCACCCGAACTGCAGGCCAGGATCGTGTATTCGGCCGGCATTCCGGCCGCCGCCAAGCAAGCCGCTGCCGCCAAGGCGCTGCTCGACTTCTTCGCCTCGCCGGCGGCGGCGTCGGTGATCAAGGCCAAGGGCCTGCAGCCTGGCTGAACCCGCGATCAATCATTTGGGAATAATCCGACAGGAGTGATCCGATGAGCGGCGACCGACCGCGACGATCGAACGACCCGCGGCAAACCGCCGAGGCGGCGTTCAAGGCGGCCACCACCAAGCCGCTGGAGCTGCCGCCGCTGCCGCCGAAGCCGCCGTCGCTTCCCAACGCCAGGGAGCAAGTCTCGCTCCGCATCGATCGGGACGTGCTCGATCACTTCCAGGAGGGCGGGCCGGGCTGGCAGGATCGGATCAACGCGGCGCTGCGAAAAGCGGCGGGGCTCTAAAGCGGCCGCATGATCCTATCCGAAAAGTCTGCAACTTTTCGGGATCATGCTCTGGGCCCTGCCGCCGACGCGACAATCCTGCTGTCGCTACGCTCAGAGCAGCCGCGAGAAGATCCAATACAGGCTGCCCGAGATCAGCATGGCGGCCGGGAGCGTCAGCACCCAGGCCATGGCGATATTGCGCACGGTCGCGAGCTGCAGCCCCGATCCGTTGGCCGTCATGGTGCCGGCGATGCCCGACGACAGCACATGCGTGGTCGACACCGGCAGCCCGAAGCCGTCGGCGGCCGCGATGGTGGCGGCGGCGGTGACCTCCGCGCAGGCGCCTTGCGCATAGGTGAGATGGGTCTTGCCGATCTTTTCGCCGACCGTGACCACGATGCGCTTCCAGCCCACCATGGTGCCGAGCCCGAGCGCGATCGCGACCGCGATCTTGACCCAGTTGGGAATGAAACGCGTCGCGTTGTCGAGCGAGCCCTTATAGGCGTTGAGCTTGCCCACCTCCTCTTTGCTCAGGTCGTTTTCCTTGTCCTTCATCAGAAAGCGAAGGGCCTCCGACGCGAGATACATGTCGTTGCGAGTATTGCCGACCGATTCGGCCGGCAACTTGGCGATCGAGCCATATTGCGTGATCTGGTCCGCGATGTTGCGCACCAGGACCGCGAGCGACGGATAGGTGCCCTCGTTGATCTTGCGCTGCGCCACGTAGACGGTCACTGCCGGCCGCGGATCGCCCATGACCGAATAGCCGGCGGCCTTGGCGGCGATGATGTCGCTCGCGGCTTTCGAGTTCGCCTGGAATTGCTCCATCTGGCTCGGCGGCATGGCGCGATTGAGCGCGTAAGCGGTCGGGACCACGCCGATCAGGATCAGCATGATCAGCCCCATGCCTTTCTGCCCGTCATTGGAGCCGTGGAAGAAGCTCACCAGCGTGCAGGTCAGGATGAGGATGCCGCGAATCCACCATGGCGGCGGTTGGTCGCCTTGCGGCTCGGCGTAGAGGGCCGGAATGCGTACCACGAACCGCAGCAGCACGAGCAGGATCGCGGCCAGCGCGAAACCGAACAGCGGCGACATCAGCAGCGCATAACCGATCTCGGTCGCTTTCGACCAGTCGACGCCCGAGGTGCCGTCGCGGCCGCGCAGCAGCGCATTGGTGATGCCGACCCCGATGATCGATCCGATCAGCGTATGCGAGCTCGAGGCCGGCAGGCCGAAATACCAGGTTCCGACATTCCAGATGATGGCGGCGATCAACAAGGCGAACACCATGGCGAAGCCCGCGCTCGAGCCGACCTGCAGGATCAGCTCGACCGGCAGCAGCGAGATGATGCCGAAGGCGACGGCGCCCGACGACAGCAGCACCCCGAACAGGTTGAACATGCCCGACCACACCACCGCGATATGCGCGGGCAGCGAGCGGGTATAGATCACGGTCGCCACCGCATTGGCGGTGTCGTGGAAGCCGTTGACGAATTCGAAGCCGAGCGCGATCAGCAGCGCGACGAACAGCAGGAGGAAGGGCGCGTAGCTCGTCACCGGCGCCCCGGTCGCGTCGAGGTCGGTATAGATGCTGTAGGCCACGAACAGCAGCCCGGCGGCCAGAATTCCCAAAAGGATGATCGCGGTCAGCGGATGTTGGCCGCGGTCGAGATCGGGGCCCTTGCGTTTCGCAGGCTCGATCAAGCCGGGTAATGCCATGTCGGTCATGTGGTTCTCTCCTCGCCCAAAGCCCCGACTGTGCGCGACCAGTGTGACGCGTGGATGAACCGGTGGCTGGGAGCCAAGAGGATCGCGGGGCGGCCTGTCACTGCACCGTCACAAGCTTTGCCGACATTCGGTGTCGTGGACTCCCTGGGGCGATCGAGACCGATCACATTTGATGCAATCACGCTCTAATCGCTATTCACTATTCACTACCTCGAGGGCAGCCACCATGAACGATGCCAAGGCGTTTCACGACCATATCCATGGCGAGATGGTCGACAGCTTCGACGAAGAGCTCGAGCTTGAGATCGACGACGACCGCCTGGAGCGACTGCTCGCCGACATGGCCGAGCACCCCGACCGGGCGAGCATCGATCGTCGCGTCTATTTCAAGGAGCTGTTCCGCCTGCAGGGCGAGCTGGTCAGATTGCAGGATTGGGTGCAGCACCAGAAGCTCAAGGTCGTGGTGATCTTCGAGGGTCGCGACTCCGCCGGCAAGGGCGGCGTCATCAAGCGGATCACGCAGCGCCTCAATCCGCGGGTCTGCCGGGTCGCCGCGCTGCCGGCGCCGAGCGAGCGCGAGCGCACGCAATGGTATTTCCAGCGCTACGCGGCCCACCTGCCGGCCGGCGGCGAGATCGTGCTGTTCGACCGCAGCTGGTACAACCGGGCCGGCGTCGAGCGCGTGATGGGGTTCTGCACCCCCGAGCAGTGCGAGGAATTCTTCCATTCGGTGCCCGAGTTCGAGCGCATGCTGGTGCGCTCCGGAATTATCCTGATCAAATACTGGTTCTCCATCACCGACGAAGAGCAGCAATTCCGCTTCATGATGCGGATTCACGATCCGCTCAAGCAGTGGAAGCTCTCCCCGATGGATGTCCAGTCGCGCAGCCGCTGGGAGCAATACACCAAGGCCAAGGAAGCCATGCTGGAGCGCACCCACATCGCGGAGGCGCCGTGGTGGATCGTCGAGGCGGTCGACAAGAAGCGCGCCCGCCTCAACTGCATCGCCCACCTGCTCGGCCAGATCCCGTACCAGGACATTCACCACGACCCGGTGGTCCTGCCGCCGCGCGTGCACAACCCGGATTATCACCGCGGCCCGATCCCGAAGGAAATGTACGTCCCGGCGGTCTATTAGGAATGGCGATCGTAGGGGCGGCCCTCGTGGCCGCCCACGGCCGTTCCGACAGACGCTCAAAAATCCGGCTTTTGCGCCTCGGGTATGTGATAGTCGAAGAGGTTCGTATTGTTCTCGGCGCAGATCTTCTCGTAAGGCTCCTGCTGCACGCGCCGATAGCGCCGCATTCCGCTCCACGGCTCGTAGAAAGCGTCCGGGTCGTCGACCGTGAAGATCGCCTGCATGGCCTTGCCGCCGTCGAGCATGCGCCAGCGTTCCACCACGTGCAGCTTCTCGGTGTGCGGCGTGCGGTAGACGTCGACGACGGTCTTGTCGTTTAGCCCGATCGTATCGACCACCAGCGTGTCCCCTTCGTAATGGCCGACCGACTCGCCGTACCATGACGGTTTCGGGTTGGCCGAATGGGGCACGTCCATATAGATACGCCGAGTCTGATTGTCCTCGCGCCAGGCGATCCAGACCTGCTTTTGGGTTTGCAGGAACACCAGCGGGTCCGGCCCCCCATAACCCATGAAGAAGGGGACGCCCGCCGGCACGCAGCTTGATTGCGGCGTGAAGGCGCTCTTCTTTCCCGTGAGCAGCTCGTCGATGTCCTTCTGCATCCGCTCCTTCACCCAAGGCTTCAGGTTCGGATTGGAAAGATCGGCGATCCGAAAGGTCGGCTGCTTGTCGACCCCATTGGGCGTGAACGGATGCGCCGGATCGCTGACCACCGGCGGCAGGCGGCCCGGAACCGGCTCATAGAACGGCCCGCCGCCGTTCATTCCGACCCAGCCGGCGAGATTCGACGAGAAGTCCGGCACCGCCGATTGTTGCGCCCGCGCGGATGCAATCGGAATCGACGCCGCGAGGCCGGCCAGGCAGCCCGCTGCAAGCACCCTCTCTCCCCAGGTCAAAGAGGGCATCTTTTTCCTCTCGATCAGTTTGGCGTCGGCTTGAAATATCGCAGGTCCGGCGGCGCCTGATTCTTCTTGGCCGGCATCAGCAGCCCGTCCGCGCTCAGGAAGTAGTTTTCCTTGCCGATGACCACATTCACGACGCCTTCGATGCAATAGAACTCCCGCCATTTCGGGCGCGCATTGAGGTTGCGCCGATAGGTCTTGTCGACCGTCCAGGGCCGCGTCAGCGCATGATCGACCACGGTGATCATGTCATGGAGAACATTCGGGTCGGCCTTGTCCAGATAGAAGCGCTCCTTGAAGACGGACGCATTGTCGGCGTGCAACGGCAGCCCGGTCGCATCATAGGCACGCGGCCCCTTGAAGGGCCCGCGCGTTTCGACCTCCAGCACGTCGAAGCGGCCGCTGCCGGCCTCGTCCAGCCAATGTCCGATCGCGTAGCCGGCATAGGTCGGATCGATGTCGGCAGGCCACGGCCGTCCGTCGGTGAAGATGCGGCGGTAGTGGTCCTCGCCGCCGATCAGGATGTAGGTGGTCTCCGGCGTGACCACGTATTCGTATTCGCCGGTGGACATCATGCGCGGCATGCCGCCCGGGTGACAGGTCGCGGTCGGGTAATTGCCGAGCCCGCCTTTGGCCTGGTCGGCCATGCTGTCTTCGTGGACTTTCTGATATTCCGCCGTCAGCGGGGCTTCCTGCCCGCGTCCCCAGGCCTTGTTGGGATCGAATTTCACGCGCTGGCCTTCCAGGCCCGGCTTGAGGATGGTGGTCCATTGGCCTTTCAGGTTGGGGTATTTGGCGTCATCCGCCGCTTGTGCGGTGCCGATGGTCGTGAGTAGCGCGACCGCAAATGCACAGATCGTGCTTCGATGGATCATGATCGGCCTCCCTGGCTGTCAGATATTCTTGAGCTTCCGCCCTCGCCTCGTTTATTTGAAATAGCGCAAATCCGGCGGCCGCTGGCCCTTGCGGGCCGGCATCAGCATGCCGTCGCCGCTCAGATAGTACATGTCGCTGCCGATGGTGACCAACGCGGTGCCTTCGGCGCAATACGCCTCGTCCCAGTCGGGATGCGGAGTGGGGCTGCGCACGTATTTCTTGTCCACCGTCCAGGGCCGCGTCAATGCGTGATCGAGCACGGTGGTTTCGTCATGCATGAGGTTCTGGTCCGCCTTGTCGAGGTGAATCCGTTCCTTGAATACCGACTGATTGTCGAAGTGGAGCGGCAGCCCGGTCGCGTCATAGGCGCGGCGACCCTTGAACGGCCCGCGCGTCTCGACCTCCAGCACGTCGTAGCGGCCGCTGCCGCGCTCGTCGATCCAGCGGCCGATCGCGTAGCCCGAATAGGTCGGCACGATGTCCTTGGGCCAGTCGCGTCCGTCGGTGAAGATGCGCCGATAGTGGTCCGAGCCGCCGACCAGCACATAGGTGGTCGCCGGCGTGATCACGAATTCCAGTGGCCGGAAGGCGATCATCATGAGCGGCATGCCGGCCGGGAAGCACTGCGCGTGCTCGGCGAAATTGCCCTGGCCGCCCTGCGCCTGGTCCGCGATGCTGTCCTCCAATACTTTTTGATACTCGGCGGTCAGCGGAGCCTGCTGTCCCAAGCCCCAGGACTTTGTCTGGTCGAATGAAGGCTGGCCGCCGAGCCCGCCGACCACGAACCGCGCCCACGCGCCTTGCCAGTCGGGATAGCGCGCCGCATCGGCCGCGCGCGCGGCGCCGATGGGCATCGTCAGCATCGCTGCCAGTGCAACGGTGGCTCTCACGCGTGCGTGCAGCATGTGACCCCTCCTCGGTCGCAGACATGAACAATGATGCGGAAGGCGGGCAATGCGCTGCCGCGAGATCGCCGCCCATTGTCGGCGACCTTCGGGCCCAGACCAAGCGTCGCGCTGAAATCCCGGCGCCGCATGACTCATCCCCCGGCGCGATGGCCATGGTGAATGTGGGCGGAAGCTTAGCACCTGGCGCGCGCGAAGCGCGAGCGCCTAGCGAATTGGTGAATTGCCGTCGGTTATTCAGCTGCGCGTGTCAGTTATGGATCAAGCAGCCGCCGCATGCATGTCGAGCTGCGCAAGCGCGCGGGATGACGCTCGCGCGATCGGGGACATGTCCCGCTTCTTCCGATCGCGGGGATGGATCACAGTACCGCATGCAGCCGGCCACATTTTGTCTTCCAGCCCCATGCTGAACTGCTACTATAGGTAGGCATCGCCGATCACCTTGCGTATTGCGGCCGGCCAGGGGCCGCTGGGGACTGACCGATGAATTTGCCGGAATTATGCATCCGCAGGCCGGTCATGACGACGCTGTTGATGGCGGCGTTCTTGACTTTCGGCTTTGTCGGATATCGGCAACTGCCGATCAGCGCACTCCCCAAGGTTGATTTTCCGACCATCGTGATCACCACCGCGCTCGACGGCGCCAGCGCGGAGACCATGGCGTCCTCGGTCGCGACCCCGATCGAGAAGAAGCTTTCCGCCATCGCCGGCGTTGCGTCGCTGAGCTCGACCAGCGTGCTGGGCGAGACCGAGATCACCATCCAGTTCGACCTCGACCGCAATATCGACGGCGCCGCGCTCGACGTTCAGGCGGCGCTCAGCCAGGCGCAGCGCAACCTGCCGAAGGAAATCACGACGCCGCCCTCGTTTCGGAAGGTGAACCCGTCCGAGGCACCGGTCATCAGCCTGTCGGTGAATTCCGCGACGCTGTCGCTGTTCGAGGTCGACGAATATGCCGAGACCAAGATCGCGCAGCGCCTCTCGATGCTGCCGGGCGTCGCCCAGGTCATCGTCTTCGGCGGCCAGAAATATGCCGTCAGGGTGCAGGTCGACCCCAACGCCATGGCGGCCCATAACCTCGATCTGCAGATGGTGCAGAGCGCGGTCGCGCACGCGACCTCCGCCAAGCCGGTCGGACGGCTGATGGGCTCGCAGGCGTTGACCCTGAACGTGGCGAACGGGCCCACGCATGCGGCCGACTACTTGCCGCTGATCGTCAGCTACCGCAACGGCGCGGCGGTGCGGTTGAGCGACATCGCCACTGTCATCGACTCGGTCGAGAACGAGGACGTGGCGGCCTGGTACAACGGCGCCCGCACCATCAGCCTCTCCGTCTATCGCCAACCCGGCGCCAATACGGTCGAGGTGGTCGACAGCATCATGGCCTTGCTGCCGGTGCTGCGTGCCGCCATCCCGCCTTCGGTCAATATCGATGTGTTGCTCGACCGCTCGCAATCGGTGCGGGCATCGGTTGCCGACGTAGAGCGCGCGCTCGGCGTGACGGCGGTGCTGGTCGTGCTCGTCATCTTCCTGTTCCTGCGCAAGGCCTCGGCGACGCTGATCCCGGCGCTGGCCTTGCCGCTCTCCATCTTCGGCACCTTTGCGGCCATGCAGCTCTGCGGCTTCAGCCTGAACAGCATTTCGCTGATGGCGCTGACGCTCTCGGTCGGGTTCGTGGTCGACGACGCCATCGTGATGCTGGAGAACATCGTGCGTCACATCGAGGCGGGCGAAACGCCGTTCAACGCGGCGCTGCGCGGCAGCCGGGAGATCGGTTTCACCATCCTGTCGATCACGCTGTCGCTGGTGGCGGTCTTCATTCCGGTGCTGTTCATGGGCGGCGTCGTCGGCCGGATGTTCCGTGAATTCGCCGTCACCGTCACCATCGCCATCCTGGTGTCCGGGTTCGTGTCGTTGACGCTCACGCCGATGCTGTGCAGCCGCATGCTGCGCGAAAGGTCCCAGCATCGGGAAGGTCCGCTCGGGCGCATGCTGGAAGGCGCTTTCCAGATGCTGCTCGCCGGCTACCGGTTAAGCCTCGGCTTCGTTCTCAGGCACCGGTTCGTCACTTTGCTGGTGACCTTCGCGACCTTCGGCGGCACGATCTATGCCTATCAGGTGATATCGAAGGGCTTCTTCCCATCCGAGGATACCGGCATGGTGGTGTCGCGCACGCAGGCGCGGCAAGGCATCTCGTTCGACGACATGGTCAAGCTGCAGGCGCGGGCCACGCAGATCATCGCCGACGATCCGGCCGTCCGGGTGGTCAATTCCATCGTCGGGGACGGCGCCGGACCGCCGCTGATCAATTCCGGGAACATCACCTTCGGCCTCAAGCCGTTCGCGGAGCGGCCCGGCGTATCGGTGACGGACGTGATCAGGCGTCTGCGCGGCAAGCTCGCGGCCATTGCCGGGATTCAGGTGTTCATGCAGCCGGTCCAGAGCCTGACGCTCGGCGCGCGCCTGAGCAAGTCCGAGTTCCAGTACACGCTCCAGGGCGGCGATCTCGACGAGCTGTTCAGCTGGGCGAACAAGCTCGAGGCGCGGCTCAAGCAGTTGCCCGGCCTGCTCGACGTTGCGAGCGACCTGCAGCTCAACAATCCGGAGGCGATGATCACCATCGACGAGAGCGTGGCGCTGCGGCTCGGCATCGACGCCGACCAGATCCGCGACACGCTCTACAGCTCGTTCGGAACCCGGCAGGTCGCCGACATTTTCCGGCCGTTCAACGACTACAAGGTGCTGCTGGAGCTGGGGCCGAAGTTCCGCGCGACCGGCGAGGATTTGCAGCACGTCTATCTGCGCACCGCCGGCGGCGCGCTGGTTCCGATGAGCACGTTTGCTTCCGTCAAGGCCGCGGTCGGCCCGCTGACCATCAATCACCAGGCGCAGCTTCCCGCCGCCACCATCTCGTTCAACCTGGCGCCCGGCACCTCGCTCGGCGACGCGGTCAACCGGATCGTCGAGCTGGAGCAGCAGGCCGGAATGCCGCCGACCGTATCGACGAGCTTCCAGGGCAATGCGCAGGAGTTCCAGAAGTCGCTGGCCGGCCAGGGCACCTTGTTGCTGCTGACCGTCCTGGTGGTCTACATCATCCTCGGTATCCTGTATGAGAGCTTCATTCACCCGATCACCATCCTGTCGGGATTGCCGGCGGCCGGCCTCGGTGCGCTGCTGACATTGATGCTGTTTCGCTACGACCTGACCATCATCGCCCTGATCGGGATCATCATGCTGATCGGGATCGTCAAGAAGAACGCCATCATGATGATCGACTTCGCGTTGCAGCAGCGGGCCGCCGGCGTCGCCGACCCGGCGGCCGCCATCTATGAGGCGGCGCTGCTGCGCTTCCGGCCGATCATGATGACCACCATGGCGGCCATCATGGGCACGCTGCCGATTGCGCTGGGGACCGGGGCCGGCTCCGAGCTGCGGCGGCCGCTCGGCATCGCGGTGGTCGGCGGACTGGTGGTGTCGCAGGCCCTGACCCTCTACATTACGCCGGTGATCTACATCTATTTCGAACGCTTTCTCGATCTCACCGGCGGGCGGCGACGCGAGGCGCCGGCCGCGGTCGAGCCGGCACCGTTTAAGCAGGCGGCCGAATAGGGCTGCGGTCCAGAAAAAGCTCAATCCAACCGGGAGGATAAAATGCGCAGATCAGTGATGATGTTGGCGATCGCGACGGTGGCGGCTGCGGTTGCGGCACCGGCGTTGGCCCAGACGCCGGCACCGGTCCAGGCGCCGGCGTCGACCACCGGCCCCGCGTACTCGAAGCGCTTCTTCACCACGCCGCTGGAGAAGGATCCCTCGCGCGTGGTGCAGATGCAGATGCAGCTACATCTTCCCAACCGCGCCGGCAACGGCTTCCATACCCACAACGGCGATCAGTGGGAGGTGGTGATCGAGGGTGAGATCAACTACACAGTCAAGGGCCAGCCGCCGCAGGTGCTCAAGGTCGGAGACTCCGTCTACATCCCGCGCGGCACGATCCATCGCAACGAGAACAAGAGCAACGCGCCGACCCGCACCATCGAGCTCCTGGTCATGGACAAGGACAAGCCGCAGAGCGTCCCCGACGCGACCAACTGATGCTGGCCTTCTCTTAACCTCCC
>DATDGG010000243.1:0-34122 GCA_036522235.1 Xanthobacteraceae bacterium
GTTGAACACGCCGTAGTGGCCGACACCGGGCTGCATCCAGTGCGATTTGCGCTCGCTCGGGATGTTGACGCACAGCGCGTGCGCCGCCTCGGTCTGCCCGAGGCCCGAAATGTCGTCGTTCTCGCCCTCGACCGTGAGCAGCGCAACGCGGCGGATGCGGGCCGGATCGACCGGTGCCCTTCGATGCGTCATCGTGCCGTTCGGCAGATCGTGGCGGACGAACACCGTGTCCACGGTCTGCAGATAGAACTCGGCGCTCAGATCCATCACCGCCAGATACTCATCGTAGAATTCACGATGCTTCTGGGCCGAATCGCCGTCGCCTTTGACGAGATGCGTGAACAGGTTGCGATGCGCCTCGATGTGGCGCTCCAGGTTCATGCTGACGAAGCCGTGGAGCTGCAGGAATCCCGGATAAACGTCGCGCATCACGCCCGGATTGGGAAACGGCACCTTGGTGATGACGTTGCGCCGGAACCAGTCGATGCCGCGCCGCTCCGCCAGCTCGTTCACGACGGTTGGATTGACGCGGGTGTCGATCGGCCCGCCCATCAGCACCATGGAATGGGGCACATAGGGATCCTCGGTCGCCTCCATGCGGGCGACCGCGGCCAGCACCGGCACCGACGGCTGACACACCGCCAGCACGTGCACGTCGCCGTTCAGGAGATGCAGTATCGAGATCACGTAATCGATATAGTCGTCGAGATCGAACCGGCCGGCGGAGAGCGGCACCATACGGGCGTCCGCCCACTCTGTGATATAGACGTCGTGGTTGGGCAGGAAGCCTTCGACGGTGCCACGCAGCAAGGTCGCATAGTGCCCCGACATCGGCGCCACGATCAGCAGGCGCGGCTGCGGCCGGCGCGGCCGGCGCTCAAAGGCGCGCTCGAAATGCAACAGCCGGCAGAACGGCCGCTCCCACACCGTCGAAATGTGCACCGGAATACGTTCGCCGCCCACCAAAGTGGAATCGATCCGCCATTCGGGCTTGCCGTAGCGGCGGGTCGAGCGCTCGAACATTTCGCTGGCCGCCGCCATGGTCTTGCCGAACTCGGTGTGGGCCATGGGATTGGCGGGATTCTTGAAGAACAGCCGGGTCGCGTCGGCAAACGCGCGCGCCGGATTGAGCGAGGCCTGGCTCATCTCGTAGAACCAGTAGAACGGCGCTGCCAGCATCGGGCCATGGCCGCCCAATGCGGCCGGAGCGCCGCCGAATTCCCCAATAGCCATTCCCCCGGCCCCTAGCGGTTCTTGCTGCACTGCAGCAGAGTGTCGTTTTTCCTTCACGCGGTCAACCTAACCCCTCGGTTCTGCCATCCCATTAAGGAGATGGGTATTCTTGTCCTCTCGGTAAATGGGGAGCTAGGGCGGTCTCACTGAGACCGCCCTAGCATTTTTGCATTGTTGCATTGTCGCATTTTCGGACGGAAAACCGGCTTCCATCCCCGCCTTCGCGGGGCAAGCTTTTCCTGAAAATGCTTCCTATTCGCCCGATTGCATCAACGAGCCTTGCCGGCGGGCGCTCTTGAGAAGCGCCAGGAAGGCAATAACCGCAGCGGCGAAAAAGAGGGCGTTAAGGGCAAGCGCCTGCGCCATGAGGTCGGCGCGAAACTCATGGGTGATGACCAGCGCCCGCATGCCTTCGAAAACATAGGTCGGCGGCAGCGACCAGGAGATGACCTGCATCCAGGCCGGCAACGTCGCCACCGGGTAGTAGACGCAGGTCAGCGGCATCAGCACGAACATCAGGGTCCAGGCCAGGCTTTCCGCTCCCATGCCGTTGCGCAGGAGCACGCCCGACACCACGATGCCGACCGACCAGCTGGTGAGAATGAGATTGGCGAAGAAGGCGGCGAGCGCAAACCCCATCCCATAAATGTTGAAGCCGAAGAACGCGATGGCGAGCAGCGAGACCGGCACCATGCCGATCGCCAGCCGCACGACGCTCATGATCATCAAGGCGGCGACGAACTCGATCGGCCGCAGCGGGCTGATCATCAGGTTGCCGAGATTGCGCGCCCACATTTCCTCGAGAAACGACACCGAGAAGCCGAGCTGCCCGCGGAACAGAATGTCCCACAACAGCACCGCGCCGATGAACATGCCGCCGGCGCGCGCGAAAAAGCCGGCATTCTGCGAGATGTAGAGCTGCAGAAATCCCCAGACGAACAATTGCATCATCGGCCAGTAGACGAGCTCCAGGATGCGCGGCCATGACGAGCGCAGGAGATAGAGATAGCGCAGCACCATCGCGGCCACGCGGTGGGGCGCGAGCGTGATCGCCGAGGTCGCGACGGCGCTCATTGCGCGGCCTCGCGCGCCTCGCCGCGGCCACGCGCGACGTCGAGGAAGACCTCCTCGAGCGTCGCCCGGCCATAGCGGGTCAACAGGCGCGCGGGCGCGTCGTCGTCCTCGATGCGGCCGCGCTTCATCATGATGACGCGCTCGCACAGGCGTTCCACCTCGGACATGTTGTGGGAGGCGAGCAGCACGGTCGCGCCATGCTGCTTGCGAAAGCGCTCGAGGCGCTCGCGCACCCAGTCGGCGGTATCCGGATCGAGCGAGGCGGTCGGCTCGTCGAGCAGCAGAACGTCCGGCTGATTGATCAGCGCCTTGGCCAAGGCCACGCGGGTTTTCTGTCCGGCCGAGAGCTTGCCGGTCGGCCGGTCCAGGAACTCGCCGAGCTCCAACTGCGCGGCGATGTCGGCGATGCGCTCGCGCAGGTCCTCGACGGCGTAGAGCTTGCCGAACACATTGAGGTTCTGGCGAACCGTGAGACGGTGCGGCATGTCGATATAGGGCGACTCGAAATTCATCCGGTGCAGCACCTGGTAGCGCTGGCCCGGCATCTGCGCGCCGAGCACCTTGGCGCTGCCGGAGGTGGGCATGACGAGCCCCAAGATCATCGCAATGGTGGTGGTCTTGCCGGCACCATTGCCGCCGAGGAGCCCGGTGACCGAGCCCGGCTCGAGCGCGAACGAAATGCCGTCGACCGCGCGGGTCGCGCCGTAGACTTTGACCAATTGATCGACCGCGATGGCGGGCTCGGTGGGCACGATCTCACTCAGGTTTTTCACTCAGGCTTTGCAGACAGGCTTTGCGGACAAGTCCGGCAGATGTGAGCCTGTCCGGCGCCCGGCGCAAGGCCCCGCACGGCGCCGCGCCGCGATGGCGGGCCTGCGCCCCCCGCCGCGGTTGAGCGGGCGGCCGCAACCGTTAGATTGGGGGACATGAGCGAACAAGCCGCGGAGCGGGCGGGCCTGCAGGCCTTCCAAGCGGGGCGCAATGTGCGCCTCCCCACGCTGGTGCGGCTGCGCTGGCTGGCGGTGATCGGCCAGACCACCGCCGTGCTGGTGGTCTATCTGGGGCTCGATTTCGATCTGCCGATCTGGGCCTGCCTCGCCGTGATCGCGCTCGCGGCCTGGCTCAATGTGGCGGTGCGCCTGCGCTTCCGCATGACCCAGCGGGTCGAACCCGACCGCGCCGCCTGGCTGCTCGCCTTCGACATCGCCGAACTGGCGATCCTGTTGTTCCTCACCGGCGGGCTCGAAAACCCGTTCGCGTTCCTGTTCCTGGGGCCGGTGCTGTTGTCGGCGACCGCGCTGCCGCCGCGGTTGACCCTGATGCTCGGCGGCTTCGCGGCCGCCTGCGCGACCGTGCTGATCTTCGTCCATTACCCCTTGCCGTGGGACGCCGACCAGCCGCTCGAATTGCCGCCCATCTATACGATGGGGGTCTGGCTGTCGCTGTTGCTCGCCATCGGCTTCATCGGCGCCTATGCGTGGCAGCTCACCGAGGAAGCCCGCCAGCTCGCCGACGCGCTGGCCGCGACCGAGCTCGTGCTCGCGCGCGAACAGCACCTCTCCCAGCTCGACGGGCTCGCCGCCGCCGCCGCCCATGAGCTCGGCACGCCGCTCTCCACCATCACGGTGATCGCCACCGAAATCGAGCGCGAGATGAAGCCGGATGCCCCCCATGCCGACGACGTGCGGCTCCTGCGCGAGCAGGCGCAGCGCTGCCGCGGCATCCTGGCCAAGCTCACGCAGCTCTCGGCCAGCGCCGAGCCGTTCGATCGCATGCCGCTCTCCGCCCTGATCGAGGAGGTGGTGGCGCCGCACCGCAATTTCGGGGTGACCATCGATGTGACGCTGGCGCCCCGCGAGGCGGCGGCCGAGCCGATCGGCCGGCGCAACCCGGTCATTCTCTATGGGCTCGGCAATCTCCTGGAAAATGCGGTGGATTTTGCGCACGCCCGGGTCGAGGTGACGGCGGAATGGAGCGCCGAGGAAGTCGTGCTCACGATCAACGACGACGGGCCGGGATTTGCGCCCGAGATCATGGATCGGATCGGCGAGCCCTATGTGACCGGCCGGCCGCGCGTGCACCACAGCGTCGATGTCGAGGCGGGCGGGCTCGGGCTCGGCCTGTTCATCGCCAAGACTCTGCTCGAACGTTCGGGCGCGCGCCTGCTTTTCGCCAATCGGGCGTCCCCCCTGCAGGGCGCGTCGGTACGGGGGCGCTGGGCCCGCGGCGATTTCGAGGAGACCTCCGAGGGGGCCTTCTGAGGGCTTCAAATCGCCTCGACCTCACCCCCGGATGGCGAAGAGTTTATCTTAACGGGCTTTGTTTGTTGCGTTCACCGCAATATATATGCGGAATTCGTGGCGTGGGCGAATTGCCGCGGGGTTTGCTGTTGGAGGCATCATGGTCATGGCCGAAAGCCGCGCGGGTGCGCAAGCGGGCGACCGAACCCTGCTGATCGTCGAGGACGACAAGTCGTTTCTGCAGCGGCTCGCCCGCGCGATGGAGAGCCGCGGCTTCACGGTCACTACCGCGGAATCGATTGCCGAGGGACTAAGCCGCCTGGAGACCGCCTCGCCGGCCTTCGCGGTCGTCGACATGCGGCTTGCCGACGGCAACGGCCTCGAAGTGATCTCCGCGCTCAAGCGCCGTCGGCCCGACGCCCGCGCCATCATCCTCACCGGTTACGGCAATATCGCGACCGCGGTGAATGCCGTGAAGATGGGCGCGGTCGACTATCTGGCCAAGCCGGTCGATGCCGACGACGTGGCGGCGGCGCTGCTGGCCCATGACGGCGTCGCGGCCGAGCCGCCCGAGCACCCCATGTCGGCCGACCGCGTGCGCTGGGAGCACATCCAGCGCATCTACGAATTGTGCGGCCGCAACGTCTCGGAGACGGCGCGCCGCCTCAACATGCACCGGCGCACCCTGCAGCGCATTTTGGCGAAGCGCGCGCCCAAATAGCTCTTTAGTGGAGCATGATCCTTTCCGAAAACCGGGACCCACTTTTCGGGATCATGCTCGAGATCAGCGGAAAATAGATCAGCGGAAAATATTCGGGATCGTGGCGAACGGCCTGATCGCGGCCGGCGGGCGCGGCGCCGTGGGCGCCGGTGCCGCGGGCGCCAGTGCCGGCTTCTTGGCGACCTTGGGCTTGCCGTCGTCGGGTCCGTCAAGCTGCGCGGCAGCGGTCGCGGTCGTGGCCTGAGCGGATGCCGATGCGGCGGCGGGCGGCCTCGGCGCAACCTTCGGGGCGGCCGCGGGGGCCGCGGGCGGAGCGGACGCGACCGGGGATTGCGACATGGGCTCGTTGGTGACCGTGGCGGCGCCGCCGCGCGGCCAGCTGAAATCGTCGGCCCGGCCGGTCGGCGCCGCGATCGCCTCGCCCTTGGTGAGGACGCGGTTCGCGATCGGGTCGGGGGTTGCGGGCCGCGCCGCCGCCGGATTTTTCGCGCCGCCCAGAAGCTCCTCGGCGGCGCCCGGCGTCAGCGAGACGGTCAGCGGAACCACCGGGCCGGCCAGCGGGCGCGACGACGCGCCGCCCGGCTTGGCGCCGGGGGGGCTGAGCTCGATGGTCGAGGGCAGCGCCATCGGAACGGCGCGGTTGCCCATGCTGCGATCGATCTCGCGCTCCACATAATGGGCGAGCTTGCGGGCGCCGGCCTTGGTGAAATAGATGCCGTCGGCGCTGCGCAAGCGCCGGGTCTGGCCTTCGAAATCCGGCCCTTGCGGCGAGAAGCGGCCCTGCTCGTCGACGAAGCCGTCCCAGACATCGACATAGATGATGCCCGCCCGCTCGGCGCGGGCGCGATAGAGCTCGTTGAGATAGGAGCTGTCCGCCGTCGCCTTGGGACCGCGCTGGGCCGGCAGGCCGATCCAGAGCACCGGCACGCCGCCGCTCTTCAAGGCCGCAATCGTGGCGTCGATCCGTTTGACATAGGCGGCCTCCCACTGGTCGGTATGAAACTCGAACGTACCGGTGGGGCTGGTGTTGCGGCCGGCTTCAGCGGCGGCGGGCTGATCCGGACTTTCCGCATCCGGAACAGGCACGTCCTCGGTCGGCGGCGCGGCTTCGGCGGTCTGACCGGGCGGGGCTTGCGTCCCGGGCTTACCCGGCGCGCCGGCAGCCGGCTTGGGCGGCGGCGCGCGCTCGCGGATCACCTGGTGATCGTTGGTGCCGATCATCATCACGACGAATTTCGGCTTCTCGGCCGCGATGATCTCGCGCGCGGTCTGCGCCCAGTCCACGTCGCGCTTGGGGTCATAGCGGATCAGGCCGGAACCGGTGCGGTGCTTGCGGACAACGCCGATTTCCGGGCGTTCCGAGTAGGCGTCCTCGAGCCCATAGGCGAGCCAATCCGCCATGGCGTCGCCGACGACCACGACCGATGTGGTGGGCGGCGTATCGGCCTTGTGCTGCTGCGGCGAGGGCGCATGGGAATTGTCCGGCGGCGCTTCGCGGCGCGGCAGATCCTGCGGAGGGCCGAAGAAGCCCCCGAACGGATTGTAACCCTGGTTGTAGTTCGGGTTGTAGCCCTGCTGCGGCGCCTGCTGGATCGGCGCGGGCGGCCGGCGCGGAGCCCCAAACGGCGACCAGAATTGCGCCTGCGCGGGCGACAAGAGCGCCAGCGTCAGGCCGGCGGCCGCAACGATCTCGCCGACGCCGACGAGAACGGCGCCGAAGCTCATCCGCCATGATTTGCCGTGCACGCGCATGTTTCTGTTCTACGGGCCCGGCCGCAGTGCCAAGGCGCCACCCCGCAATAGTACGACAAAAATGTCAACTTGAAGATGGCCTTGAGGCAATCCGGGGCGCCAGAGCGGGCATTAACCACAGCCCTTTAGGGGGCGGCCCTGCCTCTTTCGCGATCATGCGCCTTAAGGCCGGCGCAGCCGATCGAGCAGCGCGGCCGTGGCGAAACCGTCCGGGACCGAGCCGATCGCGATCTGGAACTGGCGCACGGCGGCGCGGGTCTTGCCCCCGAGCTGACCATCCGGCATGCCGACGTCGTAGCCGCGATTGGCCAGCTGCTGCTGTAATTCAAGGCGTTCCTCGCGCGTCAGCACGCGCTCGGAGCGCGGCCATTGCTGCACGAACGGCTCGCCGCCGCGCAGCCGGTCGGCCAGATAGCCGATCGCCAGCGCATAGGCCTCCGACGGGTTGTATTTCATGATCACCCGGAAATTCTGCAACATCAGGAAGCCCGGGCCCTGCGCGCCCGCCGGCACCAACAAATAGGCGCGATCGTCCGGGCGCGGGAAGGCCTTGCCGAGCGGGCGGGTGATGCCGGCGCGCGCCCATTCCTGCATGGTCATGACGCGGGCGCGGTCGGCGAGCATGAAGTTGAAATTCTGCGGCACCACGACCTCGTAGCCCCAGGTCTGGCCGCTCGCGAAGCCGTCCTTCTTCAGATTGTTGGCGGTCGATGCGATCATATCCGGGACCGAATCGACCACGTCGCGGCGGCCGTCGCCGTCGAAATCGACCGCGTATTTCTTGAAGCTCGTGGGCATGAATTGCGTGGGCCCGAAGGCGCCGGCCCACGACCCCTGCAGGTGCGCCGGATCCACGTCCCCATGGGCGATGATCTCGAGCGCGGAGAGAAATTCCTCCCGGAAATAGTCCTGCCGGCGGCCGACGCAGGCCAAGGTCGCGGTCGAGCGCACGACCGAGCGCTGGCCGGCCTGCGTGCCGTAATTGGATTCGACGCCCCAGATGGCGGCGATGATGTGACGATCGACCCCGTAGGCCTTCTCGACCGCGTCGAAGACCGCTTTGTGCTTGGCCAGAATGGCGCGGCCGTTCTGGATGCGGTCATCGCTCACCAGCAGATCCAGATAGTCCCAGATCGCCTTGGTGAATTCGGGCTGGGCGTCGAGCAGATCCATGATCCGCAGATCAGGGACGAGCCGCGCCGTCTGCGCCTCGAACACTGCGCGCGGCACGCCGCGCCGTGCCGCCTCGGGCCACAGCGCTTCAAGACACTTAGGAAAATTGGCGGCGGCCGCCCGAATGGCTTCGGCGGTCATCAACGGATGCCCGGACGCGCCCGATTCCCCGCTCCATTCCGGATTCCCCGCGGCTCCGGGCGCCGGTTGCACGGGGGCGCCCTGCACGGGTGCGGGTTGCGCCGGCGCCGCCGGGGCCACCGAGCCGGTGGTCAGGCCCGGGAGCTTGAAGGGGAACCAGCCTCCATCTTGCGCCATCACCGGGGCCGCCACAGCGATGCCGGCGGCCGCGCCCGCGAACCTGATGGATCGCAAGAATGCTCTCTTGAGCCCCGCCATAATCCCGCCCTGACGCCTCGCTTTCCACGGCGGATTATATATGGTCGTCCTACCCTTAATGGATACTGAAAACTCACCCCTGCCGCCGGTATCCAGCCCCCTTTTGAGCCTTCGCCAAGACATGAGTCCAATCCGCAAAGCCATCTTCCCGGTCGCCGGTCTCGGCACCCGCTTCCTGCCCGCCACCAAGGCCATGCCGAAGGAAATGCTGCCGGTCGTCGACCGGCCGTTGATCCAGCACGTGGTCGACGAGGCGAGACAAGCCGGCATCGAGCATTTCATCTTCGTCACCGGGCGCAACAAGAGCGTCATCGAGGATCATTTCGATCGCCAGTTCGAGCTCGAAATGACCTTGCGCGACCGCCAGAAACACGCGGAGCTCGAAGCGCTGGCGCGCGACCTGCCGGCGCCGGGCACCACGAGCTTCACGCGCCAGCAGGAGCCGCTCGGCCTCGGGCATGCGGTGTGGTGCGCGCGCGAGCTCGTCGGCAACGAGCCGTTCGCGCTGCTTCTGCCGGACGTGCTGGTGCAGCATCCGCGCGGCTGCCTCGCCCAGATGATCGATGCGGCGCGCGGGATTGCCGAGGGCGGCAACCTGGTCGCGGTCGAGGAAATGCCGCCCGAGCGCATCCACATGTACGGCGTGGTCGGGGTCGGGGAACCCAACGGCAAGCTGTTCTCGATCACCCGGATGGTCGAGAAGCCCAAGCGCGAGGAGGCGCCCTCGAACCTCATCATCACCGGACGCTACGTGCTGCAGCCGGAGATTTTCGACCTCTTGGCGGCACAGAAGCGCGGCACCGGCAACGAGATCCAGCTGACCGACGCGATGATCGAGCTCGCCTCCCGGCAACCCTTCTACGGCCTGAAATTCGAGGGCTTGAGCTTCGACTGCGGCTCCAAGGTGGGCTTTCTGGCCGCCAATGTGGCCTATGCGCTCGCCAGGAGCGACATGGCTCCCGCGGTCCGCGCGGAGCTCAGCCGGCTGCTCGACGGCAATCGAACGACCTGAAAAGAGCGCTACAACCCAAACACCGCGACGATCGCCGCGGGCTGATAGAGCATCGCGCCGCGCATGCGCGCCGTGCCGCCCGCGACCACGGCGATGTATTGCTTGCCGCCCACGCTGTAGCTCATCGGCGGCGCCGTGATCGGCGTGCCGAGGCTGAAGCTCCACACTTCCGCGAGGGTGTCGGCGTCGTAGGCGGCGAACCGGCCGTCGGAATGCCCGGCGAACAGGAGATCGCCGTCGGTGCTCAGGAGGCCGGATTCATTCGGGATCGGAAACTGCGCCTTCCCCACGACCTTGCCGGTGCGGACATCGAGCGCCCACAAGGCGCCGTGCGCCGTGGCTCGGCCGGTTTCCTGGCAGCACATGCGCAAGCCTACCCAGTCCTTGGTCTCGTCCATCGGCGTCTTGATCACATAACCGGCGGTGCAGCCCTCGCCGCCCGACGCATAGGCGACCTGGCGCCTGGCATCGAAAGTCGGCGGGAAGAAAGTCGGCGAGCCGCTCCACCACGGGCAGGCTTCCTGCCCGGGCTTGTTGCGCAGCGTGCCGATGCCGGCATAGAGCTGCACGTCGCGGCCGGGATCGTAATCGGCGGGCTTGCCGGTCTTGGGATCGATTCCCTTGGTCCAGGTCACTTTGTCCTGATACTGGTCGGCGCGCAGGAATTGCCCGGTGGCGCGGTCGAGCGTGTAGAAGAATCCATTGCGGGAGAAGTTGCCGACCGCCTTGCGGGGCTCGCCGTTGATCATCGTCTCGTAGAGCATTTTGGGGCTCGGCGTATCGAAGTCCCAGTGCTCGTTCGGGGTTTCCTGGAAGAACCAGACGATCTTGCCGGTATCGGCATCGAGCGCCAGCGTGCTCGCCGTATAGAGATTGTCGCCCGGACGGAATTCCGGATCGAAGGTCGGGAAGGCATCGCCGGTGCCGTAATAGACGAGGTTGGTGGCCGGATCGTAGGAAGCTGTCTGCCACACGCTGGCGCCACCGATGCGCCAGGCATTGTGGTTGTCCTTCCAGGTCTCGTGGCCGCTCTCGCCGGGCGCCGGGATCGTGAAGGTGCGCCAGGCGAGCGCACCGGTATTGGCGTCGAAGGCGCCGATCCAGCTGCGCGTCCCCATCGAGCCGCCGGTGCTTTCGCCCGCCAGCACGAGCTCGCGCCCGCCGCGCGTCCGCACGGCGAGCGGAGCCGCCGAGAAGCCCTGCACCTTGGAGGGCGTGCCGGTCGCCGGATCCTGCGGCGCCGCGCCTTGCACCTCCCAGACCACCTCGCCGCTGTCCCGGTCAAGCGCGATCACGCGGGCATCGTAGGTCAGCACGAAGACCTTGTTGGCGTACATGGCGAGCCCGCGATTGGTGCGCGCGCGCGTGATCTTCGGATCGTAGCGCCACAGCGGGACCGCTTCCGTGCCGCTGCGCACATCGAACTTCATCACCCGGCTCCAAGTGTCGGCCACATACATAAAGCCGTCGTCGACCAGCGGCGTCGATTCCTCCTTGCCGCGCAGCGCCCCGCCGGTCGCGGTGCCCCCGATCGAGACGATGAACTTGAGCTTGAGGTCCTTGATGGTCCCTCGATTGACCTCATGGAGCGGGGAATGGCGGCTGTTGCCGTAGTCGCGGTGAACCATGAGCCAGTTCTGCGGCTCATCGGCAGCCTTCTCCAATCGTTGCTGCGTCACGTCGGCCGCCGGCACCTGGCTCGTCAAGCTCACAAGCGCAAATGAGGACAACGCGGCGAGGAAGCGCTTTGCGGACATGTTTTCCTCCTGTCGTCTGTTGCAGCCCCTTAGCGCGGTCCACGGAAACTCGTGGGGTCACTCCGCCTTCATATTTGCCTCGCGGATGAGGCGGCCGTTTTCGTCGTATTGAGCGCGGATGAGAGCCGCGAATTCATTGCCGCAAATCCCAACCGGAAATTGCCCTTGGGCGATCAGCTTGGCCTTGATCTCGGGAAGGCGCAATGCCGCGGTGAACCAATCGACCAGCGGAGAAAGCGCTTCGCCCGGCGTCTTCGCCGGAGCCACCAACCCATTCCACAGCTCGGCCTCGACGCCTTGGTAACCGGCCTCGGCGACGGTCGGCAGGTCCAGCAGCGGTTCGATCCGCTGCCGCGACGCGGTCGCGAGCGCGCGCAATTTGCCGGCCTTCAGATGCTCCGCCGACACCACATGCGGGACGAGCGCCGACGTCACATGCGCGCCCAGCAGCGCGTTGACGGCGGGCGCCGCCCCCGGATACGGTACGAACGTCATGTCGGCGTTGGCCACGCGCTTGAGCTTCTCGAACGCAATCTGCACCGACGTGGCCGGCCCGGTTCCCGCCAGAGTCAACTGCCCGGGCCTTGCGCGCGCGTCTTCCATCAGATCGGCGAGGGTGCGGTAGGGCGATTCGGCGTTGGTGAGGATGAGCATCGGCGTATAGGCCAGATAGCAAATCGGCTCGAAGCTGGTCGTCGGATCGTAGTTCACCTTGCGCAGGTGCGGATCGATCAGAAATGCATTCGATGTGACCAGCAGGGTCCTGCCGTCCGGCGCGGCGCGCGCGACGGCTTCGGTGCCGATTCCACCGCTTGCCCCCGGGCGGTTGTCGATCACGAAAGTCGGCCCTTGCATGCGCGCCACTTGGTCCGCCAGCACGCGGATCAGAATGTCGGCCGGACCGCCCGCCGGGAATGGAACGACGATCTTGATCGTTCGCGCGGTTTGCGCCCTCGCCCCGTGGCCGGACGCCAAAACGAGAATGATCGGCGCAATGGAGAGAGCCGCCGCGGCTGCCGCCAAACGCAGAAGCCTGCGGCGCGGAGGTTTCATGGTCTGAGCCGCTGTCCCCAGCCCCGCCCTCCCCCGCAAGCGGGAGGGGGAAAGAGAGGACCACGACCAAAGGCCGGACGCCTACAGGCCGAAGACATACAGCACGACGGCGTTGCGCTGCTCCTTCAGCTCGGGCGTGTTGATGAGCCGGCTGCGCGCGGCCGCGCTCGGTCCCGAGACGATCGCGACATATTGCTTGCCGTTGACCGCGTAGGTCATCGGCGGCGCCGAAAAGCCCGAGCCGACATTGATCTTCCACAGCTCGTCGAGCGTGGTGTCGTCGTAGGCCGCGACCGTGCCGTCGAGCAGCGCGTTGAAGACGAGCCCGCCGCCGGTCGACAGCGTGCCGGCATAGTTCGGATAGCGCAGGTGCACGCTCTTCTTGACCTCGCCGGTGAGCGGGTCGGCGGCGGTCAGGTCGCTTTCAAAGCGCTCGGCGGTTGCCGAATTGCCGCCGTTCCAGCCGCGCTCCTTGGTATGCTTCTCCGGATCGATGGTCACCGTCACGCAGGCGGTGAGCGCCGGGATATAGAGGAGCCTGGTCTTCGGGTTGTAGGAGCTCGGCCAGTAATTGTTGCCGCCGGCCTGCGACGGACAGACCTTCTTGGGCGGCGCGCCTGGGCTGAGATTGCCGATGCCCGCATAGGTCTGGATGGCCTTGCTGGGATCGTAGTCGAGCGGCTTGCCGGTCTTCTGGTCGATGCCCTTGGTCCAGTTGACGTTGTCCATATAGGGCTTCGCCAGCACCACCTGGCCATTGCTCCGCTCCATCGTGTAGAGGAAGCCGTTGCGCGCCGAATGAGTGATGAGCTTGCGCGGTTGCCCGCCGACCTGGCCGTCGATCAGGATGTGCGTGCCGGCCTCGTCGTAGTCCCACATGTCGCCCGGCGTGAATTGGAAATACCAGTTCATCTTGCCGCTGTCCGGGTCCCAGGAAATGGCGCTGTTGGTGTAGAGGTTGTCGCCCGGCCGGTATTTCGGATCGAACATCGGCACCGGGTTGCCGGTGCCCCAGATGGTCTGGTTGGTGTCGGGATCGTAGGTGCCGGTCACCCAGACCGCGCCGCCGCCGGTCTGCCAGGCATTGTGGTCGTCCTTCCAGGTTTCGCTGCCGGGCTCGCCGGGCGCCGGGATGATGAACTTGCGCCACACCACCTTGCCGGTCGCGGCATCGAGCGCGCCGATCCAGTCGCGCACGCCCTGGTCGCCGTTGGCGGCGCCGACGATGATCTTGTCCTTGATGGCGAGCGGCGCCGAGGTGAAGGTCACGTCCGGCGTATCCGGGAACGCGGTTTCCCACACTACTTTGCCGGTTTCCTTGTCGGTCGCGATCATGCGCGGCGGCGCGATGCCGGCGCCGGTGATGACCAGGTTGCCCCACAAGGCGGCGCCGCGGTTGCGCTGCTGGCGCTCCTGCTTCGGGTCCATGCGCCATACGATCCGCCCGGCGTCGCCCGAGCGGACATCGATCTTGTAGAGCACGCCCCATGAATCGGTGGTGTAGAGAAAGCCGTCCTCGGCAAGCGGCGTCGCGACCGTGTATTCGTTCCCGGCACCGCCGCCGAGCGCCACCGCAAAGGCGAGGTGCAGGCCTTTCACGTTCCCCTTGTTGATCGCCTCGAGCGGCGAGAAGCGCTGGCCGTTATAGGTGCGGTGATTCATCAGCCAGTTCTGCGGCTCGCGGTCCGCATTGACGAGCCGATCCGGCGTGACCTCGGCGGCCGCGGCCGGCCGCAGGGCCGCCAGCATGGTGCCGGTGAGCAACGCGGTGGTGATCAGAGCGAGTGTTCGGCGACGCTTCATCGTATCCTCCCTGTTTGCTCGTTATGTTTGTCGTTATGGTTTGTGCTGCGATCGCGTCTCCCTAAAGGACGTCACTTCCAGGCCATCACCTCCAGGACATCACTTCCGCGATGGATTGAAGTATTTGAGGTCGGGCGGCGCCTGGCCCTTGCGGGCCGGCATGAGGAAGCCGTCGGCGCTCAAGTAGTAGTTTTCCGTCCCGATGAAGACCTGCGCATTGTATTCCGGGCAGATGGATTCGGGCCAGTCCGCGCTCGGGTCGGCGTTGCGCAGGTATCTCTTGTCGACCGTCCAGGGCCGCGTCAGGGCATGATCGAACACCGTGATTTCGTCATGCAGGAGATTCTGATCGGCCTTGTCGAGGTAGAAGCGCTCCTTGAAGATCGACTGGTTGTCGCGATGCAGCGGTATCCCGGTAATGTCGTAGACGCGCGGGCCCTTGAAGCCGCGGGTTTCCACTTCGAGCGTGTGGTAGCGGCCGTCGGCGTCCTGGTCGACCCATTTTCCGATCGAATAGCCCTGAAAGGTCGGCTCGATGACCGTCGGCCAGTCGCGTCCGTCGGTGAAGACCCGGCGCAATGCGTCGTAGTCGGCGATCAGAATGTAGGTCGTGTGCGGGGTGATGACGAATTCCAGCGGCCGGAATGCCACCATCATGAACGGCATGCCGGCGGCGCTGCAGCGGACATGGTCGACGCTGTAGCCGAGCCCCCCCTTGGCCTGATCCGCCATGCTCGCCTCGAGAATGGCCTGATACTCGGGCGTGAGCGGCGCTTCCTGCCCGTTCCCCCACGGCTTGGTCTGGTCGAATGAAGGCTGGCCGGCAAGCCCGGGAACGGCGAACCGGTCCCACTGGCCGCTCAAGTCGGGATATTTCGAGTAGTCGAGGATTTGGGCGTCCGCGATCGACGCCGACAGCGCCGACAATGCGATCGCACCGAGCAGGCTTGCGTAACGCACGGCTTTCTCCGGTTCTTTTTGCGAGCGAGAGCAAAATACACCGATTGCCGAGGCGTGCGGAAGGGGACGTCGCGGCGCGATGAGATCAGCTTACCTGACGGGCGCAGTATTTTAAGCGCTTTCGGGAGCGAGGTACCGGACAGCGCAATCATGTCGCGGGAAAGGCATGGGCCTCCCAATCGCCTCTACCTTGTCGGGCGGCCTCGAACGCGTGTCGCCCTACCCTGCCTCCGATTCGATATTTCGCGTCCCCGCGGCATACGCTAAATCCAACAAAGCCGTGTTCCGGTTTGGCCAAACTCCCTGTACACTGCCGGCTGGAGATCGTGGCGGAGGGCCCATGCGCTCGACACTGACCACCATCATTCTCATCGGCATGCTGCTGGGCATCGCGGTCGGCTATGCCTGCCACACGCTGTGGCCCGATCCGGCCACCGCCAAGAGCATCTCCGAATACATCTCGCTCATGACCGACATCTTCCTGCGCCTGATCAAGATGATCATCGCGCCGCTGGTCTTTTCCACGCTGGTCGTCGGCGTGGCGCATATGGGCGACCCGAAGATCGTCGGACGCATCGGCGCCAAGGCGATGGTGTGGTTCATCTCGGCCTCGCTCGTGTCCCTGCTGATGGGGCTGCTGCTGGTCAATATCCTGCGGCCCGGGGACGACCTCAACCTGCCGCTCCCCGATGCTCTGGCGTCAACCAACCTCAAGGTCGCCTCGCTTTCGATGAAGGACTTCGTGACGCATCTGGTACCGCGCTCGATCGTCGAGGCGATGGCGAACAACGAAATCCTGCAGATCGTGGTGTTCTCGCTGTTCTTCGGTGTCGCTTGCGCGGCGCTGGGCGAGCGCGCCGCGAAGCTCGTCGAAGGCATCGAGCAGCTCTCCCACGCCATCCTTTCGATCACCGGCTACATCATGAAGCTCGCCCCGCTCGCGGTGTTTGCGTCGATGGCCGCCATCATCACCACGCAGGGGCTCGGCATTCTGGTGACCTACGGCAAGTTCGTGGTCGAGTTCTATTTCGGACTGTTCCTGTTGTGGGCCTTGCTGGTCGCCGTCGGCTACCTCTTCTTCGGCAATCACGCGATTCGCCTCGTTCACCTGGTGCGCGAGCCGTTCCTGCTCGCATTCTCGACCGCCAGCAGCGAGGCGGCCTATCCGAAGATGATGGAGCAGCTCGAGAAATTTCCGATCAGCAAGAAGATCATCAGCTTCGTGCTGCCGATGGGCTATTCGTTCAATCTCGACGGCTCGATGATGTACTGCACGTTCGCCACCATGTTCATCGCGCAGGCCTACAACATCCAGCTGTCGGTGGGGCAGCAGATCACGATGCTGCTGTTGCTGATGCTCACGAGCAAGGGCATGGCGGGGGTGCCGCGCGCTTCGCTCGTGGTCATCGCCGCAACGCTCGCCAGCTTCAACCTGCCCGAGGCCGGGCTGCTGCTGATCATCGGCATCGACCAGTTCCTCGACATGGGCCGCTCCGCCACCAACGTGATCGGCAATTCGCTGGCGACCGCGGTCGTGGCGAAGTGGGAGGGCGAGAAATTGATCGCACCGGTCGAGCCGGAGCCGGCGCTCACGCGGCAGGCGGCTTGATCATGCTCGCCCGGGCTGGTCGCCGCAGACCTGGGCTGCTCGGCCTGCTGCTGGCCGCCGCCTTGGCGATGCCGGCCGCGGCGCAGGAGTCGTCGCTGGGCGCGCTGTCGGGCACGCTGAAGAAGATCAGGGACAGCGGAACGATCACGCTCGGATATCGCGAAAGCTCGCTGCCGTTCTCCTATCTCAACAAGCGCCAGCAGCCGATCGGCTATTCGATGGACCTGTGCCGCGAGATCGTCGAAGAAGCCTCAGTCGAGCTCGACGGGATGGAGATCAAGATCGCTTTGACGCCGGTTACGCCCGCCGATCGTCTGGAGAAGGTAAAGGCGGGCGCGATCGACCTCGAATGCGGGTCGACGACGAGCAATCTCCAGCGCCAGAAGGACGTGGCGTTTTCGCCGGTCTTCTTCGTCGCCGGCACCAAGCTGATGGTCCCGAGTTCGTCCAGAGTGCAGTCCTATCGCGACCTTGCGGGCAAGACCGTGGTGGTCACGCTCGGCACGACCAACGAAGCGGCGCTGCGGGCGCTTTCCAACAAGCAGAAGCTCGGCATCGATATCGTCACGGCGCCCGATCACATGCAATCGGTCGCCTTGCTGGCCGCCGGGAAGGCCGACGCCTTCGCCACCGACGATGTGCTGCTCTACGGCTTCATCGCCACGGAACCGAGCGCACGCGACATGAAGGTCGTCGGCGAGTATCTGTCGTACGATCCCTACGGCCTCGCCTATCGCCGCGACGATCCGGGCTTTGCGATGATCGTCGAGCGCGCCTTCGCCCGCATGGCCAGCGAGCGCCGCCTCGCCGAGCTCTACAACAAATGGTTTGTCCGCAGGCTGCCGACCGGCGAGACGCTCAACCTGCCGATGAGCCCGCAGCTCGAAGAGATTTTCCGCGTCCTTGGTCAGCCCGACTAGGGCGTAGTATTGACCATGCCCGGCTAGCCACGGGGCAACAAGAGGATGGCGGTGACAACAGGGTCGGACCCTTCGCGACCCCACATCGCCGTCATCGGCGGCGGCCCGGCCGGATTGATGGCGGCCGAGATACTGTCGGGCGGCGGCGCGCGGGTCACGCTGTATGACCGGATGCCGTCGCCGGGGCGCAAGTTCCTGCTTGCCGGCCGCGGCGGCCTCAATCTGACGCACAGCGAAGAGCTCGAACACCTGCTGGATCGCTATGGCGCCGCCAAGCCGCGCCTGCGCGCCGCCATCGAGGCATTTCCGCCGGACGCGCTGCGGGCATGGTGCGAGGGTCTCGGGCAGGAAACCTTCGTCGGGTCGAGCGGGCGCGTGTTCCCCAAAGCCTTCAAGGCTTCGCCGCTGCTGCGCACGTGGCTCAGGGGGCTCGACGCGGCGGGCGTGGAATTCAAGCCGCGCCACCTTTGGGGCGGGTGGGACGACGACGGTGCTTTGATCTTCACCGCTCCGCAAGGTCGCGTAACAGTGCATGCCGATGCAGCCGTGCTGGCGCTCGGCGGCGCGAGCTGGCCACGGCTCGGCTCCGACGGTGGCTGGGTCGAGACCGCGAGCAAAGCCGGCATCGCGGTGACGCCGCTCGCGCCCGCGAATTGCGGCTTCACCGTGGATTGGTCGCCGCTCTTCCGCGGCCGCTTCGAAGGGGAGCCGCTCAAGCGCATCGCGCTCTCGGTCGGCACCCACACCGCCCGCGGCGAGGCGGTCATCACCCGCACCGGGCTCGAAGGTGGCGGCCTCTACGCGCTGTCGGCACCGCTGCGCGATGGCCTGGCGGCGGCCGGCGAAGCCATGCTGCGCATCGATCTACGTCCCGACATGTCCGCCACGGCACTCGCCGCCCGCTTGGGTGCGCCGCGCGGCAAGCAATCGCTGGCGACGTTCCTGCGCAAGACGGTGGCGCTGCCCCCGGTCGCGCTCGGCCTGCTGCACGAAGCGCAGATCGCATCGGGTACCCGTCCCGCCGCCATGTCGGCAGACGCCCTCGCCGCCCTCATCAAGACGGTGCCGGTCCGGCTCACCGGCATGGCGCCGCTCGCGAGCGCCATCTCGACCGCCGGCGGCATCGCATTCGAGGAGATCGACGCGCGCGCTATGCTGACGCGCCGGCCTGGTGTCTTCGTTGCCGGCGAAATGCTCGACTGGGAAGCGCCGACCGGCGGCTATCTGCTGCAGGCCTGCTTCGCAACCGGCGTCGCGGCCGCACATGGCGCGCTGGCATGGCTCGCTGCCAGGCCGGCGGCGCCGCCTCACCGCTGCAGCCGCAATCCCAGCAGCGCCACATAGGCCAGATAGTCGTTTCCGGGCGTATTCGAGCTCTGCCACTCGCGGCGCAACTCGCCCTTGAGCTGCACCTCGCGCGTGAGCTTGTAGGTGAGCGCCGTCGAAGCGACATAGCGGTCGTCCCGGCGCGCGCTGCCCACATAGTCGTCGCGGTCGCCGGTGAGCTTGACGGTCAGGTCGAGCCAGGTGCGGAAGGCATGATCGACCTCGAGGCCGAGCTCGTGCGTGAACGCGCCTGAGACAGCCGCAAGGGTCGTTTCGTTGGCGGTCGTGGCGGCGGTCAGCTTGACCGTGGTGAGCGCGCTCGCAAGCCAGGTGAGCGAGGCATCGAAGGTCGGACCGCTGAGACCGGGCAAGCGCGGATCGCTGTAGCTGCGCGCCAGATAGCCGAAGGCCAGCTGGCCGGTCAGGATGCGCGAGAGCTCGAAGGTCGAGCCGACCTTGCCGGCGCGTCCGTCGGAATCGCGCGCAAAGCCCGAACCGTCGACCGCGATATCGTGATGGCGCCGGTCGGCGTCGAGCTCGACAAACGGCTTCACGCCCGGGGTGAGCTCGTATTCGGTACGCAGCTGCGTGCTGTACTGATCGAAGTTGCGGGCATCGTTGCTGGCGGAGGTGCCGTCCGTGAAGGTCGAGCTCTGGTAGGTGGTGCGGTCGAGCCCGCCCTTGAGCTCCACGTCGAAGCGATTGAAGCGCTGGCCGAGCCCGACGGTGCCGCCGACATCCGCCGAGATCGGCAGCCGGGCGAGGCCGGCCTGGATGTTCGGGCTGCCCGGATTGTCGGTCGCGATCACCAGGCGGCTTTCGAGATCGACGCGAGTCTTGCTGGTGACGTCGATGCGGCTGTCGATCTTGCCGTCGAAGGCCGGGCGATCAAGGCTCGGCTGCGCCCCATAGGCGGTGTAGCTGCCACGCAGATTGGCGGTGAGCTCGTGGCGCGACCAGTTCGAATTGACCACCAGTTCCGGAGCCACGATGCCGAAGTCCGAGGCGCCGCCGCCCGCATGGGTGCGCGCCGGATTGCTGTCATAGCCCGCCGACACTTCGATCGCCGGGCGCAGCCGGAAGGAGCCCGCCGCAATGCCGGCCGGATCGAACGGTTTGTCGTCCGCGACCGGCCGGCGGACGAGCGTCCGCGGCACATCCTGCGCAGGATCCGGCGCCGGCAACAGCGATCCTGGGGCGGGCGCGAGGGTCGCCGCACCGGCGCTGGCATTGGCACTCGCACCGCCGCTCGGCATGGCACCCGCATCGGGGAGCGGCGCGCCGTGCCGCGTCCGGCTCTGATTCTGCAACAGGCGGGCATCGCCGACCGCATTCGGGGGCGGAACCGGTGCAAGCGAAGTCTGCGCGGTCACCGGTGCCGGCAGCTTGGGCGCGGCCGCGTTTGGCGCGGTCGGGCCGGCCGCGTTCTGCGCGGTCAGGCCAAATGCCTGCGGCTGGTTTTTGGGATTCGCTTTGGTGCGGGCGTTGCTCGAATTGAAGCCGGTCGACCCGGCCCCGACCGGACCCGCGTAGTCGAAATTCTGCAATTGCCCGATCGGCGAGGTCGCGACCGCCGGCGTGGGCGGGCTGGCCTTGCGAAACATTGGCGGCGTCCGCGGATTACCGTCGAGCGCGGGCGCCAGCAGGGGATCATTCGCGGCGGGCACATTGCCGGCCGCGATCTGGCCAGGCGCGGGCGGCACCGCCAGCGCCGCCATCAAGATGCCGGCCAAAAGCCCGACCGGAGGTGGTGTTTGGCGGCGCGGCACACCGGTTCCCACGTTTCGTTCGGGATCATGCTCTCTTGATCTGATACCCGCAGGCACGCGGCGCCTCGCCGACGGTCGCGGAAGTATCTGGTTAAGGGAGATAAAGCGGATATGGTTAACGAGCCGTTGATCGGCCAATCGCCGGCCGCCCCATTCCGTGCTATCTGGGCCGCCCGGGCATCCCGGCCATCACCGGCCATCGCCTAACCAGTCAAAATGCCGATGTCAGAACCATCGAGAGACCGCATGCGGCCGGGCGACCAGGACGACGCGCTGCTCGCCTCGGCGTTGCGCACGCTCGAAGCCGGGGCCGGCGGCATCGCGGCTCTGGCGGCGGCCATCCACGGTGGGCTCGGGCAACCGTTCATCGCCGCGGTCGATCTCATTCGCCAGGCGCGCGGCCGGGTGATCGTCACCGGCATGGGCAAGTCCGGCCACGTGGGCCACAAGATCGCGGCCACTTTGGCGTCGACCGGCACGCCCGCCTTTTTCGTGCATCCGGGCGAAGCGAGCCACGGCGACCTCGGCATGATCGCGGCCGACGACGTGATCATGGCGCTGTCCTGGTCGGGCGAGACCGCGGAGCTCAAGGACCTGACCGACTATTCGCGCCGGTTCCGCATCGGGCTGGTCGCCATCACGGCCTTCGCGGATTCAACGCTCGCCCAGGCGGCCGACGTGGTGCTGGCTTTGCCGCCGGCGCGCGAGGCCTGCCCGCACAACCTCGCGCCCACCACATCCACGCTGATGCAGCTCGCGCTCGGCGATGCGCTGGCGATCGCGCTGCTGGAGGGCCGCGGCTTCACCGCGCTCGATTTTCGCGTCTTCCATCCGGGCGGCCGCCTCGGCGCCATGCTCAAATTCGTGCGCGACGTCATGCATACGGGCGACGAGATTCCGCTGGCGCCGCTTGGTACCCGCATGTCCGACGCGATCTCCGAAATGACCGCCAAGACCTTCGGTTGCGTCGGCATCGTTGATCATGAGGGCTATCTCCAGGGCATCATCACGGATGGAGATCTCCGGCGCAATATGCGCAGCGACCTCTTGGATATGAAAGTCGAGGCCGTGATGACGCGGAAGCCCGACACGGTGCGTCCCGATCAGATGGTCAGCGAGGCGCTGGAACTGCTCAATACGCTCAAGCGGACTCAGCTGATCGTGGTCGATGCCGGCAAGCCGGTCGGCGTCGTGCACTTCCACGACCTGCTGCGGGCCGGGGTGGCGTGAGCACCGGATGCCTTCTTATACCAACGGAACTTGACTCTCCGCTGTCATCGTCCGCGAAAGCGGACGACCCAGTAACCACCGACGTCTCGTTTCAAAACCTGCGTTTGCGATTGCTGGTTGCCCGCTTTCGCGGGCATGACAGGTCAGAGATTGTGGCCGTTGGTATTACAATCAAATCCAGCCCTTCAGCTCGCGCAGCGCCATCTGCCAGATCACCAGCATGCCCGGGCCGCTGTCGTTGAGGCAGCGGATGGCCGCGAATTTCTCGCCGCCATTGTGCTTGAAGATTTCCGCGTTCTCGAACGCGATCTCTTCCAGCGTCTCCAGGCAATCGGCCGAGAAGCCCGGCGTGATCACCGCGATTTTCTTCACGCCCTGGCGGGCGAGTTTCTCGACCGTGGTGACGGTCGCGGGCTCGAGCCATTTGCCGAGGCCGAAGCGCGACTGGAAGGTCAGCATCAGCTTGGCTTCGTCCATCTTGAGTTGCTCGCGCAGGCGCCGCATGGTCTCGATGCATTGGGCGTAATAGGGATCGCCGTTGTCCACGAAGGACTGCGGGATGCCGTGGAACGAGGCCAGGATCACCTCGGGCGCGAAATCGAGCTGCGCGAGCTCCGCGCTGGTCGAGGAGGCGAGCGCCTCGATATAGACCGGGTCATCGTAATAGGGCGCCGCGATCCGCAGCGCCGGCTGCGCCCGCATGCGGGCGAGCGCCCGGAAGACTTCATCGCCGACCGTCCCGGTCGTCGCCGCGCAATATTGCGGATAGAGCGGCAGCACCAGAATGCGCGCGCAGCCTTGCGCCACGAGAGCGGAGAGGCGCGAAGCGATCGCGGGCTCGCCGTAGCGCATCGCCCAGTCGACCATGACATGGGGGCCGATCGGCTCCAGCGTCGAGGAGAGCTTCTCGGCCTGCGCGCGGGTGATGGTCTTGAGCGGGGATTCGTTCTTCTCGGCGTTCCAGATTTTCTTGTAGTCGGGAGCTTTGCGCCGCGGCCGCACCGGCAGGATGATGCCGTTGAGCACGAGCTTCCAGACGATCCCCTGGTTCTCGATCACGCGCGGATCGGACAGGAACTCGCGCAGGTAGCGCCGCACCGAGCCCGGGTCGTAACCCTCCGGGGTGCCGAGATTGACCAGCAGCACGCCGATCTTGTGGGCCGCCCCCCCGGGCGCGTCGAGATGCACCGGCGTCGCGGCCGGCGCGATGGGTGAGGCATCATTCATGGGGTCAGCATACGCGATTGGGTGGCGCCAAGCGACCTCCTGTAGCCCGCATGAAGCGTTAGCGTAGTGCGGGACGGCCGTCCCCGGATTTCGCTCCGCTCCATCCGGGCTACAGGCGCTACTCCGCCGCTTTGAGATAATGCGGCTGGCCTGAGCGGAACTGATCCAGGAGGGTCGCCTCGTCGGCCTTGGCGGCCGTGAGGTGGCGCAGCTTGACGTGGCCGAAGCCGCGGATTTTCTCCGGGATTGCCGCGATGCCGACCGCCAGATGGTGATTGTCGGCATCGAGCTTCGCCAGCAGCTCCGATAAGGTCGTCTCGTAGTCGGCGATGAGCTTGCGCTCGATCCGACGCTCGGCGGTGTAGCCGAACGGATCGAAGGCGGTGCCGCGCAGGAATTTGAAGCGCATGAGCAGCCGGAAGCCTGTGAGCAGCCACGGCCCGAAGGTGATCTTGCGCGGCTCGCCGGTCCGGCGGTCGCGTCGCGCCAAGAGCGGCGGCGCGAGATGGAATGTAAAGCGCAGGCCCTCGCCGTCGAATTCCTGCGCCACCTGGTGCAGAAATTCGCCATCGCCATAGAGCCGCGCCACCTCGTACTCGTCCTTGTAGGCCATCAGCTTGAAGAGATTGCGCGCCACCGCTTCCGCCAGCCCGCATTTGCCGCCCGCCTTCGCGGCTTCCGCGGCCTTGGCGGCATCGACCCGATCGCGATAGCGCTTGGCATAGGCGGCGTTCTGGTAGGCGGTGAGATACTCAACCCGGCGCGCCACCATCTGGTCGAAGGAGTGCGACAGCGTCCGCGCGTCGGTGGTGGCAGCGAGCGGCGCGGCGAGCTGGTCGACCGCGGCGGGATCGGCGGCGGCGCGGCGGCCGAAGCGGAACGCCGCGATGTTCATCTGCGACGCTTCGCCATTGAGCGCGATCGCGGTCTCGATCGCCTCGGCTGACAGCGGCAGCGCGCCGAGCTGATACGCATAGCCGAGCATCACCATATTGGCCGCGATGGTCTGGCCCGCGACCGCAGCCGCGATCCGCGACGCATCCACGAAATGGCAGGCCGGCGCCCCGGCCGCGGCCGCGATCGCACGCTTGAGCCGCTCGGTCGGCAGCGAGAAATCCGCGTTGCGGGTGAACTCGCCGGGCAGCACCTCGGCGCGGTTCACCACCATGGTGGTGACCCCGGGCTCGACCGCAGCCAGCACCTTCTTGCTGCCCGCCACCACGATGTCGCCGCCAAGCACCAGATCAGCCCCGCGCGCCGCGATGCGGATGGCGTGAATATCCTCGGCCTTCTCGGCAATGCGGATGTGGCTCGCCACCGCGCCACCCTTCTGGGCGAGGCCGGCCATGTCGAGCACGCCGACGCCCTTGCCTTCGAGATGCGCCGCCATACCGAGGATCGCCCCGATCGTGACGATGCCGGTGCCGCCGATGCCGGTCACGATGATCCCGTAGGTCTGATCGATCGCCGGCAGCTTGGGATCGGGCAGGTCCGGCGGCGGGGCTGCCCCGGCCGTGGCGGGCAGGCGTTTCGGCTTGCTGCCATGGACGGTGACGAAGGACGGACAGAAGCCCTTGAGGCAGGAGAAATCCTTGTTGCAGCTCGACTGATCGATGGTGCGCTTGCGCCCCCATTCGGTCTCCAGCGGCTGCACCGACACGCAATTCGACTGCACGCCGCAATCCCCGCAGCCCTCGCAGACGAGCTCGTTGATGATGACGCGCCGGTCGGGGTCCGGATAGGTGTGACGCTTGCGACGCCGGCGCTTCTCGGCCGCGCAGGTCTGGTCGTAGATCAGCACGCTGACGCCCGGAACGTTGGCGAGGTCTTCCTGCACCTGCATCAAATCGTCGCGGTGATGAATGGTGAGACCGGCCGGCCAGCGCTCGTCGCTCGCGTATTTCCTCGGCTCGTCGGTGACCACCACCACCCGCGCGGCGCCTTCGGCCGCGACCTGGCGCGCCACCTGCGGCACCGTGAGCCCGCCGTCATTGGGCTGGCCGCCCGTCATGGCGACCGCGTCGTTGAACAGGACCTTGTAGGTCATGCTCACTTGGGCCGCGATCGCGGCGCGGATCGCCATATAGCCGGAATGGTTGTAGGTGCCGTCGCCGAGGTTCTGGAACACGTGTGGGCGCTTGGAGAACGGCGCTTCGCCGATCCAGTTGGCGCCCTCGCCGCCCATCTGGGTAAAGCCCAGCGTCGCGCGATCCATCCACTGCACCATGTAGTGGCAGCCGATGCCCGCATAGGCGCGCATACCCTCCGGCACCACGGTCGAGGAATTGTGCGGACAGCCCGAGCAGAAATAGGGGATGCGCTGGGCGATCTCCTGCGTCTCCGCCAGCACGCGCTGCGCCTCCTGCAGGCGGGCGACGCGGTGCTTGAGGTCCTCGTCGGTGACATAGTTCAGCAACCGCTCGCCGATGCAGATCGCGACCTCGTTGGGGTCGAGCGCGCCCTTGACCGGGAACAGCCAGTTGCCCTGCTCGTCCTTCTTGCCGATGCAAGCCGGCTGGTTCGCCGTGCCGTAGAGCTCCTCGCGCACCTGCACCTCGATCAAGGAGCGCTTTTCCTCGACCACGATGATGAGATCGAGACCGTCGGCGAATTCCTTGAGATCGCGCTGGCTGATCGGCCACGGGCAGCCGATCTTGTAGAGCCGCAGCCCGAGCGCGTTGCACCTGACCTCGTCGATGCCGAGCTCGTCGAGCGCCTGGCGGACGTCGAGATAGGACTTGCCGGTGGTGATGACGCCGATCTTGGGGGCGCGGCCGCCCGAGGCGATGTAGCGGTTGAGCTTGTTGGCGCGCACGAAGGCGAGCATCGCGTCGCGCTTGTAGTCGTGCAGCCGCGCCTCCATGCCGAGGATCGAGTCGCGCAGCCGGATATTGAGCCCGCCCTCGGGCATCTCGAAATCGTCCGGCATCACGATAGCGACCCGCTCCAGGCGGCCGTCGACGACCGCGGTCGACTCGACCGTCTCGTGCATGCATTTGAGCGCCACCCAGGCGCCGGTGAAGCGCGACATCGCCCAGCCGTAGAGGCCGTAATCGATGATCTCCTGCACGCCGGCCGGGTTCAGGATCGGGATCATCACGTCGATGAAGTGATATTCGGACTGGTGCGCTGTGGTGGAGGATTCGGCGGTGTGGTCGTCGCCCATCAAGGCGAGCACGCCGCCATGCCGCGAGCTGCCGGCGAAATTGGCATGGCGAAACACGTCGCCGGTGCGGTCGACGCCCGGACCTTTGCCGTACCAGATGCCGAACACGCCGTCGTATCTGCCTTCCTGGCGCAGCTCCGCCTGCTGCGTGCCCCACAGCGCGGTGGCGGCGAGCTCCTCGTTGATGCCGGCCTGGAACATGACGTCAGACGCGCGCAGCTGCGCCTGCGCACGCTGGAACTGCTGGTCGAGGCCACCCAGAGGGGAGCCCCGATAGCCGGTCACATAGCCCGCCGTATTGAGGCCGGCGCGGCGGTCGCGCTCCTTCTGCATCAGGCACAGCCGCACCAGCGCCTGATAGCCGGTGACGAAGACGCGCGCTTGCGCCAGATCATATTTGTCGTCGAGGCGGACCGGTTTGAGCGTCATCGCGGACCTGTGCGGGACCATGATTCCCGTGAGAGAGATATAGGCGGCGCGCTGCATCAGCAATGCCGGTCACGCCGGCCTCCATTCGTTGCGCCGGAATCGGTGACACGACAATGAAATTTCCCTTAGCCCCAGCGCCCGCGATTTTTGCGCATTGCAGCATGCGCGGCGGGCAAAGCCGGCATTTGCGGGCGCGGCTGGCCGACCCTTGCGGCCTGCTTTACAAGGCTTGCGTGTAGCCCCGCCCGCCGATTGCACGCCTCCCGAACCCGCTTGATTGCCCATGGACGCCATCGCCGACGCGACCAAGGTCAGGCCGCTCACCCATCGGGAGACGCTGCTCATCGTGCTCGGCATGTTGCTGCCGATCTTCATGGGATCGCTCGATCAGACCATCCTGGCGAGCGCGTTGCCGACGATCGGTCGCGACCTCGGCGATGCCCATGAACTGTCCTGGCTGATCACCGCTTATTTGCTGGCTTCGACCGCGGTGATCCCGCTCTACGGCAAGCTGGCCGACATCCGGGGGCGCGCTTTTGCGCTGCGCATCGCCATCGCGGTGCATCTCACCGGATCGCTCCTCTGCGCGCTCGCGCACTCGATGCCGGTTCTGATCCTGGGGCGCAGCCTGCAGGGCATCGGCGGCGGCGGGCTTGCGTCCATGGGCATGGTGGTGCTCGGCGATGTCGCGGCGCCGCGGGAGCGCGGGCGTTACTATGCTTACTTTGCGGTGACCTACACCACGGCCGGGGCCTGCGGCCCGGCATTGGGCGGATTTCTCGCCGACTATCTGCATTGGTCGGCGATCTTCTGGCTCAACATTCTGCTCGGCCTGGGAGCGCTGGCGGTGACCTCGACCTTGCTGCGCGGCCTGCCGCGCCATGAGCGCCCGCACCGTCTCGACGTGATCGGCGCCGCACTGATCGTGGCGGCCAGCGTCTCATTCATGCTGGGCCTCAATCTGGCGGGCATCCGGTTTCCCTGGGCCTCGCTTCCCATCGTCACGCTGTTCGGTTTTGCGCTGATCGCGGGCGTGTCGTTCGTGCTTCGCCTGATGACGGCGCCGGAGCCGCTGATCCCGATCGCCATCCTTCGCGAACCCGTGGTGCGGTACGCGGTCGTCGCCAATGCGTTCGGCTGGGGATCCGTGGTCGGGCTCAACATCTTTCTTCCGAGCTATCTGCAGACCGTCATCGGGCTCACCCCCACCGATGCGGGCCTGAGCCTCATGGTGCTCATGGTGACGCTCAACATCAGCGCGGGCCTCGCCGGTCAGGTCCTGGGCCGGGTGAAGCATTACAAGACGCTGCCCATGGTCGGGCTCGTGGTCGCGATCGCGGCGGTACTGGTCCTGGCGTGGCGCGCCGAGCGCCTCGATCTATGGTGGTTCGAGCTCCTGCTGATCGTGTTCGGAGCAGGCTTTGGGCCGCTGCCGTCGCTCACCCAGGTCGCGGTGCAGAATACGGTGGCGCGCCATCAGCTCGGCATTTCGCTCGGGGCGATGAATTTTTCCCGCGGCCTGTTGTCCACCATCGTGGTGGTGGCGTTCGGTGCGATCCTGCTGGCGGGCACTGTCGATCAGGGCGGATCGGCGGCGGTGACCGCCGCAGCCTTTTCGCGCGTGTTCCTGGCCGATGCCGCTTGTGTTGCGATCGCGCTCCTTGCCGTGCTGCTGATGGCGGAGCGGCCGCTGCAGGAGGAGCCGTGATTCCCTGGTCCCTCATCGATACCGCGCACGTGCCGGGCGGCGGCGAGCTGCGCCTCATGCGGCGCGGCGCCGAATTCTCGATCAGGTTGGGTCGCGATGAGCTGATGAACAGCCGTCGCAGCGGATCGGAGGCGGCGCTCGCCACCCTGGCTTGCGAACGAATCCAGGCCCGCAAGCGGCCGCAGATATTGATCGGCGGATTGGGCATGGGCTTCACGCTACGTGCCGCGCTGGCGGTACTCGGAGCGCAGGCGCGGATCACCGTCGCCGAGCTGATACCGGCCGTCCTGGCATGGGCCAGGGGTCCGATGGCGGAGGTCTTCGGCGAGAGCCTGACCGATCGGCGCGTCAGCATCCGCGAGGCCGACGTCGCTCAACTGATCCGCAACGGTCCGTCGAGCTTCGATGCGATCGTGCTGGATGTCGACAACGGCCCCGCCGGACTGACCCGAGAAGCCAATGACCGGCTCTACAACCGCGAAGGATTGAGCGCCGCCCACGCGGCGCTGCGTCCCGGTAGCGTGCTGGCCGTATGGTCATCGGGACCGGACCTGAAATTCACCCAGCGGCTTCGCCAAGCCGGTTTCGACGTGGACGAGATGCGGGTGCGGGCCAATGGCGCGCGCGGCGGCGCGCGACACGTCATCTGGATCGCGACCCGCGTCGAACGTGGGCGGCAGCGGAACCCATCCAGCTCGCGCAGCCAGCATCGAGATTGAGCCGCCGTCAATGCAACCGCCGCCTACCGGCCACAATCGGCCGGTAGCCGTCATATAGAAATCGGAAAACCAGGGGGGTGGGGCGGATGATTGAGGCAGTTGCTTATGCCCTGTGCCGCCTGGCGCGGCCGTCCGCCGTCTTGGCGGCGCTCCTGATTTGGATCGGACCAAGCTCCAGTTGCGCGGCGCAGCCGGCGCCTGGCGGACGAACGCTTCCGCCAGCCACGCCGGCTTTGAATTCCGAAACTCTGTCACATCTCCCACTCTTCCTTGCAGAAAAATATCCGACTGTGCGATCCCTCATGCTCGCGCGCGGCAACTGCGTCGCTTTTGAGTATTACCGGAAAGATATCGGGATCGGGACCCTGTCGCGCGTGCACTCGATTACCAAGAGCGTGCTGTCCATCTTGTTCGGCATCGCGATCGACAAGGGGTACGTTCGCCTGAATCAAAAGCTGTCAGAGCTTCTTCCGGAAACCTTGGAGAAAACAGTTGATCCTCGCGTGCGCGACATAACGGTTCGCGATCTGCTGACGATGACCTCCGGATTTGACCCGGCCGGGCAGCGCGGCAGGATCGGCGTCCCGACCACCGAGCGGTGGCAATGGATGATCAACCGTCCGATGCTGTATTCACCGGGAAGTCATTTCAACTACGACGACACGGGGGCCGACTTTACTTCTGTCGTCCTGAAGCGGGGCATTGGGCAGAATCCCGGGCAATTTGCCCGGCAGAACCTCTTCGATCCGATGGGTATTGCCAACTACAATTGGATTTCCGATGCGGAAGGGAATTTGGTTGCCAGCAACGGGCTATCGTTGACCGCACGAGACATGATCAAGATCGGCATTCTCTACCTCCAGCACGGTCGGTGGCGCGATACGCAGCTTGTTTCGAGCGACTATGTGGCCGACTCGACCTCCAAGCACAACGATGGCGGCCCGCCGACCCACTCCGCGTATGGCTATTTGTGGTGGACGAAGAGGACCAAGACGGACCTCGACGCATTCTTCGCCGCCGGGTTCGGTAGCCAGTTGATCTACGTTGTTCCCAAGCTCGAGCTTGTCCTCGCGCTGGCGGCGGATTCGTCGGTGCCGGGGGGAAGCGTGGAGTTCGTCAACGACATCGTCCTGCCCGCCGCGGGCACCCTCCCGAACGCGCCGATGTGCATCGCTCGGCTTGGAGAAAAGCAACCGCAGCCCAGGTGACCGGCGCGACTATCCGCTCCGTACCGCCAGCATCGAGATCGAGCCGCCGTCGATGCCTTCGACCGGAAAGCTGACGGCCTCGCCTTGCTGCCGGGTCGCGATCACGTAGAGCAGCGGCAGATAGTGATCGGGCGTCGGGATGGAGAGCAGGGCATCGCGCCCGAGCGTCTCGTAGTCGACGAGCGGCCTGTGCTCGCCCGCGACCAGCATCGCTCTCGCGGTCTCTTCGAACCGGATCGCCCAATCATACGGTTCGGGCATATGCCGTCCCCACGCATAGGTGTGGAGATTGTGCACCAGGTTCCCGCTGCCGACGATCAGCACGCCCTCCTCGCGCAGGGGGCTGAGCCGCTTGCCGAGCTCGAAATGGAATGCGGCCGGCCGGGTCTCGTCGATGCTGAGCTGGACCACCGGAACATCGGCCTGCGGATAGACGTGGCGCAGCACCGACCAGGTGCCATGATCGAGGCCCCAGGATTCGTCGAGCCGCACCGGCAACGGCGCCAGCAGCTCCTGCACACGGCGCGCCAATGCCGGATCGCCGGGCGCGGGGTAGCGCACCTGGTACAGTTCTTTTGGAAATCCGCCGAAATCGTGAATCGTCTTGGGCGCCGTCATGACGGTGACGCCGACGTCAGGAACAAACCAGTGCGCGGATATCGACAGAACGGCCTTGGGCCGGCGGATCTCCTGCCCGATGCGCCGCCAGGCGGCCGTATAGGCGTTGTCGCGGAGGGCATTCATCGGATTACCGTGCCCGAAAAAGACGGCGGGGAGGATGTCGGCCATGCGCGGCGCCTTCCGATGAGGTTTCACCAGATATAGGCAATACACGCCTGGTTCGTAGCCCGGATGGAGCGAAAGCGAAATCCGGGTCCTTCGAGACGCCGTGCTGCGCGCGGCTCCTCAGGATGAGGCCCCTCATGGTGAGGAGCGCGGGCTCTGCCCGCGCGTCCCGAACCACCCGCATTGCGCTACGCTCCATGCGGGCTACAGTAGTTACAGTAGCGAGCAGGGAGACAATAATGTCCGAGGATAACGATCACGGCTCGGAGCTCACCGAGATGCAGCTGCGGGTGCGGGCGCTGGAGACGATCCTGACCGAGAAGGGCTATGTGGATCCGGCCGCGCTCGATCGCATCGTCGAAGCCTATGAGACGCGGATCGGCCCACATAACGGCGCCCGCGCGGTCGCCAAGGCCTGGATCGATCCTGCCTTCCGGCGTGCGATGCTGGCGGATGCGACCGCGGCGGTCGGCTCGCTCGGCTTCGCCAGCCGCGTCGGCGATCACCTGGTGGCGGTCGAGAATACCCCGCAGCTCCACAACATGATCGTGTGCACGCTGTGCTCCTGTTATCCGTGGGAGGTGCTGGGCCTGCCGCCGACCTGGTACAAATCGGCGCCCTATCGGTCGCGCGCCGTCATCGATCCGCGCGGCGTGCTCGCCGATTTCGGCGTGCACCTGCCGGCCGCGACCGAAATCCGGGTCTGGGATTCGACCGCGGAGACGCGGTTCATGGTGCTGCCGATGCGCCCAGTCGGCACGCAGGGCTGGAGCGAGGAGCGGCTCGCGAGCCTGGTGACCCGCGACTGCATGATCGGCACTGGCCTGCCCAAACCGGCCGCCGGCGAGGCCGCGCCGTGAACGGCATTCACGACATGGGCGGGATGCAAGGCTTCGGCCCGGTCGCGCCGGAGCCGAACGAGCCGGCCTTCCATGGCGCATGGGAGGGGCGGGTGCTCGCCCTCAACCGGGCGCTGGGCTACGCCCGTCTCTGGAACATCGACATGTCGCGGGCGGCGATCGAAAATCTTCCACCCGACGTTTATCTCACGCGCTCCTACTACGCGAAGTGGCTGCTGCGGCTCGAGCAGCTCCTGCTCGAGCGCGGGTTGGTGGATGCCGACGAGCTCGCGACCGGCCGGTCGCGCCAGCCCGGCAAGCCGCTGCCACGCAAGCTCGCCGCCGCGGACGTGGCGGCGGCCTTGACGCGCGGCTCCTATGGACGGGCGCCGAGCGCGCCGGCGCGCTTCAAGGTGGGCGATCGGGTGCGGACGCGGAACATCCACCCGGCGACGCATACCCGGCTGCCGCGCTATGCGCGCGGGCGCGTGGGCATCATCGAATGCGTGCGCGGCTGCCACGTGTTTCCGGACACGGTCGCGATCGGCGAGGGCGAAAACCCGCAATGGCTTTATACGGTGCGGTTCGACGGCCGCGAATTGTGGGGTGAGCGCGCCGATCCGAACCTCAAGGTCTCGATCGAAGCCTTCGAGCCTTATTTGGAAGCCGTGTGACATGGGGCCCGACCTCCCGCACAATAAAGCGTTGCCGCGCGATGACGCCGGACCGGTGTTTCGCGAACCCTGGGAGGCGCAGGCCTTCGCCATGGCGCTCGCGCTCTCCGAGCGCGGACTGTTCACCTGGAGCGAATGGGCCGCGACCTTGGCGCAAGAGATCAAGGCCGCGCAGGCGGTAGGCGATCCCGATACCGGCAGCACCTACTACCGGCATTGGCTCAATGCGCTGGAACGCTTGGTAACTGAGAAGAACGTCGCCGGCGCCGACACGCTGGCACGCTATCGCAAGGCCTGGGCCCGCGCCGCCACGCGCACTCCCCATGGCGAGCCGATCGCGCTGGCCGATGAGGATTTCAATGTCGCTTAGCCCGCGGCAGGCGGCTTCACCGCGATCCGCTCCGGCGTGCGGATGTGCTCAGGCCTGATCCCAAGGCCGAGAATGCGGGCCGGAAGGCGGCGCAGGACCGGGTACGCTTTCAGGAGCTTCACCACCCACGGCGGCTCGATCTTGTCCCGCTTGCTGCCGAGCACGTTGGTGATCACGCGCTTCTGCACCAGGACTTGCACGCGCTGGACCACGCGGGTCGGAAATTCGCGCCGCGCCTGCACGCGCCGCAGCACCCGCTCGCCGACCGCGCCGGCGCGCAGCGGCTCGGCCAGGATATTGGCGGCAGCAACCGCGTCCTGCACCGCGAGATTGATGCCGACGCCGCCGACCGGCGACATCGCATGCGCGGCATCGCCGATGCAGAGGACGCCGCGCCGATACCAGCGCTTGAGGCGCTCGACCGCGACCGTGAGCAGCTTGATATCGTCCCAGCTGTTGAGCGTGCCGAGCCGGTCCGCAAATATCGGCACCGCCCGCGCCAGACCCGCGCAAAACAGCGTCAGCCCGGCGCGGCGCACCTCCTCGAACGAGCCCTTCGGGATCACGAAGCCGCATTGCCAGTAATCGCCGCGGCAGATGAGGACCAGGATGCGGCCGGCATCGAACAGGCCCATCGTCTCCCCGGGATCGCCGGGCTTGCGCGGCAGGCGAAACCACAACACGTCCATCGGAGCCCCGAGATTCTCCACCTTAAGCCCAGCTTTCTCGCGCATCACCGAGTGCCGGCCGTCGCAGCCCACCACCAGCCGCGCCCGCAGCTCGCGCACGCCATCGGGCGTGTTGGCGCGGACGCCGACCACGGCACCCTGCTCCTCGACGAGATCGGTGGCCTCGGTCCGCATCAGCACACGAAAGCCTGGATAGCGGGCGCCGCGCGCGCACAGGAAGCTCAGGAAATCCCACTGCGGCATGAAGGCGATGAACTTGCAGCGGGTCGGCAGATG
>DATDGG010000244.1:0-24393 GCA_036522235.1 Xanthobacteraceae bacterium
ATTGATCGTCCCGATCTCGTTCGCTGTCCCTCACACCCGGCGCGGCCTTGACCGGTCAGCCCGCGGCCGGTACGGATGCCCGCCATGGAGACGTGGCCGAGTGGCTGAAGGCGGCGGTTTGCTAAACCGTTATACGGTCTAAAGCCGTATCCAGGGTTCGAATCCCTGCGTCTCCGCCAGGCTCAGCGTTGCCCTTGGTCCTGAGACTGATGCCACGTGCCCGCGCCAATCGCCGGGGGGCAGGCGTCAAGCCCGCCGCCAGCGTGTGGCGGGGCGCTCGGCGTCCGGTTCATCGCGCGGGCCGGCGATCCACCATGGCAGCCAGGCGAGCACAAAGCCGACTATGGCCAGCCCCATGACGATCAATGCGCGCTGCGGCCATGGGCCCATCGCATCGATGAAGGGCGGAATGCCTTTGTCCGGCGGCGGATTGCCGATGAAGCCGTAATTGGCGCCGAGCGCGAGATCGACCGGCATCACGACCGCCACATAGGAGAGGCTCACCGCCGCGACGCGCCCGAGGTCACGCCAGTGCGGTCGGAATCCCAGCACCGCGACGTCATAGACTGCGCTCGCCATGATGATCGTGTGTCCCGCCCAGAACGCCCAGAACTCGAGATGCGCCGGCCCATTGCTGAGCATCGGCTGAACGAAGGCTTGCAGGGTGAGGGTGAACGTCCAGAAATAGAGGGTGGCCCTGGCCCATCGGTTCATCGTCAGCAGCGCCAGTGGGGCGACCAGACCATTGAAATCGCAAAGGTGCAGGGGCAGGCCGCCATAGAGGTCGAGGCCGTTCCAGTTCCACCAGATGACGTAGGCGAACCAATAGCAGAGCGCGAAGGTCGCCCACGACCGGCGCAGCATGACCTCGGCCGCGCCTTCGCGCAGCAAGCGGCCCGCAATCGCCAGCGTCAAGATCAGCAGGCCGCAGACTGCGACCGCAAGAAGGTGCAAGCCGCTGAAGGGAACGAAGGCTTCCCAGGTGTTCACCGCCCCCCCTGATCAAGTCGGTCCGCAACCTGTTGCGATCGCCGGCTTGGTCGCGGCGAGGCTGGTTGCCGAGGACCACGCGCTCTCTTGCGGGCGCGGCCTGTGGCTCACTCTATCATTGTGCTCTGTTACGACCATGTGACCGGCTGCGTCCCGTCAGGGCGCTGAATGCTCCCGCCGGCGATCGTGGAAACACAGAAGCCCCTTAAGCAGTCGGTGGGGATCAGGCATGATGTCGCCAAGATATGGTTAATATCGGATAGCATATCGGCTCGGCGTCTGTCGTATTACCAAGTTTTATCGCCAGGTTGGCTTTCAGAGGTCTCAGTACGACTTGGGATCCGCAAGTGATCCCCGGGCGTGATTTTTGGGCAACACATGACCAAAATGTGCAAATCCGCGGTTTGTGCTGGTATTTCTTGATTGCCTGTTGAACATGGTCGGCTAGTGTGAGCACGCGGCGGAAAAGGGCTTTCCCGTTTTCGTCGCAGTTGTCGTTTGCACGCGTCTTTCTTTTGCACGCGCCTTCTGAAGACGGATGTGTTGGGTTGAGAGGTGCGCGTGCGCCTTGGTTGGAGAGCCGGATTGGGGGATCGATCGTGTCCGCGGGGGGCTGCGGCGACGTTCCCGGAGAACGGAAATCCCGCCCAAGGAGCGGAAGCTTCCCAAGAAAGCCTCTTTGGGGCTTGAGAGTTGGGGGAGCTTGCGAATCTGGAGGCTGAGAATGAAGATCGGAAGAAGTCTTCACGTCGTAAGAGGTCTTCTCCTTGGGACTGCCGCGAGCTTGGTCGCGACCGCGGCCGTGCGGGCCGCGGATCTCGAGACCGACAAGGCTCCCAAAGCGGAAGGCGTGAAGGTCTGCAGCCTCTATGGTGAAGGCTTCTACCAGATCCCGGGCGAGGGAGATATTTGCGTCAGGGTCGGCGCCACCGCGCGGCTCGATGGCGGATTCCGCGCCGACGGCGACGGCGGCCCGTTCATTGGTGCCGGTGCCGAAGATCGCAACAACCGCTTCCATACGCGCGACTTCGTGGCCCAGGGCCGCGGCACGGTCTGGGCCGATGCGCGTCACATGACGCAGTATGGCGTGTTCAAGGCCTATTTCAGCGGCGGCTTTGATGCATCGACCGGCTCCAGCATCAACGCGACGGCGTTCTGGAAGCGCGGTTATATCGGGTTCGCCGGCGTCACGCTCGGCAAGACGCAATCGTTCTTCGATTTCCTGAATGGCGCTTTCAGCTACGGCAGCTACCACCTGGGCGGCGGTTCGAACACCTATGACAGCGGCATCCTGCTCGCCGCCTACACGGCGGATTTCGGCCTGGGCATTTCCGCGACCGGCTCGATCGAGGACAGCAGCACGCGGCGCAATGCGATCTGGGATGCGGGAACCAACCCGCTTGCCATCGGCAGTTTCCCCGGGCCGAACGGCACCATCGTGATCGGCTCTACGGTCTGCTACGCCGCGTTGGTGACGCCCGACGTCGCGCCGGGCGTGTTGGCGGCGAACCAGACCGGCTGCCCGATCGGCGACTATGCGGCACACCAATGGATACCCGACGTCGTCGGCAACCTGCGGGTCGATCAGGGCTGGGGCTCGGCTCAGGTTGCGGCCGCCCTGCATCAGGTTCGCGCCGGCCCCTATGGCAACAATGTCTCTCCGCTCGCCAATCTCGGTCCCGGCGAGTTCACCGGCCAGGCGCCTTCGGACCGGTGGGGTTTCGCGGTCATGGGCGGCATCATGGTGCACGTCCCGACCGGCGAGGGCGACAAGTTCTGGGCCAACGCCGTGTATAGCCAGGGCGCCGTGGCTTATACGGGACTGAGCCAGCTCGACTCGTTTGGAACATTCTCGCGGTTCAACGGCGGGTCGGTCGGGGCTGCATGGGCGCTCGACGGCGTTTTTGCCAACACGGTCGGTCCCCTCGCCGCGGGGCTCAGCCCCTCGGGCATTCAGTTGACCACCGCCTGGTCGCTCGGCGCTGCCTATGAGCATCACTGGAATCCCACGGTTCGCTCGTCCCTGTTCGGCGTGATCTCCGACGTCACCTATCCGGGCGCGGCGAAGACCATCTTCTGCTCCTCGCCGGCCGGTCCGGTTCGGACGGCGGGCGGAGCAGTGCCGAATTTTGCCGCAGCGCCGGTCGCCGGCTGCAATCCCGACTTCATGGTTTTGGGCGTCGGCACGCGCACGGTCTGGAACCCGATCAAGAACGTGGATTTGGGCGCGGAGATCATGTATTCGCGGCTCGACCAGAATATGGGGGCCGGCGTGCTCCTGAACTTCGGCGGCGTTGGCAGCGTCCCCGCCGGAAACTACACGCCGCAGAATCAGAGCATCTGGAGCGGCTTGCTGCGCGCGCAATGGCACTTTGGGGCGCCGCCGCCCGAGGAGAGCCGTTCCTGACGCGGACGGGAGGGACTCCTGGCCGCCCCGGCGCGCGCGGGCCGCATATTCCTGAATTCTTTCAACGGCCAAGCAACGCGGACTGCATGGGCTTCAACAAGTCCCATGACCAGTGATTTTTAGGCAACACCTTGGCAAAAATCGTGCTTCGGCGTGTCCGGAAGGGCGCTTCTTCGTTGCCTGTGGACCTGGCTCGGCTAAGGTGCGCACGTTGCCTGAGGAGCTGCTCCTTGCCGGCACCCTGAGCGTATTGGTGCGAAAGTGGTCTTTGGTAGGCGAAGCATGAAGCTGGGACGCATGAAAACTGCGACGAGCTTGCTGACGAGCGTCCTCCTGGGGACGGTCGCAGGCTTTGCCGTGGCGGCAGGAGCCCGGGCTGCCGACATGGGGGACAAGGCCGAGCCGGTGCAGTTTGTGAAAATCTGCTCGCTCGATGGTCACACCTATTACTATATCCCCGGTAACGATGCCTGCACCAAGAACGGTCTGTCGTTGACGATCGGAACCGACGAACGTCGCAGCAAATCGCTGATGAGCCTTTCGACCGGCAGCGCGCCGAAAATCGGCAGTCAGCCGACCGATCGCCAAAGCGAGGTCTGGCCCGACCCATTCATCTCCTTGCGATCCGATCAGGCCTGGGGCTACGGGGCCTTGGTTGCAGGCGCCCACAATATCAACGGCGCCTATACGGGTGACAACTCGGTCCTTGGCGCCGCCAACGGATTCAACGCGTGTCTCCAGACGGGCGCGAGCGATTGCGGCCGTCTCGTCGACAAGGGTGGGTTCTTCGTGGGCCTGGGTGGCGAGGTCAAGCTGCCGATGCTGGGGCCGGGAGATCGGATCGGCGCCGGCGTTCGCTACAGCCAGAGCACGTCGACTGGTTTCGGCGGCGTGCTCAACATGTCGGGCCCCGATCTGTTCGGAGCGGCCAGCAATCCGGCGGTCGGCTGGATGCCGGACAGCGGCTCCGGCCTCGAATTGACCAAGGCGTGGTCGGTCCAGGCGGGCTACGATCATCAGTGGTCGCATTCGCTCAATACCAGCTTGTTCGCCGGTTATTCCAACGTCACTTTTGATGGCCAGTCGGCGAGCTCGTTTGCCGGCGCGACCTGTCCCGGCGGCGCGAATGCGCCCAGCGGCGCCGGCGGCAACTGCAAGTCCAACTGGGGCAATGTCGGGGCCGGCCTTCGCACCAGCTGGGCGCCGGCGAGCGGTCTCACCCTGTCGGTGCAGACCATGTACAACAACGTTTTCGGCGGCACGCCGGCGGCGCGGCCGACCGATGCCTACAATTTCGCAAATCAGGGCGTCTGGTCGTCCTATCTGCGCATCGATCACAGCTTCAATACCGCCAATTGATCGGCAGCCCTCGCCGGGCGGAAGATCAAGGCACAATCCCATCCCCTGAACGCGCTCCAAATCGCTCGCAAGCGGCGATGAACGCGCCGATATGGTCGATGATGTCTTCCTCCGCCAGCAGCGGCGCATGACCTTGGTCGGGCACTTCGATGAAATCGAGATCCCCCCGGCGCGCCCGCATGGCCTCGACCGTGGCGGCCGAGAGCACGTCGGAATTGGCGCCGCGCACGACCATCACCGGGACGCGCGCCAAAGCGTCGAATTCGACCCACAATGTCTGCAGCGGTCGCGCGAGGTCGATCCCCTCCAGCGTCTTGGCTAGCCTCACGTCATAGGTCGGCCGCAGCCTGCCGCCCTGCTCCTTGAAGGCGCGCCGGGCGAAAGCAAGCCAGTCGTCCTCGGAGAGCTTCGGAAATTGCGAGACGAACAGCCGGCGCAGGATTTCCGCGCCGTCCGCGTAGGTCTTGGGCTCGGGCAGATTGCCGACATAGCTCTTGATTCGCGCCAGGCCCTGCACGTCGATGACGGGGCCGATATCGTTGAGCACCACGCCGGCAATCGCGGTCGGGCGCGCCGAGGCGAGCAGCATGGCCAAAATGCCGCCGCGCGAGGTTCCCACGAACGCGGCGGGGCCGAGGTCGAGCGCGGTGAGCACCGCCAGCAGGTCGGCGAGCTCGGTGGCAAAGTTGTAGTTGAGCGGGTTGCGGTCGTAGTCGGAACGGCCACGGCCGCGATAATCCATCGCGACCACGTAACGCGGGTGCGTCGCGTCGCCGGCCAGCGCCTTGGCGAGGGCATCGAAATCGGCGCTGGTGCGGGCCAGGCCCGGCAGGCATACGACCGGCATCGCCGCGGCCGCCCGCGGCCCGTAGGCGCCCACATGCAGTTGCAAGCCGTCATTGGCGGTTATGAATCGACTGGCGCAGCCATCAATCATCACGAGATCGCTCCAGCACCGACCGAGCCACGGGGCCCGCGCGCATCTTCCGACAATGTGCCGAAATTTCAATCGGTGGCGGCGCCGCGGTGCAGGTCGGCCTCGATCATGAGGCGATGCCCGCCGCCCAGGCGGACCCGGTAGACCTGCAGGTTCTCCATGACGCGCTCCACGTAGTTGCGCGTCTCGGAGAACGGAATGCGCTCGACCCAATCGACCGGATCGACCTTGGGATCGCGCGGATCGCCATAATGGGAAATCCATTCGCGCACGCGTCCGGGCCCGGCATTGTAGCCTGCGAAGGTCAGGATGTAGGAGCCGCGGTAGTTTTCCAGCCGGTCCGCCAGCTCGGCCGCGCCCATCTGTACGTTGTAGACGGCGTCGGACTGCAGACGTTTCTGGTCGTAGGTCACGCCGAATCTCTTGGCGGTTTCGCGCCCCGCCTCGGGCGTGACCTGCATGAGCCCCATCGCCTTGGCAGTCGAAATGTCGCCCTGCCAGAAAGTGCTTTCCTGCCGGGCAATCGCGTAGACGACGCTGGCGTCGACGGCGGGGCCGATCGCCCGATACTCCGGAATCCCGAAAGTCGGAAACGCATAGTGCTCGAGCGCATAGCCGCGCCCGAGCGCGGCCTTGCCGATGAGTAACGTCGACCTGGCGTCCTTGTTACGGCCGGTGACCTCGCCGAGCTCGGCCAGCGCCGCAATGTCGGTCGACCGCTCGCCGAGATCGGCGGCGAAGGGCACGACCAGATCGCGCTCCCCGACCGCGTAGAGCAGCTCGGCCGCGCGCACGATTTCAAGCTGGGCAATGGCGGCGCGCCGTTCCGGCGAGAGCTCCGGTGGTGGGCGCAGCACGATGTCCTGGTAGCCGAGCCGCGCCCGCGCCAGCTGGCCGTAATAGGCGGTCCCGTAGCGCGCGGCCGCCTCGTAGTAACCGCGCGCTTCCTCCTTCTTGCCGAGCGCCTCCGCGGTGCGTCCCTGCCAGTAGCCTTGGCGCGCTTGCGTGGTCGGATTGCTGGTACCCTGCGCCACCCTGGCGAAGTGGGTCATGGCGGTCGCGGGATCGTCGAGGAAGCGTAGCGCGATCCAGCCGGCGGTGAAGGGTTGCTCCCAGCGTGGGCCTTCCTTGCCCGGCGGGGCGGCATCGCTCGCGATCCGATAGGCGGTCCGCGGGTCGTTGATGTCGAGCAGCTTGCGCGCCAAGAGACGGCGCTCGACCCACCATTGATCGGGATCGATCAGCTGCGTGGGATCGCGCGGCAACGACAGAATCAATGCTGCGGCCTCGGCCACGCTGTCCTGGTGCCTGAGCCACTGGGCGTGGGCAAACGTGTATCCGAGATCGCGGCTTGCCTCCGCCGGCACCGCCTCCAGCAGCGCCTTGGCATTGCCGGCCTTCCGGATCACCGCCGCCCAGGCCTTGCCGATCGCCTGCGCGGTCGGGCCGGCACGGTTTGCCGCGCGCAGGCCCGCCTCGACATCCTCCGCATAGAGGCGCATGTCCATGCGCGCCTTGTGATCGGTCGGCGTCAAAAGGTCCTTGAACGTCTCCAGGACCTGGTCCTCGATGTCGCTGGAGAGGGCCTCTTTTCGCCAGGCCTCGCGTATTTGCGATTGCGCGCCGGCGCGGTCCCCCAGCGCGAGCAGCGCGCGGGCCAGCGCGAAGCGGCCCTTGGCGGTCAGCGGCGCATCCTTGACAAAGGCCGCGCGCACGAAAGCGGGCTCCGCCTGCTCCTGCCACAACATGGCTTCCGCCCGGCGCCGCAGCAAACCGATGCTGGGCCAGGTCGGATTGGCGCTGATGAAGGCCGTGTAGCGGGAAAAGTCGGCGGTATTGTTGTCGCTGCGCAGCAGGACCCATTCGACGAGCTTACGGGCGAGGGGATCGCCTATGGTCTTCTGCAGATCGGCAACCTGGCCGGTCTTGCCGTTGCGCGCCAGCGTGATGGCTTCCTTGAGGGTCGCGAGCTCCGTTGAAGGGATGGCCGGGCTTGCGGCCGCCGGCGGAGCCGCCCGGGCGGGCGCGCTGGCCGGAGCGGCGGGCGCGGTCCCTAAGGCGGGAGCCCCCGCGCTTGGCGCGACTGCCAGCTGCTGCGGCCGCGCACGGGGGAGGGGGATCCTATCCTGCGCACTGGGGGCCGGCTTGGCCGCGGCCTTGGATTGGCCCTGCTCCCCCTTTTCCTTGGGCTTTGCGCTGACGCTCGCAAGCGCGGCTGATTGCGCCCAGCCGCTGTGGCTGCCGGCCAGGACGAGGCCGAGAGCCACGATGGCGCCGACGCCTGCCAATTCAGCTCTTATTCCGGCCATGCGATTGCCGGCCAAGCGATTGCGGGCCATTCGGATGATGATCTTCCCCCCGCGCGGTCCGAGCCAGTCCAGGCCGGGTTAGATCATGTTTTCGGCCAAATTGGGTTGATGAATCCCTAAGAAACGTGATTTGTCCCCTGCGGGGCCCCGATCGAGCGTGGATTCGGCAAGCGGCCCGAGCGCGCTGCCGCAAGTCCTCGGGAAGCGAAAGCCAAGTCCGCGCGATTGCTGTAGTGTCCCTTAAGCCCTTATCCAATCGGCTCCACAGACCAGGATATCATTCATGACCGCCAAGACGAGCTTTCGGGGATCGTTCACGGCGCTGCTGACCCCTTTCGCGAACGGCTCGTTGGATGAGAAGGCCTTTCGCGACCTGGTCGAGTGGCAGATCGCGGAGGGAACCAGCGGCCTGGTACCGGTCGGGACCACCGGCGAAAGCCCGACCTTGAGCCACGACGAGCACAAGCAGGTCGTGGAATGGTGCGTTGAGGGGGCCGACAGACGCGTGCCGGTTATCGCTGGCGCCGGCTCGAACTCGACCAAGGAGGCAATCGAGCTCTCCCGGCATGCCGAAAAGGCCGGCGCCGACGCCGTCCTGGTGGTGACGCCCTATTACAACAAGCCGACCCAGGAGGGGCTCTACCAGCACTATAAGGCGATCAATGACGCGATCGGCATCCCGATCATTATCTACAATATTCCGGGCCGCTCGGTGATCGACATGTCGGTCGAGACCATGAAACGGCTGTTCGAGCTGCGCAACATCGCCGGCGTGAAGGATGCCACCGCCAATGTGATACGGGTTTCACAGCAGCGTCTGGCGATGGGGCCCGGCTTCAATCAGCTCTCGGGCGAGGATGCGAGCGCGCTCGGCTTCATGGCGCATGGCGGCCACGGCTGCATCTCGGTGACCTCGAACGTGGCGCCGCGGCTGTGCGCCGAGTTTCAGAGTGCGTGCCTGAAGGGCGACTATACGGGCGCGCTCGCGTTGCAGGACAAGTTGATGCCGCTGCACACGGCGTTGTTTCTCGAGACCAATCCGGCGCCGGCGAAATATGCGCTGTCGATCCTCGGCAAATGCGAAGCGACGGCACGTCTGCCCATGGTTCCGGTCACCGAGACCACCAAGTCGGCGGTCCGCGCCGCCATGGTGCATGCGGGCCTGATCAATTAGCGCTGGTTCCGGCGCGAAAAAGCCACGGGGCGGGGGTCGACCCGGGACGGGAGGCGATCATGCTCGAGGAATTCAAGAAATTCGCATTGCGCGGAAACGTCGTCGATCTCGCGGTCGGTGTCATCATCGGGGCCGCGTTCGGCGGCATCGTGCAGTCGATGGTCGGTGATCTCCTGATGCCGATCGTCGGCGCGGCCACCGGCGGGCTCGACTTCTCCAACTACTTCATTCCGCTGTCGTCCAAGGTGACGGCGGACTCGTTGGTCGAGGCCAAGAAGCAAGGCGCCGTATTGGCCTATGGAAATTTCCTGACGCTCCTTATCAACTTCCTCATCGTCGCCTTCGTCCTGTTCCTGGTCATCCGCCTCATGAACCGCCTTGTCCGCACGGAGGCCGCCAAGCCGCCGGCGCCGACCAAGCAGGAGGAGCTCCTGACGGACATCCGCGATCTGCTGAAATCGCAGGCCAAATAAGATAACCCGTCACCCTTTAGCGCGCAGGAGCCGGGCGCGTTCGCGGTCCCAGGTCCGTTTGCGCTCGGTCTCGCGCTTGTCGTGCAGCTTCTTGCCGCGCGCGAGCGCGAGCTCGATCTTGGCGCGGCCTTTTTCATTGAAATAGAGCTTGAGCGGGACGAGCGTCATGCCCTCGCGCTCGACCGCGCCGGCGAGCTTATCGATCTGGCGGCGGTGGAGGAGCAGCTTGCGGGCGCGCTTGGGGGGGTGGTTGAAGCGGCCGCCCTGCAGGTATTCCGGAATGTTCGCATTGACGAGCCATATCTCTCCGCGCCGGGCATCCGCATAGGATTCCGCGATCGTCGCCCGCCCTTGGCGCAGCGACTTGACCTCGGTGCCGGTGAGCGCGATCCCGGCCTCGAATACCTCGCCTATCTCGTAGTTGAATCGCGCCTTGCGGTTGTCGGCGACGACCTTGCGATCCGGCTTCGCAGCCATCCCGGCTCTCCCGATTCTGCCTTATGCCTTGCGAGCCGCGGGCCGTCACGCCGCCGGCAGGAAGTCGCGCACCTGAGCAAACACGCCGTGGAACATTTCCGTCGTCAGCACGCCGGTATTGGTGTTGTAGCGCGAGCAATGATAGCTGTCGAACAGTCGTATCCGCCCGATGTCATGACGGGCCCCATGCGCGAACGGGACCTGCGAGCGGCGCGCTGCGAGTGCCGCCGCCGTGGTGTCATGCGCAATGCGCCCGAGCGTGACCACGGCGGCGAGCTTCGGCATTTCGGCGAGCGTCGCCTTCAGGAAGCCTCGACAGGTGGTGATTTCGGCGCCGGTTGGCTTGTTCTCCGGCGGCACGCACCTTACCGCATTGGTGATCCGCGCATCGACGAGCTCGAGCGTGTCGTCGATCCGCGCCGCATAGGTGCCGCGGGCGAAGCCGAAGCGGGCGAGCGTCTCGTAAAGCAGCACGCCGGCATAGTCGCCGGTGAAGGGACGTCCGGTCCGGTTGGCGCCCTGCAATCCGGGCGCGAGGCCCACAATGAGCAGCCGCGCGGTGCGGGGGCCGAAGCTCGCGACCGGGGCGTTGAACCAGTCGGGCTCCCGCCGTCGCCAGTCCTCTCGGAACCCCGCGAGGCGAGGGCAAAGCGCGCAATCGCGACCTGGCTCGGCGGCCGCGGCGGACATCGCCGGCTCGGCGCCCTCAATCCTCGAAGTCGTCGTCTTCGTCACCGCCGCCGACCCGCTGGGGCGAGGTGCTGCGCTGCAGGAACTGCGGCGTGTGGCGCGGCTCCCGTGGCTCCCGCGGTTCGCGCGGCGCCCGCTCGGAAGGGTCGCGGCCGATCTTGGGCTGCAGCTCGACGATATCTTGGAAGACGTCGGCCTGTCGCCGCAGCTCGTCGGCGACCATGGGCGGCTGGGTCGAGATGGTGGAAACCACCGTCACCCGCACCCCGCGACGTTGCATGGCGGCGACCAGGGAGCGGAAGTCGCCGTCGCCCGAGAACAGCACCATCTGGTCGATATGCTCGGCGATCTCCATCGCGTCGACCGCCAGTTCGATGTCCATATTGCCTTTGACCTTGCGGCGGCCGGTCTGATCGACGAATTCCTTGGTCGCCTTGGTGACCACGCTGTAGCCGTTGTAGTCGAGCCAATCGATCAGGGGACGGATCGAGGAATATTCCTGATCCTCGATCACCGCTGTGTAGTAGAACGCGCGGAGGAGGTAGCCGCGCGAATGAAACTCGCGCAGCAGCCGCTTGTAATCGATGTCGAAGCCGAGCGCCTTGGCGGTGGCGTAGAGGTTGGCGCCGTCAATAAATAGAGCGATCTTGTCCGTGCGTGGTTCCATGATTTCCTCTCGCAATGAAACCTCAAGAGCCGCTCCGCGGCCAAAGCGGCGCGGCAGCGACCAAGTCGATCATCGTTAACGGGAACGGTTCATCGCGTGTCGTTAAATGGGCAGACGCGCGCCGTCACAACCAATCCGCAAGCAATAGTAATAAGTCGCAACGCGGTTCCCGCACTTTGCCTAACAGAGGTTCGCCGCCGCGCCAAGACAAAACTTCGTCGGCGGATTTTCGCCATTTTTTCGCCCTTGCGCCTGCCTTGCAACGCGGATAGTTAGTGCCCAAATTCCGGACAGTCTATTCCAGGAGCAGCCAGCCATGGCCCGTGTCACCGTCGAGGATTGCATCGACAAGGTCCCCAATCGTTTCGATCTCGTGCTGTTGGCGAGCCATCGGGCGCGGATGATCTCGTCCGGCACCCCGATCACGGTCGAGCGCGACAACGACAAGAATCCCGTGGTGGCGCTGCGTGAGATCGCCGACACCACGGTCTCGACCGACGACCTCAAGGAAGAGCTCGTCCATTCCCTGCAGAAATATGTCGAGGTCGACGAGCCGGAACCGGCCACGGTCCCGCTGATCGGGGCGCCCGGCGCCACTGTGGACGCCGACGACACCGAGGTGACGGTCGAGCGCATGACCGAGGAGGAACTCCTCAAGGGGCTCGAAGGGCTTACGCCCCCTGAGGAGCAGCCCGAGGAAGAGGAATAGCCTCCGGCCTGCGGGCGCCTGCGGCATCGCGTCCATGTCCAGTCCGCGCATATCTAGGGCATAAATATCCAGCGCGTATAATTGAGCAAACCATGTCGCAATCGCGCTGTGGCGAGCGCGCGCAGCCGTGATATCCTCACCGAACGTCGGCACCGCAGGCCGGCGCAAGGAACGTCAGGATCATCCGGATCGTCATGGCGCGCCCCTCGACCGACCTACCGCGCATGCAGAACCAGCCCCGCGCCCGCGCGGCGCTTGAGCGCGGCGCCAATATCGTCGGTCAAGCCATTGAAAAGCAGGCTAAATCAGGCAGGCGCGCCAAGCCGCAGATGATGCGGCAATACGATCTGATTGAGCGCGTCCGCCGCTACAACCCCGGCACGAGCGAGGCGCTCCTCAACCGCGCCTATGTGTACGCCATGAAGGCGCATGGCGAGCAGAAGCGCGCCTCCGGCGATCCCTACTTTTCCCATCCGCTCGAGGTCGCCGCCATTCTGACCGACCTCAAGCTCGACGATTCGACCATCGCGGCGGCGCTGCTGCATGACACGATCGAGGACACCGCCGCCACCCGCGACGAGATCGACCAGATGTTCGGCAAGGACATCGGCGCGCTGGTCGATGGCCTGACCAAGCTCAAGCGGCTCGACCTGGTCACCAAGGAAGCCAAGCAGGCCGAGAACCTGCGCAAGCTCCTGCTCGCGATCGCCGACGACGTTCGGGTGCTGCTGATCAAGCTCGCCGACCGTCTGCACAATATGCGCACGCTCGGCCACATGGCCGGCGAGGCGCGCCGGCGCATAGCCGAGGAGACGCTCGATATTTACGCCCCGCTCGCCGGCCGCATGGGCATGCACGAAATGCGCGAGGAGCTCGAGGATCTGGCCTTCCGCGAGCTCAATCCGGAAGCCTACAAGGTGGTCAGCGAACGCCTCGAAGCCCTGGAATCCCGCAATGTCGGGCAGGTGGGCGAGATCGAGCAGCAGCTCACCAAGAAGCTCGCCGACCGCGGGCTCGCCGCCGACGTCTCGGGCCGCAGGAAGCGTGCCTATTCGATCTGGCGCAAGATGGAGCGCAAGTCGGTCGGCTTCGAGCAATTGTCGGATATCGTCGGGTTCCGGGTTGTCGTGCGAACCGTGGCGGAGTGCTATCAGGCGCTCGGCATCGTCCATACGACCTGGCCGATGGTGCCGGGCCGCTTCTAGGACTATGTCTCGACCCCCAAGCAGAACGACTATCGCTCGATCCACACCACGCTGATCGGTCCCGGCAAGCAGCGCGTCGAGCTGCAGATCCGCACCCGCGAGATGCAGGAGATCGCGGAATACGGCATCGCCGCCCATTCGCTCTACAAGGATGGGGCGGGCTCCCCGACCGAGATGCTGTCGCGCGAATCGAGCGCCTATGCGTGGCTGCGCCGCACCATCGAGCTGTTGGCCGAGGGCTCCAATCCGGAGGAATTCCTCGAGCACACCAAGCTCGAATTGTTTCACGACCAGGTGTTCTGCTTCACCCCGAAGGGCAAGCTGATCGCCTTGCCGCGACACGCCAATGCGATCGATTTTGCATATGCGGTGCACACCGATGTCGGCAATGGCGCGGTCGGCTGCAAGATCAACGGCAAGATCGCGCCGCTGGTCTCTGAGCTCACCAACGGCGACGAGGTCGAGATCATCACCTCCGGCGCCCAGATCGCGCCGCCCCCGGCCTGGGAATCGCTGGTGCGCACCGGCAAGTCGCGCGCCGCCATCCGCCGCGCCACGCGCGCCGCGGTGCGCCACCAATATGCCGGGCTCGGGCGGCGCATCGTGGAGCGCCTGTGCCAGCGCGCCAAGGTCGCCTATTCGGACGAAAAGCTGCAGGGCGCCTTGCCGCGCCTGGCCCGCGCTTCGATCGAGGACGTGATGTCGGCGGTCGGCCGCGGCGAGATGCGTGCGGCTGACGTCGCGCGCGCGATGTATCCCGACTACAAGGAGGAGCGCGCCGCCGCGCTCGCGCAGCAGCCGCGGCCGGAGAGCGGATGGTTCGGCCTCAAGCGCTCCAAGGCGGTCAAGTTCAAGCTGCCGGCGGAGGCGGGCGGGGCCATCCCGATCCGCGGCATCAATACCGATCTGCCGGTGCGCTTCGCGCCGATCGGGGGCGCCGTGCCGGGCGATCGCATCGTCGGCATCCTCACGCCCGGCGAGGGCATCACCATCTACCCGATCCAGTCGCCGGAACTAAAGGCCTTCGAGGACACGCCCGAGCGCTGGCTCGATCTGCGTTGGGACGTCGACGACGAGGCGACGCCGCAACGGTTCCCGGCCCGCATCGCGCTGCAGACCGTGAACGAGCCGGGCTCGCTCGCCCAGGTCGCCCAGGTGATCGCCGAGCACGACGGCAACATCGACAACATTCACATGGAGCGCCAGTCTCCCGACTTCACCTCGGTCACCATCGATCTCGAGGTCTATGACCTCAAGCATCTCAACTCGATCATCGCGCAATTGCGCGCCAAGCACGTGGTCGCGAAGGCCGAGCGGGTCGACGCCTGAAGGCCTGCGCGGCAGGCCGCATATCGATACGGGTCAGTAACTTGCCGGCGATCTCTCATCTCAGGCTGGGCGTCAATGTCGATCACGTCGCCACCATCCGCAACGCCCGCGGCGGTGCCCATCCCGACCCGCTGCGGGCGGCCGAGATCGCGATCGCGGCGGGCGCCGACAGCATCATCGCGCATCTGCGCGAGGATCGCCGCCACATTCGCGACGACGACATCGTCCGCCTCAAGGCCGAGATCGGCAAGCCGCTCAATTTCGAGATGGCGGCGACGCCGGAGATGACCGCGATGGCGCTGCGGATCCGGCCGCATGCGGCCTGCCTGGTGCCGGAGCGGCGGGAGGAACTGACCACCGAAGGCGGCCTCGACGTCGCGGCGGGACACAATGGGCTCGCGCCGGTTGTGGCGAAGCTCACAGCGGCCGGCATTCGGGTCTCGCTGTTCATTGCCGCCGATCCGCGTCAGATCGACATGGCTGCGCGGATCCATGCCCCCGCCATCGAAATTCATACCGGCGCCTGGTGCGAGGCGCTCGCGGGTGGGCAGCACGCCAAGGCCAAGGCCGAGGCCGAATGGGAGCGCATCCGGGAGGGGGCGCGGCTTGCCCACAGCCTCGGCCTCGAAGTCCATGCCGGCCACGGCCTCGATTACACGACCGCGGAGGCGATCGCCGCCCTCGGCGAGATCGTCGAGCTCAATATCGGGCACTTCCTGGTGGGCGAGGCGATCTACGACGGCCTTGCCGAGGTGGTCAAAAGCATGTGCGCCGCCATGGCGCGCGGTCGCGCCCGGGTTGCCGCATGATCCTCGGCATGGGTTCCGACCTCGTGGACGTTCGGCGCATCGAGCAGACGGTTGCTCGCCATGGCGAGCGTTTCCTCGCGCGGATTTTTACCGACGTCGAGCGCGCCACCGCAGAGCGGCGGGCGCGGCGGATCGAAACCTATGCCAAGCGGTTTGCCGCCAAGGAAGCTTGCGCCAAGGCATTGGGCACCGGGTTTCGCGCCGGCGTCTTCTTCCGCGACATGGGCGTCGTCAATCTTCCCTCGGGCCGGCCCACCATGGCGCTCACTGGCGGCGCGCTGGCGCGCCTCAAGGCCATCACGCCGGCGGGATATGCGGCGCGAATCGACGTCACCATCACCGATGAAGGTCCGCTGGCCCAGGCCTTCGTCCTCATCAGCGCGGAACCGCCGCGATCGGCCTGAGGCCGATCGCGTTTTTTCGGTCGAAGGTCAATCCGCCGCCCCTCGCATTGCACCCTGTCCGCGCAGCGGATAAGAAGCGCCGGGGCCAAGCAGCCGGACGGGACAAAGTGATGAGTGTGACCCTCGAGAGCAAACGCCGGCACGGCCTCGGCGAGACGCTGTTCCTGGTCGGCGCCGTGCTCATGCTTTTCGCCGCCCGCATCCTCCTGTTTCAGCCGTTCAACATTCCTTCCGGCTCGATGGAGGAGACGCTGCTGGTCGGCGATTATCTGTTCGTCTCGAAATTTTCCTACGGCTACAGCCACTACTCCCTGCCGTTCTCGCCGCCGCTCTTCGCCGGCCGCATCTCGTCGGCCGAGCCTCAGCGCGGCGATGTCGTCGTGTTCCGGTTGCCCAAGGACGATACGGTCGACTACATCAAGCGCGTGGTCGGGCTCCCCGGCGATCGCATCCAGATGATCAACGGGCTCCTTCACATCAACGGCGCGCCGGTGAAGCGCGAGCGCATCGAGGACTATGTCGATACCGACGAAAATGGCGCGACCGTGCGGATCAAGCGTTGGCGCGAGACGCTGCCCAACGGCGTGAGCTATACCACCCTCGAGCTGATCGAAAACGGCTTCTACGACAATACGCCGGTCTACGAGGTGCCGAGCGGGCATTACTTCATGATGGGCGACAATCGCGACAATTCCACCGACAGCCGCGTGCTCAGCCAGGTCGGCTACGTGCCGCTCGAAAATCTGATCGGTCGCGCCCAGCTCATTTTTTTCTCGATTAGGGGTGGATTGCATCCATGGGAAGTGCAGGATTGGCCCGCGAGCGTGCGCTGGGGGCGCTTGTTCAAGATCGTGCGGTGAGGCGGGAAGAGGGCGCCGACACGGTTCCCAAGCCTGCGGCTGGGCGCTTGGAACCGAAGCTGGAAAACGCGTCAAACCATTGAAAATACGCGAGACTTCGTGTGTGGACACTTTTGCATGAAGTCCTGCGGCTCTCGTTGCGCGCTGCCCACCCAGCGGGTAGAAGTGCGCGGGGCCCCTAAAGAGGACGGAATCAGAGGCAAATGAGCGTGACCCCCGGAGTAAAGCGCCAGGAAGGCGGCATCGCGGAAACCGTGCGCGTGATCGTGCACGCGCTGATCATCGCGCTCGTCATTCGCACCTTCCTGTTCCAGCCGTTCAATATTCCGTCGGGCTCGATGGAAAACACACTGCTGGTCGGCGATTATCTGTTCGTTTCCAAATACTCCTACGGCTACACGCACTACTCGCTGCCGTTCTCGCCGCCGCTGTTCTCGGGCCGCGTCTGGTCGGCCGACCCGCAACGCGGCGACATCGTGGTGTTTCGGTTGCCGAAGGACGACTCGATCGACTACATCAAGCGCGTGATCGGGCTGCCGGGCGACCGCATCCAGATGATCGGCGGGGTGCTCCACATCAACGGCCAGCCGGTAAAGCGCGAGCGCCTGGAGGACTTCGTCGACGAGGAGCGTCGGTCCCCGCCGGCGCAGCGCTGGCGCGAGACGCTGCCGAACGGCGTGAGCTTCGTGACGCTCAAGGCGCCCCAGGGCGGCTACAAGGACAACACGGACGTCTATGAGGTGCCGCCCGGGCATTTCTTCATGATGGGCGACAATCGCGACAATTCCACCGACAGCCGCTTCCTCGGCGACGTCGGCTACGTGCCGCTCGAAAATATCATCGGCCGCGCGCAGGTCATCTTCTTCTCGATCGGCGGCGGCGAGCATGCGTGGGAAGTGTGGACGTGGCCGTGGGCCGTGCGGTGGGGGCGCTTATTCTCGATCGTGCGATGAGCCGCAGGCGGAGCCCCAACCCCGCCTCCGCCGCAAGCCAGGGATCCGAACCGTTGAGCGACGGCGACCAGGCGAACCGCCCCGCGATCATCGAGGACCGCGCGCCTGGAACAGCTGAGACCAAGCGCCCGCGCCGCCGCGCCTCCGGGCTCGAAGCCCGCATCGGCTATCGCTTCACCGATCCGGCGCTGCTCGATCACGCGCTCACGCATATTTCCGCGCTCGCCGGCGTGCGCAACCGGTCCGGCAGCTATCAGCGGCTTGAATTCCTGGGCGATCACGTGCTCGGCCTTGTCGTCTCCGACATGCTGTTTCGCGCCTTTCCGCGCGCCGACGAGGGGGAATTGTCGCGGCGGCTGGCCGACCTCGTGCGCAAGGAGGCTTGCGCCGACGTGGCGCAGGCGATCGAGCTCGGCGCCGCCATCAGGCTCGGGGCCTCCGAGAGCAATGCCGGCGGGCGTAGCCGCGTCGCGATCCTCGCCGACGTGTGCGAGGCGCTGATCGGCGCCGTCTTCGTCGATGGCGGCTACACGGCGGCGGCGGCGGTGATCACCCGGTTCTGGGACGCTCGCATGCGCGCGCCCAAGCGGCCTTTGCGCGACGCCAAGACCATGCTGCAGGAATGGGCGCAGGCGCAGGGACTGCCGACCCCGGCCTATCGCGAGGTCGAGCGCAAGGGGCCGGACCACGATCCTGAGTTCCGCGTCACCGTGGAGCTGCCCGATCGCCTGCCGGCGGAAGGGACCGGCCGCTCCAAACGCTCCGCCGAGCAGGCCGCGGCATCCGTCATGCTGACCCGCGAAGGCGTGGCGGCGGAACGCCTCGATGGCTGAGCCGGAGAGCGCTGCAGCGGCCGAGCGGCGCTGCGGGTTCGTTGCGCTGATCGGCGCCCCCAATGTCGGCAAGTCGACCTTGATCAACGCCATCGTCGGCGCCAAGGTGGCGATCGTCTCCCACAAGGTTCAGACCACCAGGGCGCTGCTGCGCGGCATCGCCACGGCGGCGCATGCCCAGCTCGTCTTCATCGACACGCCGGGGATATTTGCGCCCCGCCGCCGGCTCGACCGCGCCATGGTGGCGGGGGCCTGGACGGGCGCCGGCGATGCCGACATCGTCGGCGCGCTCGTCGATGCCAGGCGCGGCCTCGACGCGGAGACCGCTGCCCTCCTGGAGCGGCTCGGCGGCGTGCAACGGCCGAAAATCCTCATCATCAACAAGATCGACCTCGTCGAGAAGCCGACGCTGCTCGCGCTCGTCCAGGACGCGACCGCGCGCGTCGCGTTCGCCGCGACCTTCTTGGTGTCGGCGCTGACCGGCGACGGCGTCGCCGACCTCAAGCAATGGCTCGCTCGCGAGGTGCCGCTCGGGCCGTGGCACTATCCCGAGGATCAGCTCACCGACGCGCCGCTGCGGCAACTCGCCGCCGAGATCACGCGCGAGAAGCTCTATTTGCGCCTGCACCAGGAATTGCCCTATCAATCGACGGTCGAAACCAGTTCGTGGAAAGACCTCAAGGACGGTTCCGTGCGCGTCGAGCAGACGATCTATGTCGAGCGCGAGAGCCAGCGGAAGATCGTGCTGGGCAAGGGCGGGCAAACCATCAAGGCGATCGGCGCGGACGCCCGGCGCGAGATCGCCGCGATGGCCGAGCAGCCGGTGCATCTATTCCTGTTCGTCAAGGTGCGCGAGGCCTGGGGCGACGATCCGGAACGCTACCGCGAGATGGGCCTGGAGTTTCCGAGGGAGTAGCATCGTCCGCAACCGGCGGCGGCGGACAAGGCGAAACGGCTCTTATGCAATGGGTTGACGAGGCCATTGTGCTGGGTGTGCGGCGGCACGGGGAAGCGAGCGCCATCCTCGAGGTGATGACGCGCGCGCATGGCCGTCATCTGGGCCTGGTGCGCGGCGCCGCCGGCGCGCGGCTGTGCCCGGTGCTGCAGCCGGGCAACCGCGTCAGCGTCACCTGGCGGGCGCGCCTCGACGAACATCTGGGAAACTATGCGGTCGAGGGACTTGATCTCGCCGCCGCGCACTTTCTCGACGCTGCGCACGCGCTCTATGGGCTCGCGCATGTGGCGGCGCTGTGCCGCCTGCTGCCGGAACGCGATCCGCATCCGCAGATCCACGCGACGCTCGAACATGTGCTCGACCAGCTCCTCGATGCGCGGCGTGCCGGAGCCCGCATGGCGCGCTTCGAGCTGCAATTGCTCGCCGAGCTCGGCTTTGGCCTCGATCTTGCGAGCTGCGCCGCGACCGGCTCGACCGCGGAGCTCGTCTACGTCTCGCCCAAGAGCGGCCGCGCGGTCTCGCGCACGGCCGGCCATCCCTGGCGCGACAAGCTCATGCGCCTTCCGGCCTTTCTGGGCGATCCTGAACCGGAGGAGCCGCCGTCCGCCGCCGATCTCGCCGACGGCTTCGCGGTCACCGGCTTTTTCCTGGCCCGGCACGTGCTCGAACCGCGCGGGCTCGCCTTGCCGGACGCGCGTACCAACTTCGTGAAGGCGGTCGTGGCCGCCCTGCAGACCGCGCCCGCGATGTCCTAAAAGGTCGTCGGAGCGGCGGTCATGGCGACGCTTCATCGCTTGTTCGGGGCGCCTTCGCGCGCTACCCATGCGGCATGGGCAAGCAATTGATTCCCCCGCCGAACGGCAACGTGGAAGAGATCGCGCTACGCGAAGCGCTCGAGCAGCGTTACCTCTGGTATGCGCTTTCCACCATCATGCATCGCGCCTTGCCGGACGCGCGCGACGGGCTCAAGCCCGTCCACCGGCGGATCCTCTACGGCATGCGCCTGCTGCGGCTCGACCCTGACGCCGCGTTCAAGAAATCGGCCAAGATCGTCGGCGACGTGATGGGCAGCTTCCATCCGCATGGCGACCAGGCGATCTATGACGCGCTGGTGCGGCTCGCGCAGGATTTCGCCTCGCGCTATCCGCTGGTCGACGGTCAGGGCAATTTCGGCAATATCGACGGCGATAACGCCGCGGCCTACCGATATACCGAAGCGCGCATGACCGAGGTCGCGAACCTCCTCATGGACGGCATCGACGAGGACGCGATCGACTTCCGGCCGACCTATGACGGCTCGGGCCAGGAGCCATCCGTGCTGCCGGGCGCCTTCCCGAACCTCTTGGCCAACGGGTCGCAAGGCATCGCGGTCGGCATGGCAACCTCGATACCGCCGCACAACGCGGCCGAGCTCTGCGACGCGGCCTTGCATCTCATCGACAATCCCAATGCCCGTAGTCGGACGCTCCTGAAATACGTTCAGGGACCGGATTTTCCGACCGGCGGCGTCGTGGTCGATCCGCGCGAGGCGATCGCGGAAGCCTATACGACCGGGCGCGGTTCCTTCCGGGTGCGCGCGCGCTGGTGCAAGGAGGAGACCGGCCGCGGCACTTACGTCGTGGTCATCACCGAAATCCCCTGGCTGTTGCCGAAGTCGCGGTTGGTCGAAAAAATCGCCGAGCTGCTCAATGAGCGCAAGCTCCCGCTGGTCGCCGACGTGCGCGACGAATCCGCGGAAGACGTTCGGCTGGTGATCGAGCCGCGCTCGCGCACGGTCGACGCCGAAGTGCTGATGGAATCTCTCTTCAAGCTCACCGAGCTCGAGAGCCGCATTCCGCTCAACATGAACGTGCTGGTGAAGGGCAGAATCCCCAAAGTCGTCGGCCTGGCGGAGGCGCTGACCGAGTGGCTCGCGCACCGGCGCGAGGTGCTGGTGCGGCGCGCGAATTTCCGCCTCGCGCAGATCGACCATCGCCTCGAGGTGCTCGGCGGCTATCTGGTGGCCTATCTCAATCTGGACAAGGTCATCAAGATCATCCGCACCGAGGACGAGCCCAAGCCGGTGCTGATCAAGACCTTCAAGATTTCCGATGTGCAGGCCGACGCGATCCTCAACATGCGCTTGCGCAACTTGCGCAAGCTCGAGGAAATGGAGATCCGCCGGGAGGACAAGGATTTGCGCACCGAGCGCAAGACGCTCAAGGAGCTCGTCGGCTCGGAACAGCTGCAGTGGAAGAAGATTGCTGACGAGATCAAGGCGGTGCGGGAGAAATATGGTCCCAAGACGCCGCTCGGAAAGCGCCGCACGAGCTTTGCCGAGGCACCCGAGCACGACATGGCGGCGATCGAGGAGGCCCTGGTCGAGCGCGAGCCGGTCACCATCGTGGTATCCGAAAAGGGCTGGATTCGCGCGCTGCGGGGCACGGTGACCGACCTCGCCGGCATCGCCTTCAAGGCCGACGACGGCTTGAAATTCGCGTTTGCGGCCGAGACCACCTCGAAGGTGCTGGTGGTGGCGACCAACGGGCGCTTCTACACGCTCGATGCCGCCAAGCTTCCGGGCGGACGCGGCCACGGCGAGCCGATCAGGCTGTTCATCGATCTCGAGCAGGACGGCGATCTGGTCGCGGTGTTCCGCTATCAGGGCGGGCGCAAGTTTCTCCTCGCGAGCGTACAAGGGCGCGGTTTCGTCGTGCCCGAGGACGAGTGCCTCGGCAATACCCGCAAGGGCAAGCAGGTGCTCAACGTCAAGGCGCCCGATCAGGCCCGCGCGGTGGCAGCGGTCGAAGGGGAGCTCGTCGCCTCGATCGGCGAGAACCGCAAGATGGTCATCTTTCCGCTCGACCAGGTACCCGACATGACACGCGGGCGGGGCGTGCGCCTGCAGCGCTTCAAGGACGGCGGACTGTCCGACCTCAAGACGTTCAAGGCGGCTGACGGCCTGACCTGGATCGATAGCGCGGGACGGTCGTTCACGTCCGCCCTCAAGGAGCTCGCCGACTGGCGCGGCAATCGCTCCGACGCCGGGCGCCTGGCGCCCAAGGGTTTTCCGCGCACCAACAAATTCGGCGCGGCGGCGGCCAACGGCAAGGATTCCGAGGCGCAGTAGCCGCTTTCAGGAAACTTCCGCGCGCAGCATTCGCCCCCCATAGGCGCGGTTGGCGAAGATCACCAGCGTGACCGCCGCGACATGCACGGCCACATCGGTCGCGCTGGCGTCATAGGGGTGAAAGAAAACCAGCAAGGTGGCCGCGGCGGCGGCCGAGGCGAAGCCTGCGACGGCGGCGGTGAGGTTCGGCCGCAGCGTATGGCCACGTCGCAGCATCCCAAGCAGGAGCGCCGACAGCGGGACCGAGAGCGCGAGGATGAAGGCCAGGCAATCCTTGGTGTCGTTGAAGTCCGCCGCATGGGTGTCGGGCACCAGCCAGGCCCGCAGGCAGCCGGCGCCGCTCGCGCCGAGCCAGAGCAGCGCCGGCGGCAGCGGCAGCAGCGCCCAGCGCTCGCTACGGTCGGGCAGGCTCAGCTCGAACGCCGCGACGGCGGCGAGCACCATGGTGAGGGCCGACCCGATCAGCGAAAGCCACATGTCGGGAGCAGCCGCGAGGCGCGCCGCGACGGCGGGCCGGTCCGCGACCGCCGCCAGCGTGAACGCGATGGCGGCAACCAGCGACAGCCAGAGCAGCGAGCGCCGGCCGGGCGGCGGCAAACGCCGGACCGGTTCGAGTTCGGCCGTGAGCTTGAGGATGACGGCCTCGTGCCGCGATTGCGCCTGGGAGGTGGGTGCCATGGGCCTTACCCCGTTTGACCGAGGCGCGCCCGCAGCGACTTGAGGGCGCGATGGAGATTGACCTTGAGCGATCCGGTGCTGCGTCCGGTGGCGGCTGCCGTCTCGGCCAGCGAGCGCTCCTGCAGGACCAGGTGCTGAACCGCCTCCCGCTGGCGCGCCGGCAAATCCGCGACTGCTTCGCCGAGCCGGCGGGTCGCCTCGGGGCCAAAGGCTGAGCGCCCGGTCCCTGCCGATTCGTCGGTATGGCGCTCATAGGCGAGCGGCGCATGGATCTCGCGCACCGCATGCCTGCCGGTCTTGCGCAGGAGATCGACGGCACGGCGCTCGGCAATGACCGCAAGCCACGCGGTGAATGACCGCGCGGGGTCGTAGGTCTGACGTGCCCGGTGCACGGTCACGAGCGTATCCTGGACCACATCGTCGATCCGATCAGCCGGAACCCCCTGCCGCCGGGCGACGCCGGCAATCACGCCCACGCAATCGCGCAGCAGGGCTTCGTAGGCGGCCCTATCGCCAGCCTGCGCGGCGGCCATCCAGGCTGCGCGCTGGGCATCCTCCGGGCTCCTCGGTCGCGCCTCTGGCAATGGGGCCGCTCGCTCCTCTATTCGCCGCGCCATCGGTGAAGGTTACGGGGCGTTGAGCGATTTCGGTCGCGGGAACCAATTCCGGCGGCCGATCGCGATGTCCCGCATCAGCTCTCCACCCGCCGCCAACCCTCCGGTGACAACCGCTCCTGCGGCAGAAAGCGCCCCTTGTAGTCCATCTTGCGCGATCCCTGCACCCAATAGCCGAGATACACGTAGGGCAGCCCCATGCGCCGGGCTCGCGCCAGATGATCGAGGATCATGAAGGTACCGAGCGAGCGTAGGCCCTCGTCCGATTCGAAAAACGAATAGACCATCGAAAGGCCGTCGCTGAGCACGTCGGTCAGCGCGACCGCCAGGAGGGCGCCGCAGCCGCGCCCGTTGATCGTGCTGTCGGGCCCGCGCCGGCGGTACTCGACGATCCGTGTCTCGACATGGCTGTCCTCGACCATCATGGCATAGTCGAGCACCGTCATGTCGGC
>DATDGG010000245.1:0-2690 GCA_036522235.1 Xanthobacteraceae bacterium
CCATGGGAAACTCTCCTCCGCCGCGCGATTGCGTGCCGCGCACGACCGGCATTTTACGGACGCTGCGGCGGTGAGGATAGGCTGAGCGGCGTTGCGCCGCGGGGGCGCGCACGCGCCGCCGCGGCCTGATCGATCGGAGGCCCCGTGAAGATCCGCGTCGGCGCGCACCCTGGGCGAAGACGGTCGGGCGCAAGTAATGCTGCGGGGCATGCGACAGAATAGATTTGGAAATATGAGCATCGAATACAGTACATGTTTCTATGTAGAACTACTTATTCGCTTTTTATTCTTTAACATCTCCAGAAGTTATTAACTCAGGCATGTAAATGTTACCTCCGTCGCACTCCGAGGACCATCCTCATGGCCGTCGATGCATATGCTGAGCGTCTGGCCCGGGTTCGCCAGCGCTTCGTCTCCGGTCTCGAAAGCAAGATCGAGGACTCCTACAAGGCTATTCCCGATTTGTCGGAGACGGCGCCTGCCGGGGTCGAAACCGTCGAAGAAACGTTCCGTCGAATCCACAGCCTGGTCGGCATCGGTCCGACCGTCGGCTTCGCCCGCACCGGACGCGCCGCGCGCAGCGTCGAGAACATCCTCATGCTGCCGCAACAGGCCAAGCGCGGCCTGACCAACCAGGAAATCGACTCGTTCAAGAAAGCCCTGCACGCCTTGCGGGAGACCGCGGCAAGCGAATTGCAAACATTCTACTCCGATTGGCGGTGACCATGCGTTGCTCGGCGATTGTTGCGTGGGCGTCGCGCTCTTCGATCCCGGCGCGGTAAGCGCGCCCACCGCCGCCCTCGTCGGCGCGCCCGGCGGGCGCGAGCGGCTCGATGCGCTCGGCGCCGGGAGCGGGCGCGAAGGCGTGCTCGCCGACACCGACAACGCGCCCGCCTTCGTGCTCGGCCGCGGCGGCGCGCGCGGAATCTTGGGGCCGTCGAGCGAGCCGTTCGCGCTGGCTTTGCTGTTTTCTCGCGTCGAGACGCGTTCGTGGCGGTGCCGGATCCGCAAAGCTCAACCGGCGCGACCGACCGCTTGAACAAGGCCTTTCCGCTGCTCTAGCGCGACGGCATGCCGGGTTATGGCATTGTATACCAAAATAATACTTGGCGGGTATTTGGACAGCTCAACAACGGCGAGGCTTATAAACATTAATATTCTAATCCTACGATGTAATACAGCAATCCGTATAAGTATAACTACGGAGGTGACGATGCGGATACTGATTGTCGACGATTCAGAAGATGCCCGCGATCTCGCGGAAGGGACGCTTTTGTCCGGCGGCTACGATGAGGTCGTCACCGCGGCCTCGGGCTGGGAAGCCCTCAAGGCGCTCGACATCGGGCGCAATTCCGACGCGCCGCCGACCGCCGACATGGTCCTGCTCGATATCGTCATGCCGGAAATGGACGGCGTCGAGACCTGCGCCCGCATCCGCAACGACCAGCGCTACGCCGATTTGCCCATCATCATGGTGACCTCACTCGATGACATGGGCTCCTTGACCAACGCCTTCGTGGCCGGCGCCACCGACTACGTCACCAAGCCGGTCAACCGCATGGAGCTGATCGCGCGCGTGCGCGCTGCGCTGCGCCTCAAGGCCGAGCTCGACCGCCGGCTGGCGCGCGAGCGCGAATTGCTGGGCTTCCTGTCGAGCTGGGGCGATCGGCGCGCCAGCCTCTGGATCGACGAGGCGACCGGCCTGTTCGTCGGCGAGGTCGCGGAGGCCTATCTCACCGCGGCCACCGGCTATGACAGCAACGAATCGATGTCGATTGTCTGCATGACGCTCGATCGTTTCGACGGCTATCGCTCCGCGCACGGCGACAGCGCCGCCAACAGCGTGCTCGCCCAGGTGGCGCGCGCGGTGCGCCGCCTGGCCGCGAATATCGGCATCGTCGCGGCTTCGTATCGCAACGGCATGATCGTCCTGGTGGCGCCCGAGTTCGGCGCCCATTCGGCGCGCGAGCTCGGCGAGACGCTGCACAGCACGATCTCGAAGCTGCGGCTGCCGAATTCCGAATCGGTGGTGTCGGACTATCTGACCGCCAGCGTCGCGGCCATCACCGGGCAGGTCAGGCGCAGCATCGACCGCGTCCATCTGCTCACCCAGGCCATCGCCAAGGTGCAGGACGCCGCGGAGGCGGGCGGCAATCGGGTTCTGGCGCTGACTGTCTAGGGATCATGCTCAAGCGATAGCTCTGTAAGCGTTGCGTGGAGTAGAGCGTGCGCAAGCGTCGTGTCGGGGTTGGATTGGGCGCGTTGGCATGGCCATGCGCGGCATTCGCCGGCGCCGCGCTACAACAAATTGGAGCTGCCGGGCCTGCTTGAATACGGCCTCACCAACCGCTTCACCGTCATCGCCGCGCCCGGCCTGCAACATGTCGACATTGCTTCGCCGACCGACGCGCGGCGCACCGGGCTCGGCTATACCGAGCTCGGCGGGCGCTACCTGCTGCTGCAATCGGGTTCGTGCGCGGCTTCCGGCCGCAAGATCAACAGGGCCGCGATGCCGAGCGCCCAGAACGGCGCCATCACGCATGCACGTGCATGCCATTGGTCCGCGGCGCACTCCATTCGCCCTCCACGCCGGCCGTCAGGCGGTCGAGAGCTCGCGTCACCTCGTCGGCGCCGCCGTTGCGCTCGAGCGTCGTCACCACCGCCTCCTCGAGCGCGGCCGCGTCGCTGCT
>DATDGG010000246.1:0-26982 GCA_036522235.1 Xanthobacteraceae bacterium
AGGACCGTCGCCTGATTGAGCCGCGCAAGTTGCTGATCGATACTATGCATCGCCGGTGCCGATCCCCCGATCCGTCAGCGGTAACGATCCGTATGGTCGAGGAACTGAGTGACATAGCGCCCGACCGATTCTTCGAGCGGCGTGAAGGCAGCACTGTAGCCGGCTCGGCGCAGGTTCTCCACATCGCCCTGCGTGAAGTACTGATATTTATCGCGAATCGCCGCAGGCATATCGATATATTCGATGTTCGGCGCGCTGCCGAGTGCCCGGAACATCGCCGACACCAGGTCGCGGAAGCTGCGCGCGCGTCCGGTGCCGACATTGAAGATGCCCGACACCGCGGGCCGATCGATCAGCCAGCGCAGCACCGCGACGGCGTCGTCGATATAGATGAAGTCGCGCATCTGCTCGCCGTCCGCGATGCCGTCGCGATGCGACTTGAACAGCCGGATGGCGCGGCCACCCTTGGCGTCGTCGAACCGCTTGGCGACGAGGCTCATCATCTCGCCTTTGTGGTATTCGTTGGGCCCGAACACGTTGAAGAACTTCAATCCGACCCATTGTGGCGGCAGGCTCGCACCCTTGGCGGCGCGCTCGGCCACCGCCAGATCGAACAGATGCTTGCTCCAGCCATAAAGATTGAGGGGCTTGAGGCGCGCCAAGGCCGGCGGCGACCAATCATCGCCGAAGCCTTCGGTGCCGTCGCCGTAGGTGGCGGCCGAAGACGCGTAGATGAACGGGGTCCGCGTCGCCGTGCACCATTCGAGCAGGCGCAGAGACAATCGAAAATTGTTCTTGAGGATGAGATCCCCATCGCTCGCCATGGTGTCGGAAATAGCGCCGAGATGGATGACCGCGTCGAGCTTGCGTCCCTCGAGCCATTCGAGCAATTCGCCGGGCGGCACCACATCGGCAAGCTGGCGCTTGCCGAGATTGCGCCATTTCTCCGCGGTGCCGAGCGAATCGTTGACCACGACATCCCCATGGCCGGCTGCGTTGAGGCTCGCCACCACATTCGACCCGATGAATCCGGCTCCGCCGGTGACCAGGAACATCCGGTATCTCCCGTCCCGAGACTCCTTTGCCTCACGGCCGCCGGGCGTGCAACCTTGCCACGGCGTCGGGGCGCGCCGGGCGAGCTTCCGGGATGGGCGTGGACAGGAAATCTCGGTTGGCATTCGTCCTGCGGTCTGAAAGGTTGGGGCAGCCTTCCGAGCGTCCGCCGCAATGAAGGTATGAACGACAATTCATAAGATAAAATGAACTTGGAATTATTACATAAACGGGCCGACCCGGCTGAGGAAAGCCGGGGTTCGCCGATTCTCCTCGTGCCCTATATGTGGATCGGCGATTTCGTGCGTTGCCATACCGTCGTGAAGCTCCTCAAGCAGCGCTTTCCCTCTCGCCCGATTGATGTTTTGACCACCGCGATGGTTTCGCCCCTGCTCGACTACATGCCGGGGATTCGCAAGGGCATTGTCGTCGACCTGCCGCGCCGGCGGCTGGCGCTCGGCCAGCACCACGGGCTGGCGCGGCGCCTGCGGCGCGAAGGCTACGGCCAGGCCCTGGTGATGCCGCGCACCTGGAAGGCCGCGCTTGCGCTCTACCTCGCCGGCATTCCCCGGCGCACCGGATTTGTCGGCGAGGGGCGTTTCGGCCTCATCAACGACCTGCGTTGGGGCGAGCGGCGGCTTCCCCGCATGGTCGAGCGCTGCGCTACCCTCGCGCTCGCCAAAGGCGAAGCCCCGCCGGCCAGCTGGCCCCTGCCGGAGCTGGTGGCCCCCTCCTCCGAAGTGGCGGCCTGGCGGGGGCGGCTCGGCCTCGGACGTGACCAGCGCATCGAGATTGCCTTGGCGCCCGGCGCCGTCGGCCCCGCCAAGCGCTGGCCCGCGCGCGCCTATGCGGTTCTGGCCCGCGGCCTGGTCAGCGAAGGCCATCGGGTATGGATCGTCGGCGGGCCCGGCGAACGCGCCCTCGCGGCCGAGATCGCGCAGGCAGCACCGCATGACATCGTGGACCTGACCGGGCCTGATCTGCGCAACGCCATTCTGGCGCTCGCCGCGGCGGACATCGCGGTATCGAACGATTCCGGCCTCATGCACGTCGCGGCTGCTCTCGGCACGCCGACCATCGGCATTTTCGGTCCGACCAGCCCGCTGCATTGGGCGCCGCTCAATCCGCTCGCCGCCGTGATCGAAACGCCGAACGCGCTTCCATGTCGGCCCTGCCACAAACCGGTCTGTCGCCCCGGCCATCATCTGTGCATGCGCGACATCGCGGTCGAGCAAGTGATGACGGCGACCCGCGCCGCGATGGCGGCCGGGCGGCCCGAGCGCGCATCGTGAACCGGATTTTCGTGCCAGTTGAGCTAACCCCAGTCGAGCCAGTCGTGGCGGACACCGACAATCGCGAGCCCAAGTCATGACGATCCTGGTCACCGGCGGCGCCGGCTATATCGGCAGCCACATGGTTCATGCGCTCCTCGACGCCGGCGAATCCGTCGTGGTGCTCGACAATCTTTCGACCGGCTTCGACTGGGCCGTCCCCGAGGCGGCTCCGCTCGTGGTCGGCGAGACCGGCGACCAGGCGCTGGTTGCTTCGGTGATCGCCGCGCGCCGCGTCGACGCCATCATTCATTTTGCCGCCTCGATCGTGGTACCCGAATCGGTCGCCGATCCGCTCGGCTACTACCGCAACAACACGGTGAATTCGCGCGCCCTGATCGAGACCGCGATCAGGACCGGCGTGCGCCATTTCATCTTTTCGTCCACCGCCGCGGTCTATGGAAATCCCCTTCGTACTCCGATCAATGAGGACGATCCCACGGTTCCGATGTCGCCCTATGGCTCCTCCAAGCTGATGACGGAGATCATGCTGCGCGATGCGGGTGCCGCGCACGGATTGGGCTATCTGGTCCTGCGCTATTTCAACGTCGCCGGCGCCGACCCGCATCTGCGCAGCGGGCAGTCGACCAAAGGGGCGACGCATCTCATCAAGGTCGCGGTCGAGACGGCGATCGGGCTGCGGCCGATGATGGAGGTCTTCGGCACCGATTACCAGACACCGGACGGCACCTGCATCCGCGACTACATCCATGTCTGCGATCTGGTGCGCGCGCATGCGGACGCACTGCGCCATCTGCGCGGCGGTGGCGCCTCGTTGACGCTCAATTGCGGCTACGGCCGCGGCTTCTCGGTGCTTGAAGTGATCGACACGGTCAAGCGCGTCTCCGGGGTCGACTTCAAGGTGTCGAGGAGCGGCCGGCGCCCCGGCGACCCCTCGGCGATCGTCGCCGATGCGGGACGCATCCGCTCGCTGCTGGGCTTTACTCCGCAGTTCGATGACCTTGCGACCATCGTCGATCATGCCCTGAAATGGGAGCATCGCCGCGCCAACATGCAGGCGGCGGCATCGCCGTAGGGCGCGCAGCGCCGGCCAAGCGAAACGCGCGGTTCTTTGGGCTTGAATTAACCGCCGGCGGGGGGCAAGGGATAGGCGTCGGCGGGACGGCAGCCCGCAACTGTGACACCATGACGGTGACACACCAATGAGCGAATTCGCCGCACGGGTAAGCACCGGCGGGCGCAGCGGACAGCGGATGCTTCAATCGCTTTTCCCATCCTCGGCTGCCGATCGGGACGGCGCGTTCGTCTTGATCCGGCGCCTGGTGGTCGAGTTTGGGATCGGTCAGTGGCGGCGCTATGCGCTGGCCTTTCTGCTGATGGGCGTCGCCGCCGCCTGCACCGCGGTGCCCGCGTATCTGGTCGGCGACCTGGTCAACCTGGCCAATATCGAGCACAATTTTCCCCGTATCGTCCTCCTCGGATCGGCCGCCGCCGGGGTCTTCGCGATCAAAGGCGCCGCCACCTACGGGCAATCCGTAATCCTGTCGCGCATTGCCAACCACATCATCGCCGAGAACCAGCGCCGCCTGTTCGCCAAGCTGCTCAACGAAAGCATCGACTTCTTCAGCCATCGTCACTCTTCGGAATTTGCCGCGCGACTCGTGGCGGGCGCGGCGGCGGCGACGCAAGTCCTCAACTTGCTCATATCGTCGCTCGGCCGTGATCTGCTTTCACTGATCGCGCTGGTCGGCGTCATGGTCTTGCAAGACCCGGTGCTCTCGATCGTGATCCTCGTCGTTGGCCCGCCGGCGATGCTCGCGCTACGCAAGATGGTCAAGCGCACGCGCCGCATCGCCCAGACGCAGTTCACCGGCAGCACCCGTATCCTGGAGACGCTGCAGGAGACCCTGCAAGGCATCCGCATCGTCAAGGCCTTCGCGCTCGAAGACCTGCTGCGCGCCCGCTTCGACGCCAATGTTGCGGCGGTCGAACGGGAAGCCAACAAGATGGCGCGCGTTGCCAACCGCACTTCGCCGCTGATGGAGATACTGGGCGGCTTCGCCATGGCGGGCGTGATCATCTATGGCGGCTACCGGGTGGTCGAGAATGTGGCGTCCGCCGGAGCGCTCATGTCCTTCGTCACCGCGCTCCTGCTTGCCACCGAGCCCGCCAAGCGCCTCGCCCGCTTCAACATCGATCTCACCAACAATCTGGTCGCGGTCCGCATCCTGTTCGAGATCATCGACAGCCCGGCGACCGAACCCGCCGACGACGATCGCCCGCGGCTCGTCCTCAGCGAGGCGCGCGTCGCGTTTTCCCGCGTCAGCTTCGCCTACCGGCCGGGTGATCCGGTGATCCGCGATCTATCCTTCGTGGCCGAGCCGGCGCAGGTGACCGCACTGGTAGGGCACTCCGGCGGCGGCAAATCGACCATCCTCAATCTCATCCCGCGCTTCTACGAAGTGTCGAGCGGCACCATCGCCATCGACGGGCAGAATATCGCGACCGTCGCGCGGCGATCGCTGCGCGCGCAAATCGCCTATGTGGGCCAGGACGTCTTCTTGTTCCATGGCTCGATCCGCGACAACATCGCGGTCGGCAAGAGCGGCGCGACCGAAGCCGAAATCCTGGCGGCCGCCAAGGCCGCGCACGCGCACGATTTCATCACCGCGTTCTCGAACGGCTACGACACGCCGGTCGGCGAGCGCGGCCTGCAATTGTCGGGCGGCGAGCGCCAGCGCATCGCCATCGCCCGCGCCCTCATCAAGGATGCGCCGATCATCCTGCTGGACGAAGCCACCGCCGCGCTCGATTCGCAATCCGAGCGCCATGTGCAGGAGGCGATCGCGAAGCTGTGCGCCGGACGTACCACCATCGTCATCGCGCATCGGCTGGCCACCGTCATGCATGCCGACCGGATCCTGGTGATCGAATCTGGAGAAATCGTCGAAACCGGGCGGCACGAGGAGCTCATCCGCAGGGGGGGTCGCTACGCCGCGTTCTGCCGCCTGCAATTGGAGCAGCAGGCGCCCGGCGCAGCACAAGCGGCGCCAGCGGCAGCGATCTGACGCCGGGGCGGCCCTTAGGAGATTCCCACAAGGGGTTGATTTCGCTGTTGAAAGGCTTGCCGACCGGCGCCCCTGCGCAATTCCGACACTTGCTGTTCGCGGGAGCCTTCCTATGCTACGCCAATTCGAGCTTCCCGATCCGGACCCATGGCTGCTCTCAACGAATCGACGCGCGAGGCGGTCGGCAGTGTCGATCCGCAACCGGCGCCGCCGCCCTACCCGCGGCCGCAACCGGCGCCCGAGCTCACCATCGTGGTTCCGACCTTCAACGAGCGCGAGAACATTCCGCGCCTGGTCGACACGCTGCAGGCCGCCCTTCCCGGCGTCGCCTGGGAGCTCATCTTCGTCGACGACAATTCGCCCGACGGGACCTCGGAGATCGCCAAGCGGATTGCCGCGGCCGATTCCCGCATCCGCTGCATGCGCCGGGTCGGGCGGCGCGGCTTGGCGGGCGCGTGCCTCGAGGGCATCCTGGCGAGCCAGGCGCAATATGTCGCGGTCATGGACGGCGATCTCCAGCACGACGAGACATTGCTGCTGCCCATGTTGCAGCAGTTGCGCCGCGACACCGCCAATCTGGTGATCGCGACGCGCTATGCCGACGGCGCGTCGGCTGCGGCGCTGTCATCGCAGCGCGCCTTCGGCAGCCGGCTCGCCACCAGGCTCGCCCACCATCTGTTGAAGCTCGATCTCAGCGACCCGATGAGCGGATTTTTCATGCTTCGCCGCGAGCTCGTCGAGAAGATCGCTCCGCGCCTCTCGACCCAGGGTTTCAAGATTCTGCTCGATATCGCGGTCACCGCGGGTGACGCCCTGCGCATCACCGAGCTCCCCTACACGTTCCGCCAGCGGCTCTACGGCGAAAGCAAGCTCGATGCCGGCGTCATGCTCGAATATCTGGGCCTGCTGCTGGCCAAGGCCACCGATGACCGCGTCTCGTTGCGATTCGCGCTTTTCTGCCTGGTCGGGACGATCGGCATCGGGGTGCATTTCATCACGCTTTCGCTCGGCTACCATCTCATCGGCATCGAGTTCGTGTGGGCGCAGACCTTGGCGATGATGGTCGCCATCGCCAGCAATTTCGCCATCAACAACGCGCTCACCTATCGTGACCGGCGCCTCGCCGGCCTGAAATTCCTGGGCGGCCTGTTGCGCTTCTACCTGGTATCGCTGGCCGGCTTGGTCTCCAATATCGGCGTCAGCGATTGGCTGTTCGTCAGCGACCAGAAATGGTGGGTCGCGGGCCTGGCCGGCGCCGTGATCGGCGTGGTCTGGAACTATGTGGTGGCATCGCAATTCGTCTGGCGCAGTCAGTAACACACTTCCCTTCCTGCTCAGGGTCGGGGCCGAGCGAGGTGGCCGATGGACGAGACTCCCATTCTGGTCGAACGGCGCGGCGGCTACCGGGTCATCACCCTCAACCGGCCGCAGCGCCTCAACGCCTTCAATGAAGCGATGCATTGCGCGCTACGCGACGCGCTCTCCGAGGCCGAGAGCGACCCCGACTGCCGCGCCCTGCTGCTGACCGGCGCCGGACGCGGCTTCTGCGCCGGCCAAGACCTCGGCGACCGGCTGTCCCAGGCGGGCGAGACGTCGGCGCTCGGCGGCGCGCTCGAAGCCTATTACAATCCGCTGGTCCGCAAGCTGCGCGCCCTGCCCTTCCCGGTCGTCGCCGCGGTCAACGGCGTCGCCGCCGGTGCCGGCGCCAATATCGCGCTCGCCTGCGATATCGTGCTGGCGGCGCGCGCGGCGAGCTTCGTGCAGGCCTTCGCCAAGATCGGCCTGGTGCCGGATTCCGGCGGCACCTGGTTCCTGCCCCGCCTGGTCGGCGCGGCCCGCGCCCGCGGGCTCGCGCTCACCGCCGAGCCGCTCGGCGCCGAGAAGGCGGAGGCCTGGGGCCTCATCTGGAAAGCCGTCGACGACGGCGCGCTCATGATGGAGGCGGAGAAGCTCTGCGCCGACTTCGCCGCGGCTCCGACCATCGGGCTCGCCCTCATCAAGCGCGCGCTCGACTCCTCCTGGGACAACGATCTCGAGAGCCAGCTCGACCTCGAACGCGAGCTGCAGCGCCAGGCAAGCCTCACGCCCGACTACGCCGAAGGCGTGCGCGCCTTCATGGAAAAGCGCAAGCCGGTCTTCGGCGGGCGCCGCGCTCGCTCGAAGCCGGCGCCTTAAAGTGCTGATTTAACGTAGAATTCAGCGCGGCGGGATCTGCAGGAGCTGGGCGAGCTGTTCCTTGCCCAGCGGCTGATCGAGGAACTTCAATTTCACCGCGTCGCGCTGAATGCCGTCGAGGTCCTTCATCTCGTCGGTCTGCAACGTTGACTTCGGATAGATGGTCGGTATCGAGCGCCGCACGAAATCGTCCGGGCTCGAAACCTTCGCCGCGTAGCGCTTGATCGCATCGGGGTCGGAATACATCCAGTCGACCGCTTCGCGATAGGCTTGCGCGAAGCGGGTGATCGCATCCTTGCGATTCTTGAGGATGTCGGCATTGACGATCACGACCCGCACGGTCTGCTTGTCGAGCGAGGCGATATCGCTGCCGCGCGCGATGATGCGGATCTTGCCCTCCTCGACTTCCTTGAGCGCCATCGGGAACGCACCCCAGCCGATGTCGACCTGGCCGGACATGACCGCGGTCAAGGTCGCGGCCGGCGTGCCGGTCGCGACCGGCTTTGCCTTGACGCCGAGATTGTCAACGAAGGCCACCACGATATTGTTGGAGCTCGAGCCGCTGGTCGAATAGGCGATGGTGTTCTTGTCGGTGGTGTCGGTCAGGGCCTTGAGCGGGGAATCGGCCTTGACGTACCAGTAGAGGTCGCCGGTACCGGTAAAGGCCGGCAGCAGGATGCGAACCGGCGCGCCCTTCGCGAACACGCGCATGACGCCCGCGACCCCGACCCCGATGCCGATATCGGCGCTGCCGGCGATGATCGGCTGCATGGTCTCGCCGGCGCCGGCAGTGCCGAAATTGTCGAGAACGAGCCCGTGCTTCTTGAAGATGCCGGCGTCCTGGCCGAGCGTCGGCATCTGATTTTCCCAATTGTTGATCTGCCCGACCGCGACCTTGAGCTGATCGTCGGCCCGCGCCGCGACCGGGGCGGCGAGAAGCGGCGCGATGAGCGCGATCGCGCGGACAAGAGTGCGCGCGTCAATTCGTTGCATGACCGTCCTCCCGTCGTGAAAGCTAACGCCATTATGCCACAAAGCCGCTGTGGCATCATGCCGTCAAGATCACTTCCGTTTGCGGCGGGCGGCCTTGCCCCTGGCAGCGGAACGCGCCGTCACGCGCGGCTTGGACTTGCGGCGCGCGGGAGCCGGCGGCAGCCGCCCCGCCTCGGCGAGCCGATGCGACCAATATTCCCAGGTCCGCCCAACCACGTTCGGCAGCGCATTGAGGGAGCCCGCGAGCTCTGTCTCGCCCGGCGTCAGCGGCACGACCTTGCCGAGCAAATGCGCCTGCAACTGATAGACCGCATTCTGGCACATGAAGATCGACCGCGAAACCAGCTCGCGCAAATCGCCCCCGACGACGGTTGCGCCATGATTCCGCATCAGGACGGCAGCGTGCGGTCCGAGCGCGCGGGCAAGCGAGCGCCCCTCCTCGGGCTTGGCCACCAGGAGATTGGTGTCGCCGAATTCCTCCTTCTGGTCCCAGAACGGCAGCGCGCCTCCGGCGGCGGCGCCGAGATGGAACACCGGCACGATCGGGACGCCGGCGACGCAAAATGGCAGCACCGCGGCCGCATGATGATGGCACACCGCCACCACGTCAGCCCGCGCCTGATAGATGCAGCCGTGGATCACGCGCTCCGCGAACAGGCGATCGGCCGGCGGGCGCACCGGCTCGGCATCGAGCGTGAACTCCAGAATGTCCGCCGCCTCGACCAGCTGAGGCGAGCGCGAGCGCGACAACAGAAATTTGCTTGGATCGCCGGGATGGCGCAAGCTGACATGACCGAAGGCATCGAGCACGCCCTCGTTGGCCAGCATGCGGCTCGCCAGCGCGAGCTCGTAACAAACATCGTCGCGTCGGTCCGGCATGGGGCGTCTCCCAGATTTTCGTATTGGCCCATTGGGCGGCCGCAGCAAATCCCAATCTCTTGCCATTGCCAAGAAAATCCGGCGCGCGGGCTCAAATGAACGAAGGCGGCGCAACTCATTGTCGTGATCGAGCGCGCCCACGCGAAATCATACCTATGCACCTTGCCTCATCGGGCGGATGGCGGCAAATTCATCGGTGAGCAGAGCTAGTCGGAGACAGATACGATGAATCCAGTCGTCGCCGTGATTGCGCCGGGCGCCATGGGCGCGCCGGTCGGAAAGCGTCTGGTCGAGCACGGCATCAAGGTACTGACATCGCTCAACGGCCGCAGCGCCGCAACCGTCGCGCGCGCCCAGGCGGCCGGGCTGACCGACGCGAGCGATGACGAGATCGCCGGCGCCGATATCATTCTCTCGATCCTGCCGCCCGGCGATGCCCTGCCGCTCGCCCAACGCTTCGCGCCGGCGCTGACAGCGAGCAACAGCAAGCCGGTCTATGTCGAGTGTAACGCGGTCAGCCCACCGACCGTCGAGCGCATCGCCACCGCCATCGCCCCGACCGGCTGCCCGTTCGTCGATGCCGGCATCGTCGGCGCGCCGCCGCGGCCCGACTATGGGGGGCCGACCTTCTATGCGTCGGGCCGCGATGCGCCGCGCTTTGCCGCGCTCGGCCAGTTCGGCCTCAAGGTCAAGGTCCTCGATGGCCCGCTGAGCGCCGCCTCGGCGCTCAAAATGTCCTACGGCGGCATCACCAAGGGCATTACCGCCATCGCCGCCGCCATGTTCATCGCCGCCACCCACGGCGGCTCGGCCGATGCGCTGTTCCTCGAGCTCAAGGAGAGCCAGCCGCAGCTCCTGGCCTGGTTCAGCCGCCAGATGCCCGCCATGTATTCGAAGGCCTATCGCTGGGTCGCCGAGATGGAGGAAGTCTCGGATTTCGCCGGCGACACCGAGGCCTCGAAGCATATGTATGCGGCAGTCGCCGAGTTCTATGAGCATATCGCTCGCGACTTTGCGGCGGAGCAGAAGGACGTCGCGGCGCTGAAGGACTTCGTGGGCAAGAACGCGAAGGACTGACATAGAGTGTCACCGCCGGGCTTGTCCCGGCGGTCTCGATTAGGGAAGCGCCGTGCCATCCTTATTGGGATGGCCGGAACAGGTTCGGCCATGACAATGCGAGCGGCGGTCGGCCGCCACGATTGCCGGCGGCTTTGCCCTAAGCCCCGAGTGCGCCGCGCACGCGGTCCGGCGCGAACGGCAGCTCGTGCAGCCGCACCCCGGTCAAGCTCGCGATTGCATTGCCGACAGCGCCGGCGAGCACTGGTAGCCCGTCCTCGCCGGCGCCGGTCGGCGGGTTGTTGGTCGAGACCACCTTGATCTCGATATTGGGCACGTCGGACATGCGCGCCACCTCGTAGTCGGTGTAGTTCGACTGCAGCACCCGCCCGTCCTTGATGACGATCTTCTCGCGCAGCACATGCCCGAGGCCGTAGATGATGCTGCCCTCGGTCTGTGCCGCGAGATTGCGCGGCTGCACCGCGATCCCGGCATCGATCGCGCACCACACATTGTGCACCTTGATCTTGCCGGTCGCGCGGTCGACCGACACCTCGGCGACGCCGGCCGACAAGGTGTCGTCCTTCACCATGGTGGCCACTCCCACCGCGGTGCCCTCGCGCTTGCGCTTCCAGTCCGACATTTCGGCGACCGCCCGCAGCAGGGTCTGCATGCGCGGCACCCCCTCTGACAGTTCGAGCCGGAAGGTGATCGGATCCTTGCCCTGATCCTTGGCCATCTCGTCGATGAAGCTCTCGACCGCGAATGCGTTGTGGCCGTTGCCGACGCCACGCCAGGGCGATACGCGGGCGCCGCGACGCTCGATCACATGCTCGGCGAGCTTGTTCGCGATCGGATATTGCGGGATCGGCGAACCTTTCATCACGATGCGGTCCTGCCGCGGGGTCGGATCGCCCGACACATAGGCGATGACGGATTCGGCGACCACGCGGTGGTGCCACGCCACGACCTTGCCCTTGGGGTCGAGCCCCGCCTCGATGTAATGCGCGGTCATCGGGCGGAACTTGCCGAACGCGATGTCGTCCTCGCGGCTCCAGATCAGCTTGACCGGCTTACCGACCGCCTTGGCGAGCCGCACCGAGTCGAGCACCGTCTCATGAGCCCCGCGCCGGCCATAGCCGCCGCCGAGGAAGTGCTGGTTCAGCGTGATCTTCGCGCGCTCGGTCTGCAGCAATTTGGCGACCTCGTTCAGCAATCCGCTCGCCGCCTGGGTGCCGGTCCAGATTTCGGCCGACTTGCCGTCGGGGCTGACCGAAGCGGTCGCGTTCATCGGCTCCATCTGGGCGTGGTAGACGTAACGTGTGCGGTATTCGCCGCGATAGACTTTTGCGGCGCCCGCCATCGCGCCCTTGGCATCGCCCTCCTTCGCATAGGCAACGCCATCGCGGCTCTTGTCGCGCCCGATCGCGGCAAACTCCTCGAGCGCGCGCTCGCTGTCGAGATGCGCGCCGATGGCGTTCGACGACCAGGTGACCTTGAGCAGGTTCTTGGCGGCCTGCGTGCCCTCGACCGTATTGCCGATGACGCCGACGCCTTCCGGCAGCTTCACCACATCGGTGATGCCGGGCACTTGGCGCGCGGCCTTGTCGTCCACCGTCTCGGGTGAGCCGCCCGGATAGGGCGACTGCAGCACCGCGGCGTAGACCATGCCGGGCACCTGCACGTCCATGCCGTATTTGGCGGCGCCCGTGACCTTGAGCGGCACCTCCACGCGCGGGACGTGCTGGCCGATCAGGCGGAAGCTCGCCGGGTCCTTGAGGTCTTTCTCCTCGATCTTGGGCAGCTCGGCTGGAGCCCTGGCAAAAGCCGCGATCTCGCCATAGCCGATGCGCCGGCCCGAGGTCTTGTGCACCACGGTGCTCGGCTCGGTCGAGAGCTCGCCCACCGGCACGTTCCATTTCGCCGCGACCGCGTCGAGCAGCACCCGCCGCGCCTGCGCGCCGGCAAGGCGCGCGGGCTTGAAATAGCCGCGGATCGACGCGCTCGCCGAGGTCTGGAAATTCATGCCGTATTCCGGATTGCCGTATTTCTTCTCGTCCCAGGTGGGCGGGAAGATCGGCTTGACCTTCGACCAGTCGGCATCGAGCTCCTCGGCAATGATGGCCGGGATCGTCGTGAAGGTGCCCTGCCCCATCTCGGCTGCCGGCGACACCACCGTGATGGCGCCGTCGGGTGAAATGGTGAGCCAGGCATTGGGCGACAGCGGCGTATCCGCCATCGCCTCGTCCATGCCGGTGAACCGCTCGGGCGCGATGGTCAGCGCCAGGGTGAGGCCGGCTGCGCTCGCCAGGAAGTCGCGCCGGTTGATGCTTGCGTGCTGGTTCATGGCTCAGCCCTCCCGCGCCGCGCGCTGGATCGCGCTGATGATTTTCAGGTAGGTGCCACAGCGGCAGATATTGCCGTCCATGTGCTCGACGATCTCGGCCCGGGACGGATTCTTGTTGTGCGTCAGGAGCTCCGCGGCCTGCATGATCTGGCCGGATTGACAGTAGCCGCATTGCGGCACCTGCTCGGCGATCCAGGCCTTCTGCAGCGGATGGCTGCCATCGGGCGAAAGCCCCTCGATGGTGGTGACCGCCTTGCCGGCGACCAGCGAGACCGGCATGGCGCAGGAGCGCGTCGCCTGCCCGTCGATATGCACCGTGCAGGCGCCGCACGACGCGATGCCGCAGCCGAACTTGGTGCCCGTCAGCTTGAGATGCTCGCGCAACACCCACAACAGCGGGGTATTGCCGTCCACGCCCACTTCGTGGCGTTGGCCGTTGACCGTGAATGCAACCATCTGGCGCCTCCCTGGCTCAGGTCATTCGTGAAGTGAATCATACACCCAAAATCAAGGCCGAGTCACAGCCGCTCGGCGAGAAAGCGCAACAACCGCGGGGCGAGGAAACCCGAATGACTCATCGCGCCACCTTGCTCCTCGATCGGATCGCTGAGCCAGTAATGCGGCGCGCCATGCACCACGCAGCTGCGCACGTTGAAGTTCGCCTGCTTGAGCGCCAGCAGGAATTCGAGCGACTGGGTGCGATGGTCGACCACGTCGTCCTCGGTGCCCCAGCTCAGATAGACCGCGGTCTTGTTGTTGCCGATGACGGCGTGGCTCAGCGGAGAAGCATCGAAATAGCGGCGGCGGTCCTGCATGGGCGAGCAGCCGAGATAGGATTCGACCAGGTTGTCGCCCGGATTGCCGATCTGCGAATGCCGCCACTGACCGAGCAGGTCATAGATGCCGTAGGTGCCGATGAGGACCTTGGCGCCGGTCGAGACCCCCGCCTGCGGGTCCTGCGGATAGGCACCGGCAAACGGCACGCTGTCGCCCGCGAGCGCCACCAGGGCGGCCAATTGAGCGCCCGCGGAATTTCCCCAGAGCGCGAAGCGGTCGGGATCGAGCCGCAATTCCTCGGCGCGCGAACGCATGAATTGCACCGCCGCGCGCACATCGTGCACCGCCTCCGGATAGGTCTTTTGCCCGGGCTTGGTCAGCCGATAGCTGATGGTGAAGCCCGCATAACCGCGCGCCGCCAGATACGGTCCCCAATATTGGTAGGTGTCGCGCGAGCCGCGGCGCCAATAGCCGCCATGCACGTTGACGATGAGCGGAAACGGCCCCCCTTCCCGCGGCAGATAAAGGTCACCCATGAGCGCGACGCCGTCATGGGTCGCATAGACGATGTTCTGGCGGAATTCGAAGCCTGGTTCGGTGCCTGATCTTTTGGTTTCGGACACGGCGCTCCCCTCATGCCTAAGTTCCCGCGGCATTGCATTCAGCCCCAGTCTAGGTCCTGTGTCTCGCCGCAGGGTTCCGCGCTATTTTATTGAAAATACAATCCGGAAACAAAGAACCGTGGTTATGGGTTGAAGCCAGCCGGGTTCGTAGGGAGGGACGGCTTAACGTAGGGCGGCCCTCGTGGCCGCCCTCTTCGCATCAGTGCACGCGGGCGCCCACCATAAGGGCGTTTACGCCCCCGTCTTCGACGGGCGATGGGGCGCCCCTACGCTTCTGGCACCGGAAGCAAACAAAAAGCCCGGCGCAGGTTCGGCCGGGCGCACTTCGCGAGTTTCAATTTCCCGAATGCACTGATTTGCACGGACCTGTCAAGGTCGCCGCTCTTGAATCAACGCGTCTCCGTCAGGCCGCCCCAGATGCCGCCCGCTCGCGCAGTCGATAGAACTGAATCGTCTTCAGGGCCGTCTCCGACCTCAGCTTGGTGAACCGCGCGCGGCACAGATCGAGATCGATCGCGCCGCCGTTGACCCCTGCTTTCAACGACAGGAGCGCCTTGGCATCGTCCCAGGCAAGCCCCATCGCCTTCGCCAGGACCAGGATCTGGTCCACCACGTCCCCGGTGAAGGCGCGCTCGACCAGCCCGATCGGAAGATTGCTCAGGAGCGACAGCGCGATCGTCGCTTCGTCGAATTTTCCGGCGCGCGCGAACTCGGCCAGGCTCGTCACCGACAATCGGCCGTGCTCTTGCAACGAACGGACCGCCGCTTCGGCGGCCGCATAATCGACCGAGTGCCGGCGGCTCTCGGCCTGAAACTGCTCGGAAGCCTTGGCGACCATGTCGCGAACCAAATCCGCCTTGCTGGGATCCGCCGCCTTGAGCGTGGTCCGCACGCTCGCCGAAGCATCGGCGAACAATCGCAGCAGGTGCTGGCGCGGAATCTCCTTGCGTAACCAGACGCAAACCGCGAGCTCGCCGTCCGCTTCGGACCTTTGCACCAGCGTCGCGTAGCCCCCTTCGGAAAATCTGGCGCCGGAATTGCCCGCAGTGCTGAGCGCAACCTCCCGGTTTCCGCGCAAGACCAGCACCTCGGTCACGCTCTCCGCCAAGAACGAGCGCCGGGAAATCGCCAGCAGATGGTCCTGGCTCTTGGTCTTGGCGCCCTCGACCAGGGTCGCCGCATCGAGCTCTACGGCGCCGCGCAGGATCGGCTCCGCCACCGTGATCTCGTCATCGAGCGCCAGGTCGCGAAGTGTCTGCGGCAGCGCCCATGGTATCGCGGCCAGCCGGGAACCAAAAGCCGCCCGCGCCGCGGTGTCGATCGCGCGGGCAAGACGGCCCATCACCTCGTCGAACAGCGCGATCTGATCGTCGGAGAGCCTGGCGCCGCCCGACACGAAGAGATCCGTCACACGCCGCAAGGCCTGGGCACGGCTGCCGATATCCTTGCTGGCGATCAGCTCCTCGAGCTCGTCCATCCTGGTTGCGGGTCGGGCGCTCATTGTCATGCATCAGCGGTTGGCAATGGTGGAAGACATCTGGTCCAACCCGGGCAGCTACGCCGCGCTCACCGCGACCGGCTTGCGGCGGATGCGCTCGAAGCTCAGTTCCGACAACGGGCAGGCGGCGCCGAACAGATGGCCTTGGACCTGGTCCACGCCCAGAGACGCCAGCAGCTCGAACTGCTCTTTCGTTTCAACCCCTTCCGCCGTGATGGCGATATCGAGGCTGCGTCCAAGCGCGAGCACCGAGGAAATGATGGCATTGCATTCGGCTCGCGTCATCAAATCATGGATGAAAGATCGATCGATCTTTATCTTGTCGAATGGGAACATGGTCAGATAGCTGAGCGAGGAATACCCGGTGCCGAAGTCGTCGAGCGCGATCGAGATGCCGAGATTCTTCAGTTGCCGGATCACCGGTAGAATGTCGGCGTGGCTTTCGATCAACACCGATTCGGTGATTTCGAGCTCGAGGCGCTCGGGCGACAGGCCGGATTCGACCAGCGTGCAGATGATGACGTCGAGCAGGTTGATCTTGCGGAATTGCATCGGCGACAGGTTGACCGACACCTTGACGTGGGCGGGCCAGCTGGCGGCTGCAGCGCAAGCCGTTTGAATGACCCACTCTCCGAGCGGCGCGATGAGCCCGCTTTCCTCGGCCAGGGCGACGAACTCGCTCGGCGGAATATCCCCGCGCTGCGGATGCCGCCAGCGCGCCAAGGCTTCGGCGCCGCACGGCTTGCGCGTCTTGACGTCGAGCAAGAGCTGGTAATGAAGCTCCAATTCGTCGTTGGATATCGCGTTGCGCAGATCGTGCACCAATTGGTGGCGCGCATCGGTGTCCACGGTCATCTGCGCGTCGAAAAAGCGATAGCCGTCGCGACCGGCGGATTTCTGCCGATAGAGCGCCAAGTCGGCGTGCTTCATCAGCGCGCTGGGCTCGGTGCCGTCGCAGGGCGCCAGCGCAATTCCGATGCTGGTCCCGATGACAACCTTCGAGCCCTCGATTTCGTAGGGCTCAGAGATGGCTTTGACAATTCGCTCCGCCAGCGTAGTGGCATCCGCATGGCCGTCGGTTGCCATCGGTCGCAGGATCGCGAACTCGTCGCCGCCAAGCCGCGCTAGAAGCCCGGCTTCACCCAGCACCGATTTGAGCCGCCGCGCGGTATCCTTGAGCAGCGCATCGCCGGCCGGATGGCCGAGCGAGTCGTTGACGTCCTTGAACCGATCGAGGTCCAGCATGAAGACCGCGAACATCTCGCCGCGCTGGCGCAGGCTCGCGCTCGCGGCCTCGGTCTCCTCCAGAAACAGCGCGCGATTGGGCAGGCCGGTCAACAAATCGTGGTGGGCCATGTAGCGAACCCGCTCATCGGCGCGGGACTGCTCGGTAATGTCGATCATTGCGCACAGCGAGGCGGGGCGCCCGTCCTGAACGATGCCTCGGCTATAGACGGTGACCAGGACAAGGCTGCCGTCGGACTTGAAGTGGCGCCAGGTCGCGCCGCCCTGCGTCCATTGGCTCCGGTGCATGTAATGCCGAAATTTCTCGTGATCTTCCGCCGGGCGAATATCGAATGGCGTCAGCTTCAGGAATTCTTCGCGATCATAGCCGTAGTGCGATATCGCCGCGTTGTTGACGGCGAGAAATTTGTTTGTATCACGATCGACGACCCACATCGGGATCGGATTTTCATCGAACAAGAGCCGGGACGACTCCTCACGCCGCTTGAGATCTGTGATGTCGATGCGAACCCCGATGCTGCCGCCGTCGGCCGTGCGCCGTTCCTCCACGCGCACCCAGCGATCGCCCGAAATGTGCTGCTCGGAAGAATTCCGGAAGCGATCATGTTGCGCGAGCCGCTCGGCCAGCCAGGCCTCCTCCCGTCCGATCGCATCGACATAGTGACCGCGCTCGACGCAGGCACGGACTGAATCAGCGAAGCTCGCGCCGACCGCGATCTTGTCGAGGGCGGTATCGTAGAGATCTACATATCGGCGGTTCCAGCGGACGTAGCGGCCCTTCGCGTCGAGCAGAACCAGGCCCTCGGGCACGATATCGAAGGCCTCGACCAGCCGGGCATGGGTCTGCTCGATCTCCTCGGCCATCAGCCGGAGCGAATGATCGGAGCGAAGGCGGTCGCGTTCGGCTTCCTCATAGGCGGCGGTCACCAGATCGGCGAGCGCGTCGAGATCGACCGCACCCGATTCGCGCGTGGCCTTCGCGAGCTGCTGTTCAAAGAGCTTGCGCATGACCTTGACCCGCGGTTGCTGCGATCGCGGTCATCTTGGGCGCACCGCGTGACGTCGATCGAACGGCGATCCGGCGGCGGGCAATCGGCACCGGCCCGGGCTGCGGTTGGGCGAAAGCTCCTGGAGCCCGGCCACCCGGCCGGGTTTTCGACAATTGTCTAAAGCGCATTCTATGCCCCGGGGACTATCCAAAGACCCACCTGCCGCCGGGCGACACATTAGCTGGACAACATTAGCCGGGGGCTAAGCCGGATGATTACCAAAGCGTTAAGGCCCGCACTTGAACCGGAGGTCCTGCTCCTGTCTTATGCGCCCCGATCGCATGAATGGGGAGAAGCATGGCGGACCAGATGACCATTCCGGCGCTGCAGCAGATGAAGCGCGACGGCAAGAAGAGCGTCGGCGTCGTCGCCTGGGACTATCAGGTCGCCCGCATCGCCGATCGCGCCGGGGTCGACTTCGTGTCCGTCGGGGACTCGGTCGGGGTCAATCTCTGGGGCCACGCCAATCCGCTCGAGGTCACGCTCGAGGAAATGCTGGTCTGCTGCAAGGCGGTGCGCCGCGGCGTCACGCGGGCGCTGGTGAGCTGCGACGTGCCGTTCGGCCCGGTGCAGGAGGGCGTCGATGCGGCGCTGCGCGCCGCCATCCGCCTGGTCAAGGAGGGTGGCGCCGACATGCTCAAGCTCGACGGCGCAGCCGAGTTTCCCGACGCGGTGCGCGCCCTCACCCGCGCCGGCATTCCGGTGTTCGCGCAATTCGGCCTGACCCCGCAGACCGCCATGAAATACGGCATCCCTTACAGCGCGCAGGCGAGCGCGGGCGCGCAGGCAACCGCGGAGATGGCCGCCAAGCTGGTCGCGGAAGCCGTGATGCTGGAAGACGCCGGCGCCGCCTGCCTCGACTTCACCAATTCGGGGCCGGTCGCGGGCGCCGCCGTGGTGGCCGCCGTGAAAATCCCGGTGATCGGCGGCTTTGGCGGCGGGCCCTGGCTCGACGGACGCGTGCGCATGGCGCACACCGCCATCGGCTATGGGGAAAAATGGATCGATTCCAAGACCGACACCTATGCCAACACCGCCAAAGCCGCGCTCGATGCTTTCACGGCGCTGATCGCCGACGCGCGTGCCGGCCGCCAGATCAAGGGCTGAGCGGTTAGATCATGCCGAGCGCCATCATCGACGGGATCGTAACGCGCTACGAGGTCACCGGCGCAGGCCCGCCGCTCCTGATGTATGCGCCGGCGGGCTTCGACGCGACCCTGGACAAGTGGGGAACGCAAGGCGTCTACGCCAAGACCCGGCTGCTCGCGCACCTGCAGAAGAAATACACCTGCATCATCTTCGACCGGCGCGAATGCGGCCAATCGGGCGGCCGGGTCGAGCGCGTGACCTGGGCGCATTATGTGGCGCAGGGCAAAGGGCTGCTCGATCATCTCAAGATTGCGCACGCGCATCTGCTCGGCGGCTGCATGGGCTGCTGCCCGGTCGCCGCCTTCGGCGTCGCCCATCCGCAGATGGTGCTGAGCCTCACCCTGTTCTGGCCGGTCGGCGGTGCCAAGTACCGCATCTCGAGCCACCAGCGCTTTGCCGAGCACCTCGCCTTCGTGCAGCAGAACGGATTGGCGGCAGTGGTCGAGCTCGTCGGCCGGGACGGCAAGCCGTTCGGCAGCGATCCGCGCGGCGGCCCCTGGGCCTCGGTGATCAAGCACGACCGCGCGTTTGCGGAGGCCTATGCGAAGCACGACGTCGACCAGTACAAGCTCATCGTCGCCGGCATGGCCCGCGGCCTGTTCGACCGCGACACCGCGCCCGGCGCCGAGCCGGAAGATTTGCTGCGCGTCGACATCCCGACCCTGATCGTGCCCGGCCGCGACGCCGCGCACGCGACGTCAGCAGCGCGGTATCTGGAGGAGTGCTTGCCGGGCTCGGAATATTGGGACGTGCCGGTGGCGGAACAGACCGAGGCGACGACACCGCAAAGGGTGTTGGAGTTTTTGGAGAAGACGGGCGCGAAGCCGCGGTCGCCTTAGGATGGGTTGAGTTCTTACGAAACCCATCAGCGTTCTATCCGAATGCACCGCGAGGATGGGCTTCGCAAGAGCTCAACACATCCTACCTACCATCATCGAGATTTTGGGGGAGCACCGTCCCAGGTCATTTACCAGCGCTTTTGAACACCTCCAGGCGCAGCGGCAGCATGGCGCCGAACCAGGCGGCGTGGTCGGTGTGATCCACGTAGTCGTTGCCGGTCTCCGGATGCAGGAGCACCGTCAGGCCGTCGCGGTTGAGCATGAGCCACGGCAGGAACGCGGGCAGGATCTCGCGCGGGAAGGCGATCTGATACATCGATTGTGGGTGCGGGCCGACCGGGGCGTCGCGCCAGCGGCCGAGCAAGGCGGTGGGGAATTTCGCGGCCACACCTTCGCGCAAGCGGACGGCGCGATCGCGCGTGGCCGGGTCGTAGTAGATGTGGGCGTGGTAGTGCGTGATGCGCTCGGGATCGCGGGCCGGCGCCGGCGGCACGGGAGCGGTGTGGGCGGGCATTGGGCGTCCTCAAATTCACGGCACTGCCCTTCATATGGGGAGCCGGCATCCTATTTGGGAGAGAGCGAGGCGCATTCGCCTGACGGAGGCACCTAACGGAGGCGCACATGGGTATCGTGCTCGACCATACGATCGTCCCGGCGCGCGACAAGGAGGCTTCGGCGCGATTCCTGGCGCGCATCCTGGGGCTCAACTACGAGGGCGGCGTGTCGCACTTTGCGCCGCTCAAGATCAACGACACGCTCACGCTCGACTTCGACACTGATGACGCCTTCGAGAACCACCACTACGCCTTCAAGGTCGGCGAGCGCGAGTTCGATGAAATTTTCGGGCGCATCAAGGCCGAGGGCATCGCCTATGGCAGCGGGCCCGGTTCGCTCGACGACATGAAGATCAATCACCGGCGCGGCGGGCGCGGGTTTTATTTCCGCGATCCGAACGGGCATGTGCTGGAGGTGCTGACGGCGTAAGGCGGCAGCCCCTCCCGTAACCTTCCCCTGAAAGGGGAAGAGCCGCGGGCCGCGACCCGAGGGACTCCAGGGCAGTCTGGAGCTCAACCGTGCGACAGCCGATTGCAACGGTCGCGGTGGTTCTCGCCTGCGGGCTCGCCTGCGCTCCGGTGGCCGCCCAGTCGGTCGCTGAATTCTACAGCGGCAAGCAGATCACGCTGATCGTCGGCGCCACCCCGGGAGGCGGCTACGACATGCAAGCACGCCTGGTCGCGAAGCATCTCAGCGGCCACCTACCCGGGCACCCGGCCGTCGTGGTCCAGAACATGCCGGCGGCCGGCAGCCTCGCGGCCACCAACCACATCGCCAATGTGGCCGCCCGCGATGGCACCGCCATTGCCCTGGTTCAACGCGGCATGCTGCTGATCAAAAGCTGGAACCCGGCCGCCGTCCGCTTCGACCTCGACAGGCTCAGCTGGATCGGCAGCATCAGCCGCGAGGTCGGGGTATCCGCAGCGTGGCATACCGCGCCGCATCGCAACCTCCGGGATCTCCTCGACCAGGAGCTGATCGTCGGCGGCACAACGGGCATCGATCCCGAGACCACGCCGCGCCTGCTCAACGCACTGATCGGCACCAGGTTCAACATCATCACCGGCTATCCGGGCACGACCGAGATCGCGCTGGCGATGGAGCGAGGCGAGGTGCAGGGGATCGGCGATTGGTCCTGGTCGAGCCTCAAGGCGGCGCGGCCGTCCTGGTTGGCCGAGAAGAAGCTCAACATCCTGCTGCAGAGCGCGCTGCAGCGGGAGCCGGAGCTTCCCGACGTGCCGTTCGCATTGGATTTCGTGAAGAACGAGGCCGATCGCAAGGTGATGGAGCTCTATCTAACTCAGAAGACGGCGGCGCGGCCGGTGATCGCGCCGCCCGGCCTGCCGGCGGATCGCGTAGCTGCCCTGCGCGAGGCCTTTGCGGCGCTGGCGCAGGACAAGGAATTCCTCGCCGATGCGCAGAAGACGGGGCTCGACGTATCCCCGGTGCCGGGGGCGGAGATCGACCGCGTCGTGGCGCTCATCACCTCGGCGTCCACCGAGACCGCCCAGCGCCTGGGGCGGGCCATCTCGGGCGACAAATAGGTGGTCGGCCAACCTCCCCCTGAAAGGGGAGGGAAAAAGTTGTGCCGCAGAGCCACCACTACGCTTTCAAGTCTGCGAACGCGAGTTCGATGAGAGGTCGACCCGCGGAGCGGGTCGGGTGGGGGTTACGCCGCAAACTCCGACTCTGACGGGGCGCGGGACCCCCACCCGGCGCCTTCGGCGCCACCCTCCCCCTTTCAGGGGAGGGGAAGAGCTTACGCCGCGGCTTTCTTGCGGTTGGCTTCGAGGCGGGAGTCGACGAGCGCCACGGTTGCGTCGACCACCGGGGGGCTCAGGCCCTTCTGCTTGGCGATGAGCTGCACGAGCTTGTCGGCGCGCTCGATATTGGGGGCGCCGTTCTGCAGCGCGCGCGCCGCGGAGGCCGGGCGGGTGAGGCTTTGCGCGGCGGCGGCGTATTTCTCGAACGGCACCAAGTCGTCCGGCTTGGCGCCGAGCCGGACGCACAGGTCGAAGACGAAATTGTAGACCGAGCGCGAGGTCTCGATGTCGCTGTGCACCGCCTCCTGGGCGGTGCGCATGCCGTCCTTGGTGACGCAGCGATAATTGCCGGCGAGCAGCATCGCCCATTTGGCCAGCGGCACGAAGATCGAGTCGTAGACCTTGAGCTTCACCGGCAGCTCGATCTTGCCTTCGGGCGTGTCGTAACGGATCGCCTCGATCTCGTCCTGCAGCTGCCGCAGCATGGCGGTCGACTTGTCGTCGACAAAGCGCGCCACCTTGAAGTTGGTCGGCAGCGTGACCAGCAGCACGTTGACCTTTTCGTCGGGCGGGCGGATCGCCTGCGGGTCCGGGCTGTTGAGGGTGATGGTGGCCGGATCGAACGAATCCCAGACGCTCGGGTCGGTGTAAGCCGGCTTAAGCGCCTCGTAGTCGAGGCCCGGAATGCGTTTCACATAGGGCAGGGGCGGCATGTTCATGATCGACATGCACGGCACCCGTGATTTGGCGACCGCGTCGAGCAGCTCGCGCACGCCCGGCGAGCGGTATTGCGGCTCCTGCATGGCGAGCGCCACCATATCGTAGTCGCCGGGGTTCACGCCGGCCGGACCGCCGGCGCTGAGCTTGCCTGGGAGCTTGAGCGAGCTGAGCTCGATCAAATCCTTGCGTCCCCGGATCGGCAGCCGTACCCGGATGCCATCCTGGTTGATGGCGTCGGCCTCGGCCGGCAGGCAGACGAGCTTGATGGTGTGGCCGCCGAACAAGAGCTTCGAAGCGAGCAGCGATCCATAGGCCGCGCCCATGAACAGGATATTGTAGGTCTTTGCCATGATGTTCTCCCGCGTGCTGACTTGCGCGTTTTTCAGGGGCTGATGCTATTGGGGTCGTGGCCTGCTTGCAAACATGAATGTGCTCATTCCGCGCCCGGCAGGCCGAGTGCCGCGAGCGCGGCCTTCGCCACCAGGACGTCCTGCTCGATCTTGGCGCCGCCGGCCGCGACCGCGCCGATCACCTCGCCGGCGACCATGATCGGAAAGCCGCCCGGCACGTTGGTGAAATCGCCCATGCGGACCGCCATGCTGAGCGCCTCCGCCTCCGCCGCATAGCCGGTCGGCTGGCGCTGCGAGGCCGAGGTGATGGCCTTGCGCTGCGTGGTGATGATCGAGAAGTGACGCGCCCCATCCATGGTCAGGAACGCGATGAGCCGGCAGCTCTGGTCGACCACCGCGAGGCTCACCTTGCAGCCGAGCTCCTCGGCCTTGGCGACGCCGGCCTGCAGCATTTTGAGGCTCGCCGCGTGGGTGAGGCGATGGGTCGGGACGATATTTGCCATGTCAGACACGTACGGACTTCTTTTGCTCGATCGCCGCGGCCTTGCCGCCCGAGCGGATCATCAGGAACTTGCCGGACCCCGCGCGCGGAATATTCCAGCGGCCCTCGATCTCGGTTTTGTCGCCACTCAAGGTTCCCTCGTATTCGACGCGACCGTAACCGGGACCGGCGCTCCCCTCATAGGTCTTGACGAAGGAGATCGCGCTCCCGCTCCGGCCGCCGAGCAGCGTTGCGTAAATCGTCTCGCCCGCACCGGCGCCAATGGTCCGCGGCTCGTGGATCGAGCCGCTGAGCGTGTGACCCGACTCGATCAGCGTGGCCACAAAGGATACCGATCCGCCACCCATCGGATAGGTGTAGAGGCCCTGCCAGACGCCCGTCAGGTTCTCCGCGCCGGCCTCCATGCACCCTGTCCACAATCGCTTCTGGAATTGCACGTGCAAACAATAACAAGGTCGGCGCGAGAAGTCAGGCAGAGAGCCCGTGCGTCGACGGAGCGAACAGCTCCTCGACCGTCACCGGCCTGCTGATGATGCCTTGGCTGCGCGCATGACCGATCAGCTCCTCGAGCACGTTGCGGTTGGGCGCGATGCCGTAGGGGAGCGGGTCGCCGGTAATCGCCATGACGCGGCGGTGCACCTCGTCCACTTCGGTCGGCTTGGCGATCTCTCCGGCCTTGAGGCGATCGAGATAGACGCGCTTGCTCCCCGCGAAGGCGTCGAACACATCGGCGGCGAGCTGCGGATGGGCGGCGATGAGCTCGTTCTTGATCACCACCGTGTGGTTGATCGGGTAGTGGCCGTTACGGCGCAGCGCCGCGAGGCCCGCTTCCAGCGCGTCGGGAATGAGCGGCTTGACGTCGGGGGATTTGACGTCGACCCCGATCGCGGCGGCGAGCTCGCCGGCGGCCAGCATCTCCTCCATCTTCTTGCCGGGCTCGATCGGCACCACGTTCGCGGGCGCTCGGTACTCGGCCACGTGCTCGTCGCCGGAGAGCACCCAGGTGATCTTGCTCAGATCGACGCCGAATTCCCGCTGCAGGATGCCGCGCGCCCACACGCCGGTGGTGACCGTATAGCCGCGGTTGACCCCGACCCGCTTGCCTTCGAGATCCTTCGGGGTGCGGATGCCGGCCTTGGTGCTGGCCAGGATCGCGCCGTGGTGAAAGGCGCGCACCAGGAAAACCGGCACCGCGGTCATCGGCTTGCCGTAGGCGCGGGCGCAAATGTAGGTGGTGATCGCCATCTCGCAAATGTCGAACTCGGCGCCGCGCACCATGCGGCGGAACGCGGCGATGATGGGATCGACCTCGACGAAGTCGAACGCGAAGCTGCGCGGCTTGACGGTGCCGTCCTTGAGCGCCTGGTTGTTGCCTTGCGTGCGGGTAGCGGTCTTGAGCTTGGGGCCGGCCATGGGGGGCTCTTTGAAAACGCGAATGGCGAGTAGCGAATAGTGAAGAACGAAACTGCCCCTATTCGCTATTCGCGATTTCGCTATTCGCCAGTTCTCACACCGTCGTCTGCGCCACGCCGGGCCGCGCCGTCAGGGCTTCCTTGGCGGCGTCCTTGAAGGCCTGGTCGGGCGGCAGCACCACCGAGGCGGAGCGCACCTTGTGGTGCTCGGGATCGACGCCGGGCGGGATGGTGCCCTTTTCCACCAGCGCCTTGGCGGCCCGCAGGAGGCGGTGGCGCGCCATGATGATCCCGTTGTCGGTGGAGACCAGGTTCTCCTTGGTGCGGTCGCAGATCGGCCCCATGCTCTCCTGCAGCGAGGCGTCCTGGCTGGCAAAGCCCGCGACCCCGCTATAGGTCTTGCCGGCCTTCTGGGCGGCGCGGTCCATCAGATAGTCGTTGTCCTTGTTGGCGAGCGGCCGGTAGGTGCCGGGCACGTATTTGCAATGGACGCCGGCGCCGTCGCGCATGGCGTCGACCTCGCGGGCGGTCAGCGCACGCACCGGATGGAAATCGTAGGTCCAGGCCCAGCAGGTCACGTCGTCGATCGGGATCCAGAAATGGCCGTGGATCGGATGGTCGGCGCGCGGCGGGATCATGGTGAAGGTCGGCATCACCCAGGGCGTGATGCGCCAGTAATAGTTGCCGTTCTCGGCATTGCGGCGCGCCCCGATGAACAGGCCGCCCGGCTGCTCGACCACCTCGAAATGCGGCCGCATGTCCTTGAGATTGTATTCGTTGCCCTTGGCGCCCTTGAACAACGGATCGGAGCCGAGGTCGCCGCGATGCAGGAACGAGACGTGGCTCGAATCGATGCCACCCTCCATGGCCTGCAGCCAGTTACTGTCCTGCAGCCGCTTGGAGATGAAGGTCTGCTCGGGCGCGACGGTTGCGAACTCCCATTCGGGCAGCGGCGGCGACTGCTCGGGCGGGCCCATATAGGTCCACAGCACCGGGCCGCGCTTCACCAGCGGATAGGACTTGAGCTTGATCTTCTGGCAGAAGCCCGACTCGCGCGGCTCGGAGGGAACGTCGATGCACTGGCCGGTGACGTCGTATTTCCACCCGTGATAGGGGCAGCGCAGCCCGTGCTCCTCGTTGCGGCCGAACCACAGCGAGACGCCGCGATGGGCGCAGAACTCATCCACCAGCCCGTAGCGGCCGTCGGTGTCGCGGAAGGCGACCAGCCGCTCGGAGAGTATCTTCACCCGCACCGGCGGGCTTTCGTTCTCCGGCAGCTCGACCGCCATCAGGGCGGGCAGCCAGTAGCTGCGGAACACCTGCCCCATGGGGGTGCCGGGGCCGGCCTGGGTCAGCAAGTCGTTCTGTTCTTTTCTGAGCATTCACCTGTTCCATAAGCGTTGCCGGCGACCCGTTGATCCAAGCCGGCATTTCTCTTGAGATGGCCTCAAACTAGGCGTTTGAACTCCGTTCGACAAGTCGCAGCGGCGTTAACGCAGGGCTCCGAACTCGGGTTAACGGCTGTTTCTGACTTGCCGGAAGTCTGATTCCCTTGTGTGGCCCTGATTCGGAGAGCCACGCCATGAGCCTGATCGATTTGGATTTCGCCGAAAAGCCGCGTCTTCGGGCGCTTCTTG
>DATDGG010000247.1:0-4510 GCA_036522235.1 Xanthobacteraceae bacterium
TCTGACATAAAGAAGTGAGGCAGGATTTTCGCCGACCAAGATGACAGCCAATCCTGGGGTGAAGCCGGATTGGGATTCCAGAGCTTCAACACGACTACGGCAGTGTCGACGTATGGTTCGAGCGATCGCGACACCATCAATAATCTTAGCTACCACGGCACCTCATCTCCCAGATACTGCCTCGGTTGACATTCATGTCAGAAGATGCCGTCTTGCTTAGCGGGGAAGCGGCGATGACCAGCATGTCGAAGCCGCATGCAGCCGACCGTTGTTTCGCCTATCCAAGAATCGATTCGATCTGGAGCTTGCTGTCCCGAGGCTTAAGTAAAGAGGAGATGTCTCGCGTTTTGTTGAACATTGCGAAGCGGTCGCTGCCTAGATTGACGTTACGCGGCGTTGGCTTGACGAGCAAGGACGCCGTGGATTGCGCTTCGATGTGCTTCCAGAGCGGCACGTAACGCTGGAAGTTGTTTGTGGGCCTTCAGACGCCGGAAGCCTTTCGCTGCTTCCTGCATGGCGGCTGCGGCCCAGCGCAGTGCCATCGAGGCCGATCGCCATCGCTTCACGTTACGGCAGACACGACGCACTGTGCTCATGACGTTCTCCACGATGTTGGTGCATGCGAGCGCCCGACGAAGTTCGTTCGGCAGGCCGAGCCGCGTAACGGTGAGGATTTCATCGAGGCCCTCCAAAATACTCGCCGACACGCCTGGCGCATCGTGTTCCAGCCGTCGGGCGAGGTTGCGAATGAGCTTCTCGGCCTTGCCGGCGTCCTTCAACTCCCAGGCTTGCCGTAGCACCCGACGCACGGTCGCGTGCAACGGCTTCGGCAGCCGCTCCATGATGTTGCGCGCCTTATGGATTTGGCATCGTTGAATGAGCGCCTCGCGCCCAAAGCTTCGCCGGATAGCCTTCGAGAGCGCCTTCGATCCGTCGATGATGAACAGCCGCGGCACGCCCGGATCGAGCCCGCGCGCAACGAGATTGTCAATCAAGGCCTGCACGACAGCGCTGTTCTCGGTCGCGCCCTCGAGCCGCCCGAGCGGATGCTTCACGCCGTCGCCGTCGATGCCAATCGCTGCCACCAGAACGAGCTCGCCGGTCATGTGGATGCCGTCGATCTGCACCACCAGCAGGTCCAGCTTGGACAGGTCCGAGCCCATCCACTCCTTCATGCGTGCGGCCGAGAGCGCGACGAAGTGGCGCGAGGCCGCCGACTTCGATACCCCACTGCCGGCCGGCGCCGGTACGTCCCCCTCCGGCAATCGCACAGCCCGGCGCAACTTGCGCGTCGATACGTTGATCAGCATCAGGTTCATTGCCCACTGGCCGAGCCAATCCTCGCCCATGGCCTGCTGCCAGCTCTCCAGCGTCAGCTCCTTCCCGTCGAGCTCACGCACCCGAGGCCGCTCGATCGCCACCTTGCCTCCGTGGAAACCGATCTTGCCCTGCGTTCTTCCCCAGCGATGACCGCGCCGGTCCTCCCCGCGCGAATGCCGGGGTCCACATGCCACCTCGGCATCCTTTTCCATCATCGCGCCCAGCGTCTCGATCCCGGCCGCCAGGCAGAACCGGTCAAAAGAGGCCGACACTTCTTCCCACGCCTTACCCACAGGCGCCCTCGGCAGCACTGTCGTCATCATGCTAGATGTCTTCATGGCGTTGCTTTCCTTTCGTGGAATCGACACCCCGAGCCTACCGGCTCAAGGCGAGCAACGCCGCTCCTCCTATTTCAACATCGGCCAGGACAATTCCAGATCCGACCTCCGGGGGAGGTTTGCTGTGCGCCGAATACGTGCTCGACGCGCGCCCGAACCTTGCTCTTCTGGCGGTTCGCCTTCTCCTGGGTGCGGATTCCGACGAAGCCGGCCATGCATTCCGATTTGAAGCCGGCCACCCGTTCCGATTTGAAGCCGGCCATGGTTCCGATCTGAAGTCGGCCACTTGGCGGCGTCCCCGGCGGGTCGAGGGGATGATGTTTTCGTTTTTGGTTCGGGTCAAGCGCGCGTGGCAACGATCGCGATCGACGTGGCGGCTGCGATGAGTTCCCCAAGCACGGCGGGAGGCCGTCCCGGTAGTCAATAGTCAATAGGAGGGGCCCGCGCACGACGCGGCGTGCCCTCACGGCCGACGCGGCGGCGCGCGCGGGAGGTCCCTGTTGACCCACCGGGGCGGGCGGGCGTTGGGGCACCGCGGTCATTTCCGGTGCGCTTTTGCTGGCTTGGATGCGGGCACGCTGACGCCTGTCGGGACATCCTTCGCGGGCGATATGGCCTCGGATTCGGGGCGCGCGGCGGCCTTGAGCTTGCGCATGCTGTCGCCCGTGAGCTCGATCCTGTAGGCGTTGTGGATGATGCGATCCAGGATGGCGTCGGCGAGCGTCGGATCGCCGATGATCTCGTACCAGCGGTCGATCGGCAGTTGGCTGGTGATGAGGATCGAGCGTGTGTCGTAGCGGTCCTCGACGATCTCCAGGAGGTCGCGGCGTTGCTCGGCATTGAGCTGCTCGGGTCCCCAGTCGTCGAGGACGAGGAGATCGACGCGGGCGAGCGCGCGCAAGAGCTTGGCATAGCGTCCGTCGCCGCGGGCGAGCGCAAGAGCTGCGAACAGCCGCGGCATGCGGTGATAGAGGACGGAGAAGTCCTCGCGGCAGGCTTTGTGACCGAGCGCGCAGGCGATGAAGCTTTTGCCGACGCCGCACGGGCCGGTGATCAGCAGATTGCACCGCTCGCGGATGAAGTCGCAGCCGGCGAGCCTGCGGAAGAGGGCGCGATCGAGGCCGCGGGCGGCGCGGTAATCTATGTCCTCGACGCTGGCGTTGTGGCGCAGCCGCGCGGTTCTGGCGCGCGCTTCGAAGCGCTTCTGCCGACGCAGCGTCACCTCGTGCTCGAGCAGGAGGCCGAGCCATTCGGCATGTTCGAGGCCTTGAGTCTCGGCGGTCTGCTCGAGCGACTTGAAGCCCTTGGCCATGCCGTGGAGACCGAGGTTGTGCAAGAGATCGAGGGTCGGATGGGTGAGCATGGGTAGTCTCCTTCAGTGGAAGTAGCCGGGGCCGCGGACGTTTGGATGCGCGATTACGGTTGGCGTCTCGGTGGACTGCGTGGTTCGATCGAGATTGTTGTTGAGAATGGATGCGACACTCTTGTAGGTGAGCGCCCCGATGGCGACGGCGCGGGCCGCGACCGCCTCGGCGCGCGCCGGATCGAGCCCGCGGAACAGGCGCAGCACGCCGAGGCAGGTTCGAAAGCCCTGCTCGGGATGCGGGCGGTTGGCGAGCAGGGCGACAATGAGCCCTTCGGTGTTGGGACCGATCGAGCGCGCCCAGCGCTGGAAGCGCGCCGGCGTCCATTCGGCGTAGCGCCGATGTGCGCTTGGCATGTGGTCCGGATCGGTACCGTGCCGGCGGCCGCCATAGCGGCGCTGATGGGCGGCGACGCGCTTCGAGCGATGGAACACCTCGATGGTGCGGCTGGTGATGCGCAGGTCGACCTGGGCGCGGATCAGCGCGTGCGGCACCGAGTAGTAGTAGCCCGCGACCTCGACGTGATAATCGAGCCCGACGCGGGCAAGACGCCATTCGGCGAACTCGTAATCGGTCGCCGGCAAAGGCCGCAGCGCCGGCCGCTCCACGCTTGCGAACAGATCGCTCCGGCTGACGCCGAGGCGCCGCATGACGTGGCCGTTCATGCGTTCGAGCACCTGCGCAATCGCGCGATTGGCCTCGGCGAGCGAGAAGAACGTTTGATGCCGCAACCGGCCGAGAATATAGGTCTGGGCAAAGCGCACGCCGGCCTCAACCTTGGCCTTATCGCGTGGCCGGTACGGGCGCGCCGGCAGAATGCCGACGCCGTAGTGCGCCGCCATCATGGCGTAGCTGCGATTGATCTCGGGATCGTAGAACGAGGCCTTGTTGACGCCGCTCTTGAGATTGTCGGGCACGACCAGGCGCGGCACCCCGCCGAAGAACCGGAACATGCGCACGTGCGCCTCGATCCAGTCCGGCAGCGTCTGCGTCCAGGTCGCTTCGGCGTAGGTGTAATTGGAGGCGCCCAGCACCGCGACGAAGATCTCGGCTTCGCGCACCTCCCCGGTGACCGGATCGACGATGCCGATCTTCTTGCCCGAGTAGTCGACGAACACTTTGTCGCCGGCCACGTGATGCTGGCGCATCACCGGGGACAGCCGCCGCTCGAACTCCCGATAAAGATCGCAAAACCGCGAGTAGCCGTAGCCGTCCGGATCGGCCTCGCGGTACTCCTCCCACAGCACCATCAGGTTGACGCCCGGCCGCTTGAGCTCGCGCGCCAGCGCCGCCCAGTCCGGCTCAATGTGCCGGCGCCGGCAGGGCTTGACGCCGCTGCGGGCAAACAGCCGCTGCTCGATAATGTCGTCGGTCCACTCGGCCGGCAACGGCCAGCCGATCCCGGCCGCCTGCGCTCGTCCAAGGTTGTCCTGGATCGTGCTGCGAGCCACCCCGAGCGTGCGCCCGATCTCCCGTGCGCTCACGCCG
>DATDGG010000248.1:0-2948 GCA_036522235.1 Xanthobacteraceae bacterium
CTCAACGTGCTTTCCGGCAATCTCGTCGATGCGGGCGGCAAGACCTCGACCGGCGCGCTCAGCGACTCCCAGATCGCGGCGATCGTCAGCAAGCTGCATCTGACCGACGGCGCCAATCAGGGCGCCGGCGCGCAGCAGTTCGAGAATCTCTTCAATCGCGACTATACCCAGTACTTCTCGCTCATCGGCAACGGCAATGTGAGCCAGGCCACGCCGGCCGACAGCGCTGCGTTGGCTTCGGTGCTCGACCTCTATCGGCCGCTCGCCGAGGCCGCGCAGATCGCGAGCGCCCGCGCGCTCGGGGTCGCGTTCCAGGGCTCGGCGCTCACGCCGCTGACCGATGCGCAGGTGCTGCGGTTCGCCACCAACCTGGTCGGCCAGAACGGCACGTTCACGCTCAATGGCGCGGCGCTTGCCTTCTATCGGCCGCAGGCCGCGGCCGCCCTGCAGGTGGCGGCGCCGACCGATGCGCAGGTGCAGGCCTATGCCAATGCGCAGTATCAGAACTATGCCAGCGTCTTTGCCCAGGGCGTCGGCGCGAGCTGGACGGGTCAGGCGCAGTTCCAGCAAAAGGATGCGACCTACCAGTTCCATGTGCAGGCGGGCTCGACGCTGGCAAATTCGCTTTCGCTCGGCTCGACCTGGACCGCGAATCAGCTGATCAGCGAGGTCAATGCCTCGCAGACCGCAGTCGGCAACACGGCGGCCACGATCGCGGCGCGCAATGTCACGCTCAGTACGACGGGCGGCGGCGTCGGCCTCTTGTCCGCCCCGGTCTTCATCCCACTGCACGATCTGCAGCAGGGCTCGTTGTCGTCTGGCCAGCGGCGCGCGCTGGCGGGCGCCACGCCGGGCTCGGTGACGGTGGTCGGCGCGGACGGCAAGCAGTACACGCCGGGCAATGTGCCGAACGGCGTGCAGATCACCGGCGTCGATGTCGGGCAGACCGCCCCGGTGTTCGTCAGCACCGGGGGCGCCGTGCAGGCGAACGCGAGCGGCAACGTCTTCCTGCAGGGCTCCTCGCTGCCGAACGCCGCCGGCAATACGCTGCGCATCGCGCATATCGTTTCCGGCGGCGATGTCAGCCTGGTGACGCCCATGAGCATCGTGGCGGCGGCCTCGGCTGCCCCCGTGCAGATTCAGGCGGCCGGTAACCTGACGCTGATCACCGATCAGAGCAATCCGGGCTCGCTCGGCACGAGCTCCGTCCCGCTGACCTACGAGATCGGCGGCAAGCTGGTGACGGCGACCGCGGGGCAGGACATCTATCTCGATGCCGTGGGCGGCGATGCCACGATCGGCGTGGTCTCCGGCAAGGGCAATGTGTCGATCACCGATCTCGCTGGCGGCATTTTCGGCTACATTCCGGGCCTCGCCGTCACCGGCAATACGGTCTCGCTGGTGGCGCAGGGTGACATCGGGACGAGCCTGCAGCCGCTCACCGTGAAGGTGGGTGCGAAGGGCGCGCTTTCCGGCTCGACGCAGGGCAGCGCCTATCTGTTCGGGCCGACGCTGCCGACCGATCCGGCGCCGAACAACTTCACCATCGCCGATTTCTCCGCCGCCGGGGGCATCACGATTGGCGCTGATGGGGTCTTGGCACTTGCGGCGAACGGCAGGCTCGCGGCAACCGGCGGCGCGGTGACGCTCGAGGCCGGGTCGTTGCTGATGGGGGCGGGCACCCGGATCAGTGCCGCGCAAGCGCTTGCCGTCACCACCACGGGCGACGCCGTGCTGGGCCAGCTCGTCAGCACGGAAAATCCCGCCGCGCCCAACGGGCCGCCCGCCATCACGGTCACGGCGGGCACTGCGCAGGTCGCGGGTGCGATCGTCAGCAACGGCGACGGGCAGACCAACATTGTCGCGCAGGCGCCGAATGCCAGCGTCTCACTGACGGCCCAGGGCGGCATCGGCACGCCCTCGCGGCTTTCTCCGCCTGCGCCGCCGGCGGGTGCGCCCCTTTTCGTGGATACGCCCTCGATCGCCGCAAGCACAGCGACCGGCGACATCCGCATCAATGGTGTCTCGGCGCTGCACGCCACGAGGGTCGCAGCCCTGACCGGAGCCGCCGATTTCGAGAGCCCCGGCATCCTGACCATCGACAAGGCAACGGTCGCGACCGGCCTCACCGTCGGCGGAACCAGCATCAACGCAGCCGTCACGCAGGCTCCGGCGGGGACGCAGCCGCTGTTCCTCAATGTCTTCGGGTACCGCGGCGGCATCGCGCAGACCGCCAAGCTCAATGTCAACGCGCCCGCCGGGCTCAATATCGGATCGTATGGCGTGGTCGATTCCACGCTCACGACCACGGCCGCCAATGTCGCAATCGCTCAAGGATACGTGCCGGGGCAATTCGCGCTGACGACGCCGCAAGAGCGCATTCTTCTCAACGACCGCAGTCCCGCGCCGCTCACTGGTCTCGACATCCAGCTCTACCAGCCGACCTTCCAGTTCTACCTGTATCTGCAGGGCAATCAGCTGCGGACCGACGCAACGGTCATCCAGGTCGGTCCCGGGTCCGCGGTCACCACCGCGCTGGGCGGAGGGGGTTGGGACGTCGCCAACTATATCGGCCAGACCTTCCGCGATGGCGGCCAGGGCCTGCCGCCGATCTGGGATCCGTCCTCGCATTGGGGACCGTTCGTGCTGGGCTTCCCGCCGGCGCTCTTCCTCGACAGCCTGCAGCTGCCGCCGCCAGTCGAGAATGTGGGCGGTGGTCCGGCCGTCAAGACCGACGACAATGACGTGGGAGGGGCGCGTTGATCTTGAAGCGCGACCGTCGCGCCGGTAGTGCCGGCCCAACTCTGCGCGCCGTGGCACCCTCCTCGTCCTGGCCGACGATTGCGGCATCGGTCGCCTTCACCGCGGTTGCGAGCAGCGTGGCCTGGGCGCAGACCGTCAATCCCGGCGCCATCGAAAACGAAATCCAGCGCCAGCAGCAACGCCTC
>DATDGG010000249.1:0-9154 GCA_036522235.1 Xanthobacteraceae bacterium
ATGAAAGAGGCCGACCCGTCGACCGCAGGCCTGAGCGCGCACGTGCGCCCGCTTAAGGTCGATGTCGACCTCGTCCTCGTCCCGGTCACTATCACCGATCCCATGAACCGGCTCGTCACCGGCCTCGACAAAGAAAACTTCCAGCTCTTCGAAGGCAGCTCGCAGCAGGAGATTCGAACGTTCTCCAGCGAAGACATTGTTGGTCCGAGCAGCCGTCGTAGGGCGGATCAGGCGCGCGCGCCGAAATCCGTCAGTGGAATTTCAGCGGCGAGGTGAATCGGTGGGTTTCGCATAGCCCGCGAAGACGGGCGTAAACGCCCTTTTGGAGCTCAGCCCACCCTACAGACCAGGCACAAAAAATCCCGGCGCGGTTTCCCGGCCGGGCACACTTCGTGAGTTTCAATTTCCCGAATAATCTGATTTGCACCTCAGCGTCAAGCGGGACCGTCGCCCCCGCCAAACATGGCGCCAGTGGCCCGAATCTCGCGCCTGGAGACCATGCGCCGACCCGGACCACCAGCAAGTTTTCTGCAGCAAGTTCAGAGTCTTGTGGTGTCACGCCAACGCAAAAATTGGGGGAACCCTGCATTTGGCGCTGCCTGACCGCAAGACGTCTTATTTTTCCGCTCTCAGGCAGGTTATTTGTGGAAGAGCGGACTTTCCGGCACCTTTCTGGAACCATACAATTTTGTAAGGTTCGGGAGCGGCGATTTTTACAGGCTATCAGGCTATATTGAGATCGAGGGCATATGAAAATCCTGCTCATCGAGGACGACCAGCCGACCGCGGCCTTTGTCGAGAAGGCGTTGCGTCAGGCCGGGCATGAGGTCGATCATTCCGGCGACGGCCGCGAGGGGCTCGTCCTCGCCACCACCGTCTCCTACGACGCCGCCGTGATCGATCGGATGCTGCCGGGCCTCGACGGGCTCGCTCTGGTCAAGACGCTGCGCGGCGCCGGCGTGCAGACGCCGGTGCTCTTCCTCACGGCGCGCGGCGGCATCGACGACCGCGTCGAGGGGCTGGAAGCAGGCGCCGACGACTATCTCGGCAAGCCGTTTGCTTTTTCCGAGCTGATGGCGCGCCTGCATGCCCTCGCCCGCCGGCCCCCGATCACCTCCGGCGAGGCGACCGTGCTGCAGGCCGGCGATCTGGTCATGGATCTGGTCGGGCGCAAGGTGCGGCGCGGCGACCAGCCGATCGAGCTGATGCCGCGCGAGTTCAAGCTCCTGGAAGTGCTGATGCGCAACCGCGGCCGACTGATGACGCGCACCATGCTGCTCGAGCGGGTGTGGGATTTCCGGTTCGATCCCAAATCGTCGATCGTGGAGACCCATGTCAGCCGGCTGCGCGCGAAGGTGGATCGGCCGTTCGACGTTCCCTTGATCAGGACCGAGCGTGGCATGGGCTACATCCTGGATGGCCCGCCGCCCGCCGAGCGCGCGAAGCGGCGATGATCGCGTTCCACCGCTCCGGCGCGGTCCGCATCGCCGTGCTTTTTCTGGCGCTGTTCATCTGCACGGTCGTCGCCGCCTTCGCGGTGACCTATATGCTGGTGCGCGAGGAAATCCTGGCGCATCTGCGCGCCGACATCATCGCCGCCTCGGATGCGATCGCGGCCCGCCTGCGCAGCGAGCCGCCCGATCTCGTGCTCGCCTCCTTGAGCGGGCAGCGCGTCGTGGCGCTGTTCGATGCCCGCGGCGCGCGGATCGCCGGCGAGCCCGGTCTGTCCCCCTTCATCGGCTGGCAAGAGGTTCCGGCGGACGATATCGGGCTGCGCGAGCCGGACGAATTTCGCTCCACGACGGCGCTGGTCTACGGCCGGCGCGCGGGAGCGCGCACGCTCATGGTCGGCCAGGGCATGGATATCGTCGAGGATTCCCGCGAGGCGCTCACCAGCGCGCTGTTGTGGAGCCTGGCATTCGTGGTGCTGGCGGGATTTGCCGGCGCCGCGCTCATCGCCTGGCGGGTCGACCGGCGGCTCGGGCGCACGCAGGTCGCGCTCACCGCCTATGCGTCGGGCGAGATGAGGAGCCGGCTGCCGATCGCAGGTTCAGGCGACGAGTTCGACCGCATGGCGGTTTCGGTGAACGCCGTCCTCGACCGCCTCGCCATCCTGATCGAGACGACCCGCCAGATCACCGTCGACGCCGCGCACGACCTCAAGACCCCGATGACGCGCCTGCTCCACCGGCTGGCCGAGGCGGAAGGCAAGCCCGCCGACGAGGCCAAGACGGAGCTCCACTCGGCCGCCGCCGAGGCCAAGCAGATCATCACCACCTTCGACGCCCTGCTCCGCATCGCCGAGATCGAGGCCGGCGCGCGGCGCGCGCGTTTCGACCTGGTCGATCTATCCGATGTCGCCGAGACCGTCGCCGACGCCTATGGCCCGGAAGCCGACGAGGCGGGTCAGCGGCTGACCACCGAGATCGGTCCCAATCTGTTGGTGACCGGCGACCGCGATCTCCTGACGCAAGCGCTTGCCGACCTGATCGAGAACGCGATCCGCCACGCCGGCAAGGGCGCCACGATCTGCGTGATCGCCGTGAACGGCGGCGGGACCGTCGAGGCGATGGTGAGCGACACCGGCCCGGGCGTGCCCGCCGCCGACCGCGAGCGGGTGCTGCGGCGTTTCGTGCGCCTGGAGGCGAGCCGCTCGACGCCGGGCACCGGCCTCGGCCTCCCGCTGGTCAAGGCGATCGCCGACTTGCACAATGCGCGACTGGAGCTCAGCGACAATAGTCCGGGCCTGCGGGTGTCGCTCGCCTTCGTGCAACCGGCGCCGATGACGCAGTAGGGGCGGCCCTCGTGGCCGCCCGCCTGGCTGTGGGCGCCCACCATCAGGGCGTCTACGCCCGTCTTCGACGGGCCATGGGGCGCCCCTACGTATTGAAACACCGCTCGCGCTTCATCCACATTGCCGCCGCTGTCTCGATTTTGCGCCGCGCCGATTTGCGCAATTTCAAGCCAAAGCCAGCAAGCGCGGCGCGTCATGAATCGCGCGCTCGACATAGCTTGTGGTGAGTGCGACCGAACGAACGCGCCTTCGCGCATATCGAACGGTGGAGCACACCAGGCAATCATGTCGAGGAGAAACCTTCATGCACGCGACAACAGCTATCGGGCTTGCGACCGCGATCGTTCTCGGCGCGACCCTCGCGGCACCGGCGGGCGAAATGAGTGGCAAGGGCGGCGGCGGCGGGGGGGGCGGCGGCGGCGTCAGCCATGCCGCGGCCTCCAGCGGCGGCGGCATTAGCCAGGGCGCCAGCGGCGTCAGCCATGGCGCGACCTTCACCGGCGGCGGCATCAGCCAGGGCGCCAGCGGCGTCAGCCATGGCGCGGCCTCCAGCGGCGGCGGCATCGGCCAGGGCGCCAGCGGCGTCAGCCATGGCGCGACCTTCACGGGCGGCAACGTCAGCGCGGTGCGATCAAGCGGGCCGGTTGGCGGAAACGAGCGACACGAGATGAGCGGAATGCGGATGGGAGATCGTGATCATGACCGCGGTCGTGACCACGATCACGACCGCCACGACCATGACCGCTTCCGCTTCTTCCCGGCCTTCGCCTTCGGGGTCGATAACTACTATTCGGATTCCTATTATCCCAACTACACCGACTGTTGGGAGATCCACAAAGTGCGGACCCACGCGGGTTGGCGGCTGCGCCGAATCTGGGTGTGCAACTGACCCCTGCCCTGACCCTCCGCTCGAGGGGGGAGACGGCGTGATCGCGTTCTCGACGGCAAGCGGCCCCGCTTTGCCGGAGATGATCGCGCCGTCGAACGAGCAGGCGGCTCCGCCGCGAATGGCGGAGCCGTTTGATCCATGCACGGGGTTTGAGTCAAAGTGATCGAAATCCGCCCCGGCTCCGGCGGAACATTTCACTCCAGGCCGCGACGAAAGTCCGTCGGCGTCTGCCCCGTGGTCCGGCGGAATGTCGCCGCAAATGCGCTGGCGCCGCTGAAACCCACCTTGAGCGCAACGTCTGCCACCGAGGTCGTGGGGTTGGTCAACAGCGCGCGGGCGCGCTCGATACGGCGATTGGTGTGATAGCGGTGCGGGGGAATGCCGAACGAGCGCTTGAACGCGCGCGCGAAGTGATAGGTGCTCAGCTGCGCGAGGCTCGCCAAGGCGGCGAGCGGGAACTCGTCGGCGAGATGTTCCTCGATGAACTCGACGACGCGCCGTTGCTGCCAGGCCGCCAGCCCGCCACGCATGGGCGGCAGAGCGCCGACCCGATCGTCGAGCCGGACGATTTCGTGCGCCAGCACCGCGCCGAGCGCCTCGGCATAAAGCCGGTCCTGCATTTGCGTGCTGCCGATTTGCGCCTTCAGCTTGCGCACGGTCTGCCAGATGGTGTCGTCATCGAAGAACAAGCGCGGGCGAATCTCGGCCACGGAGGCACTGCCCGCGCCATCCACCATCAGCATGCCCGGATCGATGTAGAGCAGCGTCGCCTGCAGCGACGCCATGGGCTTCATCCAGCCGGAAAATGCGCAGCCCGCCGGGATGAATGTCAGCTTGTGGGCGAGGTCGCGGCGCGTCGATTTCGGTAAGCCCTCGACCGTGGCCTCGCCGTTGTAGCGCTCGGCCTGTTCCAGCGCCACGAGCAGGTGGCACCGCTCGATGAGGTTAAACTCCAAGGGCTGGTGGCAGGTCAATTTGATGGCCATGGCCCGCATGCCGGGCCAATCCGCCACCTCTCGCTCGAGTATTCGAGACGGCAGCGCTGCCGGCCCGTTTGCGTTGGTCATCGTTGCCGCCTCGCCCGGCCTTGGTCCGCGCCATCATTGAGCACGACCATCAATTGGCGTGTTTATTGGCGTGTTTAGTGAGCAACGGTCCAGCAGGCCCCATCTCGGCCGGATGGTGATGGAATGCGCCCGCAAATTAGGCGAAATTGGCTGGCGCCGCAACTGTTTGCCGCCGCTTCCGAAAGGGCGAGCTTCGCCGTGCGGGGCCCTGCGGCTGCGTGCCGCAAGGCGCGCTCAGCCTTCCTCGCCCGCGCGGGAGGGTGCGTCGGCCGCAGCGTCTGCTATCCTAAGCATCAAAAATGGGGCTTTGGAGACGGGCCAAGGTCGAGGCCCGGATGGGGGAGAAGGTCATGTCCTGGTGGCCCGGCTGGAACTCGATCGAGGGTGCCGCCAAATGGGGCGACATCTTCTTTTGGGCCGGATTCGCCCTCCTGGTCTTGCTGGCGGGCTGCGAGGTGCTTTCCAAGGTCTACAGCTGGCGCAAGGACACGTTGGTGGCCATGCGCGACGAAATGGCCGCCCTGGCGCAGGACGTGAGATCGCAGCAAGCCGAGCAGGAGCGCGCCGAGGCCGTGCGCATCGAGGCGGAGCACGCGCAAGCGCAAGCGCGCCATGACGCCGAGATCGCAGCCGCCCACGCGACGGAAATGCCCGCCGCGAAAGCCGAGGCGCCGCAGCAGCGGCCGCAAACGCTACCAGCGGGCCGCGAGTCCGAACCTGTGGCCCGCACCAACGAGCAGGTGGCCCGCCTGCAGGAGCGATCGCCGCGCGGCCTGACCGAGGCACAAAAGAAGGCGATGATCGGGGTATTGGCGCCGTTCCGCGGGCAGAAATTCTCCGTCGTCTGCATTGCGGGGGACCCGGAAGGCAAGAATATCGGCGAGCAGATCGTGAGCGTCCTGCGCGCGGCCGGCTGGGATTTCGGGGAAGGCGGCGTTGCCGAAGCCACCTACAGCAAGGAGCCGGCCGGTGTTTCGCTGATGGTCAATGCCGGGCAGATCATGACGCCGAGCGTGCTTCGGCCTGTCGCCATGATGGTCAAGGCATTCGCGGATGCCGGGCTGATGCAGCGCAATGGCGCGCTCGCCGATCCCAACATTCCGCGCGATCGCATCGAGGTTCGCATCGGCCGGAACCGGAGCCCGTCCTGACCGCCTCCGCCCGCCCTCCGCGGATACCCATCAGCGCCTCTCCACAGCCGGACGATTCCGCGTGGCTGTTGCCGTATTGCAACAGCCAGACGCGCTTTTGGGATGTACCATTCCGGCTTGCGGGTGTTGGACAAGAAAAGCAAGGCGGGGGCGTCGGGATGAGAAAGCTGCTGCCGGGGGGCGTCGCGCTCATGGTCTTGGGCGCGGCCTTGGGCGTGAGCGGAGCATTGGGCCCGAGCCCTGCGCGCGCGGGCGATCTCGAGATTCCTTCAGTTGTCCCCGCGCCGGCCTACAAGGCGCCGGCGCCGGTCATGCGGGTCTATGATTGGACCGGCTTCTATGTGGGCGGCAATGCCGGTGGCCATTGGGGCTCCGACAAGATCACGACCACCACCGATGTCGATTTCGAGGGGCTTGGCGCAGCTGGCGGCCTTGCCATCGATGCCGCCTCTGGCACGACGCTGCATCCATCGGGATTCATCGGCGGGCTGCAGGCCGGCTACAATATTGAAGGCAGCGGCGGCGTATTCGGCATCGAGGTCGACGCCAATTGGCTGGGCGGTACCGCAACGCGCAGCTTGAGCAACATCCCGGTCATCAATCCGCGCGACGTCCTGACCAACACGACGCAGGCTTCGTTCCTCTCGACCATGCGCTTGCGCTGGGGGACGACGGTGTTGTCCGACCGCTCGCTGTTCTTCCTGACCGCCGGTTTCGCCGTCGAGACCATCAAGACCACCGATTCGATGGGCCACTTCGGCAATGCCTTCATCACCTCGACCAGCAACAGCACGACCGTGCCCGGCTACTCCGTGGGCTTCGGTTTCGAATACGCCTTCACCGACTCTCTGTCGGCCAAGGCCGAGTACCTCTATATCGGCCTCAAGAATGTCAGCACGACGATTCCCGCCACCGCCGGAAACGCCGACGGCATCGCCGTCGTGCACGATGTCCACGACCACATCGGGCGCTTCGGCCTGAACTACAAGTTCGGCGGCTATCGCTGAGCCGCAGCCGACAAGGTCGTAGCCCGGATGAAGCGTCAGCGTAATCCGGGACCGCCCGTCCCGCATTCCGCTGACGCTTCATGCGGGCTACATTAGGCGCTTCGGCATATCTCCGCAGCCGCGGCCGCGACCCATGGACGACCAGACGCCCGCTTCTGAAAAATCGTGCGGCTCGTGCACGGAATGCTGCCGGATGATGGCGGTGCCGGAGCTCTACAAGACCGCTTGGGTCGATTGTCCCAACTGCGCGGTCGGCGTCGGTTGCAAGGTCTATCCCCACCGCCCGCAGCCCTGCCGCGACTTCATGTGCGGCTGGCTCATGGCCCCCTATATGGGCGAAGCGCTCAAGCCGGAGAAATGCCACGTCGTTTTCTTCCAGCCCGACGCCGACACCATCGTCGCCAACTGCGATCCGCGCCAGCCCGACGCATGGCGGGCGCCGCACGTGATCGAGATGCTGCACGCGCTGGCGAGGACGTTCGCGCAGCGGATCGTATTGGTGCGGGTCGAGAACCGCTACTGGCGCATCCTGGAAGACACGATCGTGCCGATCACGAGCTGATGCTGGTGCGCTCTTGACCTCTCCCCTGAAGGGGAGAGGTCAAGAGAAGCGCCGTCGCGATGCATCAATTCAGCCGCGGGCGCTCGCTCAGATAGAACTTGCGCATTTCCGGGCGATAGCGGTCCATGATCGCCTTGTTGAGGTCGAGTGGCGGCTTGGCGTCGGGGGGCAGCACGGAGAAATAGGGCGTCGCCTTGATGGCCTGATCGAATTCGAGCCGCGCCCTTTGCAACAGCTCCGGTTGGGTGATGAGATCGAGGATCGAGGCCGAGAGGACCTTGGCGCCTGTCACCATGCCCTTGTGCGCGATGGTGCTGGTCGGCGTGATCGCGGCATGCCATTCGTGGATGGCAATGCCGGGCACGATCGCGGGAAATGTCATCAGGCCGGCCGGCACGCTCCAGGAGACGTCGCCGTTGTCGTTCGAGGCGTAGGATTGCGGCCGTCCGCCCAACGGCGTCACCGCGGTCTTGAGCCCGACCTCCGCCCGGCCGGCGGATTTCTGGAAGTCGCGGGCGAAGCGCTGCTCCTCCTCGCTCCAGCGCGGCATGCCGACCTTGTCGATGTTGCCTTGGATCGCCTCGGCGATCGCCTTCATGCCGAGCTGCGGCCAGCCCGCCGCCACGATCTGATAATCCACGCTGGTGCCGGTCATCAGCGCCGCGCCCTTGCCGACATTGATGAGCTTCTCGAACGTCTCCTTGGCGTCGGGCATGTTGGCGTCGCGCACCCACCACCAGGCCTCGGCCAGATCCGGGATGACGTTGGGCTGCACGCCGCCATTGGTGATGACGCGGTGCATGCGGTAGGTCGGATGCAGCTGCTGGCGCAGATAGGCGGCGCCGGCATCCATCAGCTCGACCGCGTCGAGCGCGTCCTTGGCGTCCCAGGGATCGACCGCCGCATGCGCGGTCTTGCCGTGAAACGCGAAGCTGGCGCTGATCGAGGCGTAGTTGGCGAGACCGTAGCCGGTGGCCGACTGATCGCCGATGTGGAGATAGATGATCGCATCGACGTTCTTGAAATAGCCGGCGCGCACGATATAGGGCCGGCTGATCAGCTGCTCCTCGGCGGGCCCGAGCGAGAGGATGACGCTGCCCGGGATGTTGTAGCGCGTCATCGTCTCCTTGACCGCGAAAGCGGCCGCGGCCGCGACCCCACCATGGGTATTGTGCCCCTCCATGTGGCCGGGAGCGCCTACCACCAGCGGCTTGCGGCTGAGCTCCATCGGCGTCTGCGAGCCCTCGGGCAGCGCATCGATCTCGGTGACGATGCCGATGGCGGGATGTCCCGAGCCCCAGTGGGCCCAGAGATTGGTCGGCATGCCGGCGGCGCCGAGCTCGACCGTGAAACCCCCACCCTCCAGCACCTCCTTCATCAGCTTGGTGCTTTCGAATTCCTGCATGCCGAGCTCGGCAAAGTAAAACAGCGCGTCGCCGATCCTGGCCATCGGCGTGGCATTGCGCTCGACCACGCCCCAGGCGAACTGCTTCTGCTCGTCGGTCGCAGCCGAAGCGGCTGCCGGCACGAACAGCCCGCAAGGCGACAGGCCGATGAACAACAGTCCGATACATGAACGCGCGAGCCGGCCGATCATGCGCATGGCGGTCTCCCTTGTTGATTGCGGCTTAAGATCCGTAACCACATGTTAGGGGTTTTCCGGGCCCTGGGCACCAAGCACGTG